>DATMZM010000128.1:0-6779 GCA_035607445.1 Thermoanaerobaculia bacterium | reverse complement strand
CGGCCGGCCGCCGAAGTGGGCGCTCCAGACCTCGACGACGCTCCACTCGTCCCAGGTCGGCATCTCGCCCAGGAACGGCCAGAGCTTCGCCAGGCAGAGGGCCGGGATCGCCGCCGCGAGCGCGAGGGAGAGGGCGATTCCAGCCTGCCAGGCGCGCTTCCCCAGCCGGCCCCGGGGGCGGGCGGGCGCCGGGGGCGTCAGCGCAGGCCTCCGGACGCGCGGAGGACTCCGAACAGGAGGCCGGCCAGGGCGAGCAGCAGGAGCGCCAGGCCGAGCGAGATCGCGGTGACCAGACCGATGCGCCGCCAGAAGGCTCCCTGCTCGACCGCGAAGGCCTCGACGGCGGCGCGCGGCCCGAGCGCGGAGATCTGGAGGATCGCGTCGGACGCGCGATGCAACGGCCCGATGACCGAGAATCCGATCACGCTGTAGAGACCGTAAGCGATCGTCACGGCCAGCAGCTGGGGCTTCGAGAAGGCCGCGAACAGGCTGACGAACGCGGCGCAGGCCATCAGGGCCGAGACGACGAAGCCGTAGCCGGCCATGAAGCGCAGCCAGGGCCGGAGCCGCGTCAGGGCCTCGAGGGTCTGGGGCGAGATCGCGGCCGCCACGGCTCCCGGGGCGTCCGCGGGCTCCGGGCCGCCGTAGACCGTTTCCGCCGCGGGCGGAGGCGCGGGGAGGGGCACGGCGACCGGGGTGACCCGCGCCGACGTCGGGCGCGCCTTGGCCAGGATGACGCCGCACGCGGGGCATTCCGTTTCGCCGCCGGCGAGCGGCGAGCCACACTTGGGACAAGCGGACATAAAAGCTCCTCGCGCTCTCTCTCTGGAAGACCGAAGGATATCGGATGGAGAGACACGGGGCATCCCCGTTCGTTGAGAGCGCTCGGGGCGCGCCGGCGCTCTCGGGATCTCGGGCCGCGGGGCCGGCTCACCGCGCCCGGACGGTGACCGTCATCTCGCCGAGCTCTCTTTTGTGGTCCGCGCGATCGCTCGCGACGACGCGGACCTCGTGCTCGCCCGGGGCGACGGCCGCCGCCGGAAATTCGAGACGCCAGCCGCTCGCGCGGAAGCGCGGAATGCCGAAACGCTCCTCGACGTCCGGCCGCTCGAGCCCGAGGGACGCCTGCGCGACCGGAGCGCCGTCGAGCACCAGGTCGACCCGCGAGATCGGCAGGTCCCCCCGCGTCTGGACCGCCCAGCCCGTGAGCGACCAGGCGTCCCCCCGGGACGTCACCGCCTTCGAAGCGGGGAGCGGTGCGTCGCCGAACCGGTCGACGGACCCTTGCATCGTGCTCGCGGAGGGCTCGACGGCGAACCAGGCGATCCGGTTCGCGCGCATCGTCCAGAGCAGGGCGCGCACGTAGGGCGCGGAGGGATGGTGGGATTGGTGGATCTCCTCGTCCGTCGCCAAGCCCTCCGCGAGGCGGAAGTCGTGGACGACGCTGGCCCGCATCCAACCGCGCAGGATCGGGAAGATCGCCGCGGCGCAAAGGGCCGTTTGAATCAAAGCCGCCCCGACGATCGCGAGCGCCCCGGCGGCCGCGAGCACCGAGCGCCGCCGCTCGACGCTCCCCGAAGCCACCCGCTCGAGGCTCTCGAAGGCGAGCACCAGGAGGGAAAAGAGCAAGGGGGAGGCCGCCGTGACGTAATGGGACGCGAGGCCCTGTTCCGCCCCCACATAGCTCCGTCCGATCGCGATCAGGAGCACCGAGCCGATCGCGAACAGGCCATAGCCGCCCCACCGCGGAAGGAGGGGATCCGAGGGATCCTTGAACGCCCGGATCGCGACGAGCGCCGCGAACGCGAGGAGCAGCAGCACGCCGAGGACCTGCGCGGTGGCGAGATTCGGCCGCATCCCGATCCCCAGAGGATGGCCGATCGCGGCGAGGAAGAACGGCGCGATCATCCGCGTGGAAACGGTCGCGCCGATCGCTCGGGAGCCGACACCGGCCAGGACGAAGGCGACGATTCCGGGCAGGAGCCAGACGCCGACGCGGACCCGAGGGGGGCGGAACCGGTGCCGGGCGAAGAGGATCGCGAGGCCGGCCGGCCAGATCGCGATCGCCGAGGCGTAGGAGAACGTCGCGAGCAGGCCGCAGGCGACGGCGCC
The DNA here is from genome assembly GCA_035607445.1 of Thermoanaerobaculia bacterium. GTDB lineage: Bacteria > Acidobacteriota > Thermoanaerobaculia > Multivoradales > UBA5704 > DASYKS01. The sequence continues at coordinate 4,667 of DATMZM010000128.1, read as the reverse complement.
GAGGAACGCGCGGCGGCTCGCGCCGGGCCGGGTGAGAAGGTAGATCGCGGCGGTCGCGCCGAGCTGGCCCAGCCACTGCCCGAAAGGGTAGCCGTAGAGGAAGTTGGTGAACTGCGCGAGCGAGAACAGGTAGGCGGAGATCGGCGCGGCGGCGAGGAGCAGGCGCGGCCGGACCTCCCAGACCATGCGGAGCAACAGGATCAGGAGGGCGGCCGCCGCGAGGTAGCAGAGCATCGCCTCGGCGTGCAGGTTCCAGCGGGTCAGCAGGCCGAGCCCGTAGAAGACGAAGCGCGGAACCAGGTTGTAATGCCCGTTGTAGTTGGTGAGCAGGTGCGGCAGGACCGGCTGGCCCAAGTCGTGCGCCAGCCAGACGTCGAGCGAGCTCCACTGGTCCCAGACCGGCATCTCGGAGATGAACGGCCAGAGCTTCCTCAGGTTGAGGAGCGGGATCAGCGCCGAGAGAGCGACCGAGAGGGCGGTCGCGATCCGCCAAGCTCGCTCCCCGGCCGTCCGCGGCCCGGCACCAGAACGCGTTTGCATGTCAGCAAGCACAGCATACCGGTTCGCGCGCTCCGGGGCACGAGCGGCGGGCTAAGATCGCTCGCGTGGACGTCGCGCTCGCCACCTCGAGCGAAGTTCCCGATCTCCATCCGGAGGACGGCCTGCTGATCGCCGCGCTCGCGCGCCGGGGCCTCTCCGCCCGGCCGTTCGTCTGGGATCGGGACCCGGTGCCGGCGACCGCCGCGATCCTCCTGCGCTCGGTCTGGGACTACCACCTGCGGCTGCCGGAGTTCCTCCTCTGGGTCGAGCGGGAAGCGGCGCGCCGGCCGTTTTGGAACCCTCCGGCGCTCGTCGCCTGGAACGCGCGCAAGACCTACCTGCGCGATCTCGAAGCCCGCGGCGTTCCGATCATCCCGACGCTCTGGGCGGCGCGCGGGGCCGCGTTCGATCTCGCGGCGGAGCTGAGGCGACGGGGCTGGCGGGACGTGGTGATCAAGCCGGTCGTGAGCGCCTCGGCCCACGGCACCGCGCGCCACCGGGAGGGGGCGAGCCCCGAAGCCCGCGCCCACCTGGCCGCGCTCACCGCGGCGGGCGACGCGATGATCCAGCCCTTCCAGCCGGCGGTCGACTCCTACGGCGAGCGCTCGCTCCTCGTCCTCGGCGGCAAGGTCACGCACGCGGTCAAGCGGCCGGCGGTCCTCGCCCCGGAGTACGACGGCGTCGAGGTCGCGCCGCGCGTCGAGCCCTCCGAGGCCGAGATCGCTCTCGCGCGCCGGGTCCTCTCGGCGCTCGCCGAGCTTCATCCCGCGGCGGGCGAGCCCCTCCCCCTCCCCCTCTACGCCCGCGTCGACATGACCCCCGACGCGGAGGGCAGGCCGCGCCTGATGGAGCTCGAGCTGATCGAGCCCCGGCTCTTCTTCGAGGAAGCGCCCGAAGCCGCGGAGCGTCTGGCGGACGCTCTCGCGGCCCGGCTCGGCTGAAGATCACTCCCGCCGGCGGGCGAGCAGCTCTTCGAACAGAGCGTGGACCTCGGCGAAGGAGGAGTCCGGGAAGTTGTCGGGGTGCTGCCAGAACTCGGCGAGGTTGCCGAGCTTCCAGGATTCGTAGACCGAGACCTTGAGCATCATCTGGAGCTTGTCGCAGGCCTTGACCAGGCGGGCCTCCGGGCTCTCGCCGCGCTCGTAGTCGTCGTAGAGAGCGCGGGCCTCTGCGGGGAGCGGCGCCAGGATGTCGGCCACCGCGGCGGACTCGGCGGCCTTCTTCGCCCCTTCGGGGAAGTAGTCGCGCGCGACGCGGGGGAGGTCCCCGACGCGCAGCTCGCCCAGGTCGTGGACGAGCGCGATGCCCATCGCGCGGGCGAGGTCGATGCCCTCGATTCTCGATCCCAGCGCCCAGACCAGGAAGACGACGTGCCAGCTGTGCTCGGTGACGCTCTCGCCGTCCGGCACGCCGCGCAGGAAGTAGCCGCTGCGCGGCACGCGGTCGAGCACCTGGAGCTCGAGGAGCAGGTCGAGGAGGGTCTGGTTGCGGCGCATGGGGGATCGGGCCGCCGCTACCGCACGCCCGGATCCCCGATCTCGCCCGCGATCGGCTGCATCGGCTGTTCGGGCGGGGCGCCGCGGACGCGGTCGGAGGCGCCGCGCGAGGCGTAGTCCGAGAGCGTGATCCCGATCAGCAGGATCAGCCAGAGGAACGCGCCGATCACCGTCAGCTTGGTCAGCCGCGTGCTGTACTTGACGTGCATGAAGAAGAGCACGACGAGGGTGCCCTTGGTGACCGCGATCACGAGCGCCACGACGTCGTTCGCCGGTCCGAGGTCGAGCTCGGCGACCCAGACCGTGATCCCGGTGAGCACCAGGAGCGCCAGGAAGATCCCGACGTAGGACTTGACGGAGGAGACGTGTTCCGGCATGGGCTTCGTCCCTTGAGTCCGTGTCAGCGCGCGTGGGCGCCCAGCAGGTAGAGCAGCGGGAAGAGGAAGATCCAGACGATGTCGACGAAGTGCCAGTACAGGCCGGTCATCTCGAGCGGGTTGTGGTAGGTCGAGTCGAACCGGCCCCGCCACGACGGGAACATCAGCCAGATCAAAAGGCCGATGCCGATCACCATGTGCAGGGCGTGGATGCCGGTCATCACGAAGTAGAGCGAGAAGAAGATCTGCGCCGCGCGGCCGTGGCCGGGCGTGAACTCGCCCCGGTCGAAATCTCCCGTGAACGGCCAGAGGTGCTCGACGTACTTGTGGTGGTACTCGTAGGCCTTGACGCCGAGGAAGGTCGAGCCCAGGAACACGGTCAGGATCAGCCAGAAGACGATCGCCTTGCGCCTGTCGACCTGCGCCGACCGGATCGCGAGCGCCATGGTGAGCGAGCTGCAGATCAGGACCGCCGTGTTGAAGCCGCCGGCGATCACGTTCAGCTTGTGGCTCGCCTCGGCGAAGACGCCCGGGAAGCGCAGGCGATAGATCACGTAGGTCGCGAACAGGCCGCCGAAGAACAGCACCTCGGTGACGAGGAACATCCACATCCCGAGCGTCGCCGACTCCTTCTGCTGCGCCAGGGTGTCGAAATGGTGCTGGAGCGCTGGGTGGTGATCGTGCACGCCCGCCTTGGCGAGGCTCGCGGCGATCTCCGAGGGCGAAGCGGGCGCTGCGCTCGCCGAGCTAGACAAGGGCGGCCTCCGTCGTCGCGGCGAGCGGCCGGCGCTCGCGGAAGTCGTAGGGCCCGCTGGTGACGACGGGCACCTCGTCGAAGTTGAACGTCGGCGGCGGCGAGCTGGTCTGCCATTCGAGGCCCGCCGCGCCCCACGGGTTTTCGCCCGCCTTCTCGCCGTAGCGCATCGACCAGGCGAGGTAGAACGCCGGCAAGAGGTAGCCGACGCCGAGCACGCTCGCGCCCGCGGTCGAGAAGATGTTGAGCACCTGGAACTCGTCCGGATAGCTCCAGTAGCGGCGCGGCATGCCGAGGTAGCCGAGGATGAACTGGGGGAAGAAGGTCAGGTTGAAGCCGACGAAGACGAGGATCGCCGAGACCTTCGACCAGAAGACCGAATAGAGCCGGCCGCTGATCTTGGGCCACCAGTAATGGAGGCCGCCTAAGTAGGCCATGATCGTGCCGCCGACCATCACGTAGTGGAAGTGGGCGACGATGAAGTAGGTGTCGTGGAGGTGGACGTCGATGCCGAGCGTCGCGATCATCACCCCGGTCAGGCCGCCGATCGTGAACAGGCCGACGAAGCCGAGAGCGTAGATCATCGGCGTCTCCCACGACACCGAGCCCTCGTAGAGAGTCGCCGTCCAGTTGAAGACCTTGACCGCGGACGGGATGGCGACCAGCATCGAGAGGATCGAGAACACCGTCGAGGTGTAGATCGACTGGCCGGAGACGAACATGTGGTGGCCCCAGACCAGGAAGCCCAGGACCGCGATCCCGATCGACGCGAAGGCGACGACCTTGTAGCCGAAGATCGGCTTCCTCGCGAACGCCGCGATCAGCTCGCTGATCACGCCCATCGCCGGCAGCACCATGATGTAGACCGCCGGGTGGGAGTTGAACCAGAACAGGTGCTGGAAGAGCACCGGATCTCCCCCCAGCCGGGGATCGAACAGGCCGAGGTGGAGCACGCGCTCGGCGGCGACCATGACCGTGGTGATCGCGATCACCGGCGTGCCGAGGACCATGATCAGGCTCGTCGCGTAGTGCGCCCAGATGAAGAGCGGCAGCCGGAACCAGGTCATGCCCGGCGCGCGCATGCGGTGGATGGTGACGATGAAGTTGAGGCCGGTCAGGATCGACGAGAAGCCGGCGATGAAGACGCCGAGCGCCGCCGCCACGACCTGGCCCTTCGCGTAGTTGGTCGAGAGCGGCGTGTAGAACGTCCAACCGGTGTCGACGCCGCCGTGGATCATCGCCCAGAGCGCGAAGCCGCCGCCCAGGATGTAGATGTACCAGGAGAGCAGGTTGATCCGCGGGAACGCGAGGTCTTTCGCGCCGATCATCAAGGGCACGAGGAAGTTGCCGAGCGTCGCGGGGATCGACGGGATCAGGAAGAAGAACACCATCGCGATGCCGTGCATCGAGAACACGCGGTTGTAGGTGTCGGCCTGGAGCAGGTCGCCCGCCGGGGTCAACAGCTCGAGGCGGATCAGCAGCGCCGCGATGCCGCCGATC
>DATMZM010000367.1:0-11861 GCA_035607445.1 Thermoanaerobaculia bacterium | reverse complement strand
TCGTGCACGTGGAGGCGATACATGCCGAGGTTGTGGCCGTGGCCGTCCGGATGCTCGGTGTAGACGAGCGGCAGGGTGACGAACGGGCCGCCGTCCTCGGGCCAGGTCGTCAAGACGGGCAAGCGATCGAGCCGGACGTCGGCGGAGACCACTTCCGCGACCGGACCGGTGCGCGCATTCTTCATTCCGACGCGGAGCGCTTCCCCGGCGAGGTCGCGGGCGCCCCAGAGCTTCTTCGGAGTCGGCGGCAGGATCTCCTGCGCGAGAGAAACCAGGCGTTGGATCAGCGCGAACGGGCGCTTGCCGAACGCGATCTCGGCGCGCCGGGCGGTGCCGAAGAGGTTCGTGACGAGGGGGAACTCGCTGCCGCGGACGTTCGTGAAGAGGAGCGCGGGGCCGCCGGCCGCGATCGTCCGGCGATGGATCTCCGCGACCTCGAGGCGGGCGTCGACGGGCGCCTCGACGACCGCCAGGTCGCCGTCGCGCCGCAGCTGATCGAGGAAGGCCCGGAGATCCGGAAAGGTCGGTTCCCGCACGGGGGAGGAGTGTATCCCGCCGCCCGATCCGCAACCCTTCCCGGCTCGCGTGCGTAGAGTCGGGCGGCCGCCGGAGGCCCGGGCCCGAGGTACAGTTGCGCCCTCTCTCACGGCAGCCGCCGAGACCGAACAGCGAGGACGATGCGATGACCGATCCGAAACCGCCCGGCAAGCCCCCCGTCCCCGCGCGCACCCGCAGGCTCCGCAGCCGGGGGCGCAAGGTCGCGATCGGGCTCGGCGTGACGCTCGGCGCCCTCGTCCTGATCCTCGGTGGCGTCTCCCTATGGCTCTGGATCCAGCTCTCGGCGAGCCTGCCGCAGCTCGATGGCCGGAGCGCGGTCCCCGGCCTCTCGGCGACGGTCGAGGTCGAGCGCGACGCCCTGGGCGTGCCCACGATCCGCGCCGCGACCCGGGCCGATGCCGCGCGGGCGCTCGGCTTCGTCCATGCCCAGGAACGCTTCTTCCAGATGGACCTGCTCCGCCGCCAGGGGGCCGGAGAGCTCGCCGAGCTGTTCGGGCCTGCGGTCCTCGATGTGGACCGCGAGCACCGTATCCATCGTTTTCGCTGGCGCGCCGCGCGCATCGTCGCCGCTCTCCCCGCGGCGGAGCGGAGCCTCCTCGAGGCCTACACCCAGGGCGTCAACACGGGGCTCGCCGCGCTCGGCGCCCGGCCGCCCGAGTACCTCGCGCTGCGGCTTCCGCCGGTGAAATGGCGGACGGAGGATTCCTTCCTCGTCGTCTATGCGATGTACTTCTCGCTCCAGGACGACAAGGGCGCGCGCGATGCGACCTTCGGGACCTTGCGCGACACGCTGCCGCCGCAGGTGGTCGCCTTCCTGACGGGCCATGGGACCGAGTGGGACGCGCCGCTTCGGGGCGGGCCCGAGACCGTGCCGCCGATGCCCGGCCCGGACGTCTTCGACCTGCGCCGCGAGCCGGTTCCGGCCGCGCCGGCCAAGGCCGCGGCATTGGAAATCTCCGAGCCGGAGGAGGGCGAGCCCCTCCTCGGCAGCAACAACTGGGCGCTCGCGGGAGCCCACACGGCGGACGGCAAGGCGCTCCTCGCGAACGACATGCATCTCCCCTTCGGCGTGCCGAACATCTGGTTCCGCGCCTCGCTCGCCTGGACCGAGCCGGACGGCACCGGGCGGCGGGTGATCGGCGTGACGCTCCCGGGCACTCCGATGGTCACCGCCGGCTCGAACGGCCACGTCGCCTGGGGATTCACCAACAGCTACGGCGATTGGAGCGACCTGGTCGAGCTCGAGATGATCGATCCCGAAGACTGCTGCGTCTACCGCACGCCGGCCGGCCCGCGGCGCCTGGTGCGCACGCTCGAGAAAATCCGCGTGCGCGGGCGGCGCGCTCCGGACGATCTGCCGGTGTTCGAATCGATCTGGGGGCCCGTGATCGGCAAGGGCCCGAAGGGCCGGCCGCGGGTGCTCGCCTGGACGGCACACTTCCCCGCGGGCGCCAATCTGGGCATCCTCGGGCTCGAAACGGCGCAGACGGTCGACGAGGCGCTCGCCGTCGCGCACCGGACGGGGATTCCGGCGCAGAACTTCACGGTCGCCGACCGATCGGGCCGGATCGCCTGGACGGTCCTCGGTCCGGTGCCCCGGCGATTCGGCTTCGACGGCTCGTTCCCCACCTCCTGGGCGGACGGCACCCGCGGCTGGAACGGCTGGCTGCGGCCCGAAGAGGTGCCGGCGATCGTCGATCCTCCGGGCGGCCGGATCTGGACCGCGAACGCGCGCACGACGGACGGCGATTGGCTGGCGCTCCTGGGCGACGGCGGCTACGACCTGGGCGCCCGCGCCCGGCAGATCCGCGACGACCTCGCGAAGGTCGAAAAGGCGACGCCGAAAGACCTCCTCGCGATCCAGCTCGACGACCGTGCGCTCTTCCTCGAGCGCTGGCGGGGCGTGCTGCTCTCTGCCCTCACCGGCAAGGCGCTCGCCGGCCATCCGGACCGCGCCGAGCTCAAGCGCCTGGTCGAGTCGACCTGGACCGGCCGGGCGTCGATCGATTCGGTCGCCTATCGCGCCGTGCGCAGCTTCCGGTTCGAGCTCCTGGACGAGGTCTTCGGCGCGATCACCGCCCGCGCGAAGGCGGCCGATCCGCATTTCGACTTCCACGGCCTGCACCAGCTCGAGGGACCGCTCTGGGAGCTGGTCCAGAAACGCCCGGACCACCTGCTCGATCCGCGTTTCGCGACCTGGGACGATCAGCTCCTCTCGGCGGCCGACCGCTTCCTCGAGCGCGCAAAAGGGTTCGGCCCCCGCCTCGCCGACCGCACCTGGGGCGAGCTCAACACGACGCGCGTCAAGCATCCGATCTCGTTCGCCGTCCCCGCCCTCGGCTCCTTTTTGGACGTCCCGCCGCGCCGGCTCTCGGGCGACGAGAACATGCCCCGCGTGGTCCGGCCGGCGTTCGGCGCATCCGAGCGCCTGGTCGTCTCGCCCGGCGCCGAGGACCAGGGGATCTTCGAGATGCCGGTCGGCCAGAGCGGCCATCCGCTCTCCCCCTACTACCGCGCCGGCAACCGGGCCTGGGAAGAGGGGCTGCCGACCCCGTTCCTGCCCGGCAAGACCGAGCACCGGCTGACGCTCATGCCCGCGGGGGGCTAGAGCCGGGCTCCGGCCCCGGTTTTGCTAACCTCCTCCGCCATGTCCCCGAGAATCGCCCGGCTGGCCGCGGCTGTCGCCGTTTCCGTCCTCTTCTTCGGTCCCGGTCCGTCCCCCGCGGCGGACACCTCGGCTCTCGCCCCGCAGTATCGCCAGTTTCTGGAAGACGTCTTGCTCCTGATCACCAAGGCGGAGAAGAAGGCCTTCCTGGCGCTCGAGAAGGACTACCAGCGCGACGCCTTCATCCAGGGGTTCTGGAAGGCGCGGGACCCTTACCCGGAGACGCCGCGGAACGAGTTCGAGATCGAATGGCGGCGCCGGCTCGAGGAGGTCAAGGAGCAGTTCGCGGGCAAGTTCGACGACCGCGGCCGGATCTATCAGCTCCATGGCGAGCCCGCGGCCCGCCGTCAGATCGACTGCGCTCTCGGCATCCATCCGCTCGAGATCTGGCGCTACCGCACGGACAAGAACGGGATCGGCACGGCGTCCTTCATCTTCGTCCGTTCGGACGCACCCGGGGCCTACACGATCTGGCGCCCGAGCGACGGCTTCCAGATCATCCTGCCGAATTTCCAGGACCAACAGGACCCGTACAACTACGGTCGCTTCCGCAGCCAGATCTATGCCGTCTGCGGAAACGCGGACGGCGGGGACATCGTCCAAGCGATCGAAGAGGTCAAGCTCGAGGAACGGATCGGCGTCCTCGAGAGCGCCCAGGCGCGGCCGGAGCAACGGGGCGACAACGAGTGGATCGCGAGCTTCAAGGCCGTCTCGACCGACGTCGACCCGACCGCGAAACCGCTTCCCGCGCGGATCGCGACCGTCGAGTTCCTGGGCGGGCGGGAGAATCATACCCGCCTGCGCGCGCTCCTCGTCGTGCCGGCCGCGGGGGCCACCGCGACCGAGATCGCGGGCCACCGGAGCTTCGAGTTCATGGTCACCGGCGAGATCCTCGCCGCGGGAGCGCTCCACGATTCGTTCCGCTTCCGCTTCGACCTGCCGGCCGACGCGCCGGGGGCCGACCTGCCGCTCCTCGTCGAGCGCGAGCTGCGGCCCGGCACCTATACGCTCGTCTTGAAGGTCGAGGAGCTGGCGACGCACAAGGCCGTGCGCGAAGTGCGCGAGATCGAGGTGCCGCCGGTCGCGACCGAAGCCGTGGCCGCCCTGGCCGCCGCGGGATCCCCCGCCGCACCCAATGCCTCGGCCGCGAGCGACAAGCCGGCGATCCGGCTCGTGCCGCCGGCCGGTGATCTTCACACCTCGACCGTGCGCTTCGAGACCGAGACCGACCCGCGGGTGCGCAAGGTGACCTTCTCGCTCGGCGACAAGGCGCTCCTGACCAAGGCGCGCCCGCCGTTCAGCGTCGAGCTCAATTTGGGCCAGCTGCCCGCCGGCCAGACGGTCAAGGCTGTCGCGTTCGACGAGCACGGCGAGTTCCTGGGCAGCGACGAGCTGACCCTCAACCAGGGCGCGCAGCGCTTCGCCGTCCGCCTCCTCTCGCCGCGGCCGGGACCGGCCCGCGGCCGAACGAGCGCCGAAGCCGAGATCAAGGTGCCGGACGGCGAGACGCTCGAGCGGCTCGAGCTTCTGATCGACGACCGGCTCGTCGCGACCCTCTATCAGGCGCCCTGGCTCCAGCCGCTCGACCTCCCCGCCGGGGACGCGATCGTCTCGGTGCGCGCCGTCGCCTATTTAGCCGACGGGCGCTCGGCGGAAGACCTGGTGGTCCTGAACGCGCCCGGCGAAGTCGGCCGGCTCGACGTGCGTCTGGTCGAGCTGCCCGTCGAGGTGCTCGACTCCGCGGGCAAGACGGTCGCCAACTTGGGCGCGGACGACTTCTCGGTCGTCGAGGACGGGACGGCGCAGCAGCTGACGCGCTGCGAGCGGATCGAGAAGCTGCCGATCCGGGCCGCGCTCCTCCTCGACAACTCGGCCTCGATGGATCAGGCGCTCGGCGAAGTGCAGCAGGCGGCGGCGGGGTTCCTCCGCGACGCGCTCAAGACGGGAGACCGCGCGGCGCTCCTCCACTTCCGCGAGAAGCCGGCGGTCGACGTCCCCTTCACGGACGACCTCGAACGGCTGACCGCCGGGCTCGCCGGCCTCAAGGCGGAGGGTGGCACGGCGCTCTTCGACAGCCTGGTCTACACGCTCGACTACATGAAGGGGCTCTCGGGGCCGCGCGCGCTCCTGCTGCTGACCGACGGCGGCGACCGCTCGAGCCGCTTCAATTTCGATCAGGCGCTCGAGGCCGCGCGGAGGAGCGGCGTGGTGGTCTACGCGATCGGCCTCGCGCTGCCGCGCGGCGACCTCTCCGCGCACCATCAGCTCGAGAAGCTGGCCGAGGCGACCGGCGGCATGGCCCTCTTCCCGCGCGGCGCGACCGAGCTCTCGACCCTCTACGCCGCGATCGACCGCGACCTGCGAGCGCGCTACCTGCTCGCCTACCAGTCGACGAACGCGTCGAACGACGGCAAGTTCCGCACCGTCGAGGTCAAGCTCAAGCACGCCGGCTACGAGGTCCGCGCGCCCGCCGGCTACGCGCCGTAACGGCGGATCTTCCCAAAAAGAACACCGGCGGCCCGCCTCGGAGGTGGTGAGCGGACCGCCGGCTCTTCCAGTCGGGTACGCGGCCGCCTGGAAGGCCATTCGGAGAGTGCATACGCCGCGCCAGATCCGGCCGATGCGCCTGCGGGCCGTAAACCGAGTCCTGTCTGAAGGTTGAGCCCGTTTTCTCCAGATTCAGGGGAACCGCGAATTCGGGCGTTTTCGCCATAACTCGGGTATTCCTGCCTGATTTCCTCGGTAGAGGTCTTCCGATCTCTCGGGCTTATTCACCCTTCGCCGGCCGATCCGTGGGCGGCACGGATCCCGGACCCGGGAGATCGGGGAAGCGGCCCTCGTCCGCCTCGGCTTCGAGCAGATCCTCGACCGATTCGTAGCGATAGATGACGGGCGCCTGGTTCGTAGCGGGTCATGGGAACCTCCCCAGGGAAGACGGCAGCAGCAGCCTTCGAAGTGTACTCATCTCGATGCCCGGACGCTGCCGCAGCCGTCTCCGAGTCGCAACGGTTTCGCCGGCCCCCTGGTAGACTTCGCCTCCGCGCCATCTTTTCGTCACGGAGCCCCCCGCAATGTCCCGACCGCGTTTCGCCGCCGTGCCCCTCCTCGCGCTTGCGCTCCTGGCCCTTCCGGGGTCGGTTCCCGCGCAGCTTCCGTCTTCGATCTCGCCTCTCGAGCCGGCCTCGACGGGCGGCTTCGCGGCGCTCGACAGGGCTCTCGCCCGGCTGGCCGTGCACAAGCGGCTGCTCGTGGTGGCCGCGCATCCGGACGACGAGGACACGTCGCTCCTGACCCTGGTCGCGCGGGGGATCGGCGGCGAGGCGGCCTACCTTTCGCTCTCGCGCGGCGACGGCGGGCAGAACCTGATCGGGCCGGAGCTGGGTATCGGCCTGGGGCTGATCCGCTCGCGCGAGCTGCTCGCGGCGCGGCGGGTGGACGGCGCGCGGCAGTTCTTCACCCGCGCCTTCGACTTCGGCTACACGCGCTCCCTCGACGAGACCTTCCGCTTCTGGCCGAAGGAGGAGCTGCTCGCGGACGCGGTGCGGATCGTCCGCCGCTTCCGGCCGCAGGTGATCGTCTCGATCTTCCGCGGCGAGCCGCATCCGAACCACGGCCAGCACCAGGCCGCCGGCTGGACGGCGCACCAGGCCTACAAGACGGCCGGCGACGCGACCTATGCGGGCCTCGCCGGGGAGAACCTGCTGCCCTGGCAGCCGTCGACGCTCTACCGCTCGACCTTCTTCGAGGACAAGGAGTCCACGCTCAAGCAGTCGCTCGCGCGGATCGATCCGATCACCGGCAAGTCGATCCTCCAGCTCGCCTGGGCGAGCCGCAGCCAGCACCGCTCGCAGGACATGGGGCGCACGCAGGACCTCGGACCGCGCGAGACCGCGGTCGCCTGGGAGGCGGGGGGCGCGGGCAAGGACGGGCCGGACCTCTTCTCCGGCGTCGACACCCGGCTCGCCGCGATCGCGGCCGGCCTGCCGGACGGCGACGTCAAGAAGCAGGTGGAGGCGAAGCTCGCCGCGGTCCAGGCGACGGCCGAGGAGATCCGCCGCACTCTCGCGCCGGAGCGGATCGGCGAGGCGGCGGCGCCGCTCGCCCGGGCGCTCGGCGACCTGCGCGCCGCGCGGGCTCTGCTCGATCCGGCGCGCCAGGCGGAAGCTCAGGCGGCCGCGGATTTCATCGACGAGAAGATCGCGATCGCGGAGGAGGCTCTCGCCGCCGCGGCAGGGATCGCGTTCGACGCCTGGAGCGAGCGCGAGGCGGCGACGCCCGGCGAGGAGATCGCCGTCGAGGCGCAGCTCTGGAGCGCGGGGGGAGCGAAGCTCGAAGGGGCGGGCGTCGCCCTCGTCCAGTCGGCCGACTGGGGCGGAGCCGAGGTCGCGAGCCCGCCGCAGGAGATCGCGCCCGGCGCGCTCGCCGATTGGAAGCTCAAGACCGCGGTGCCGGCGGACGCCGCGCCGACGATCCCCTACTTCTTGAGAAAACCGCTCCAGGGCGCGCTCTACGACTGGAGCGAGGCCGCGGCCACCGTGCGCGGCGAGCCGTTCGAGCCGCCGCCGCTCGTCGCGCGCGCGAGCTTCCGGTTGGGCGGCGTCCTCGTGACGCTCGACAAGGAGGTCGTCTCGCGGGTGCGCGATCAGGCCCTCGGCGAGATCCGCCGGCCGTTGCGGATCGTGCCTCCGGTCGAGGTGGTGATCGCGGAGGACCTCCTGGTCTGGCCGCTCCCCGCCCCGAGCGCCAAGACCGGCAAGGCGGGATCGGCGCGGACCCTTCGGGTCGAGCTCGTGTCCCACGCGCAAAAGCCGGTCGCGGGCAATCTCGAAGCGACGCTCCCCGCGCCCTGGAAACCCATCGCGCCGATCCCGTTCTCGCTCGCGCACGCGGGCGAGCAGGAGGCGCTCGAGGTCCGCCTCGACCTGCCGCCGGGGCTCGCGCCGGGCACCTACCGGCTGGCTCTCGCCGCGGCGATCGAGGGCGGAGGCCGGGTCGAGCTCGCGGTGCCTCTGATCGAATACCCGCACATCCGGCCGACGCCCATGCCGCGCCGGGCTGCGGTCGAGATCCGCGCCCTCGACGTCGCGTTCCCTCGCCTCGCCCGCGTCGGCTACGTGCGCGGGGCGGCGGACCGGGTTCCGGAGGCTCTCACGCAGGTCGGCATGCCGATCTCGGTGTTGACCCCGGCCGATCTCGCCGAGGGGAATCTCGACCTCTACGATGCGATCGTCATCGGCAGCCGCGCCTACGAGTCCGAGCCGGCGCTCGCGGCCGCGAATCCGCGCCTGCTCGACTACGCCCGGCGCGGCGGGCTCCTGATCGTCCAATACCAGCAGTACCCGTTCGTCGACGGCGGCTTCGCGCCGTACAAGCTCGAGATCGCCCGGCCCCACGACCGGGTGACCGACGAGACCGCGCCGGTGCGCCTGCTCGACCCGGCGAGCCCCGTCTTCACGACGCCGAACCGGATCGGCCCGGCCGACTGGGAGGGCTGGGTGCAGGAGCGCGGCCTCTACTTCGCGCACACCTGGGATCCCGCCTACACGCCGCTGCTCGCGCTCACCGACCCGGGCGAGCCCGAGCAGCAGGGAGGGCTCCTGATCGCGAAGCTCGGCCAGGGGACGTACGTCTACTCCGGCCTGGCGTTTTTCCGGCAGCTGCCGGCGGGCGTGCCGGGCGGCTATCGCCTGTTCGCCAACCTGCTCGGGCTGGCCCGGCCGCGCGCGGCGAAATGACATCCGTTCGCGCGCGCAACGCCGCGCGCGGGGCGACGCTCCTCCCGGCTCTCGCCACCCTCGCCGCGCTCGCGGCCTGGGCCCTCGGTTGTTCGAAGGCGCGCCCGGACGAGAGGCTGCTCGGGAAGCTGGTCGCGCGGGCCGGAGCCAGCGCGCCGTCCGAGATCGACGTCTGGGCGGGCTCCGGAACGCGAAGGATCGGGCTCGGCAAGCTCCATCGGATCCGCCTCGGGACCTCCGACCGCGAGTCGGTGGTGACCACCGAGGGCGTCTCCTGGGAGCTCCCGCTCGGGGCCGAGCCGGCCAGCCTCGAGGTCTCGTTCGGGGCGGTCGCGGCGCCTCTCGACACGCGGGCCGACCGCCTGGTCGTCGAGCTCGAGGAGAACGGCGAGTCGTGGCGGCTGCTCGACCTCGCAGTCCTCGCCACCGACGCCTGGCGCACCCGGCGCCTCGAGGTCCCGGCCGGAGAGGGCAAGCGGCACCTGACGTTTCGGAGCTCCGGGCCGACCCCGATCGCCTGGGCCGAGCTCTACCGGCAGGGCGAGAGCGCCACGGAGCGGCCGAACCTGATCTTCGTCATCATCGACACGCTGCGCTCCGACCACCTCTCGGCCTACGGCTACGCCCGGAAGACGAGCCCGGAGCTCGACCGCTTCGCCCGCGGCGCTCTCCTCTTCCGCAACGCCTTCTCCGCGGCGACCTGGACGCTGCCCTCGACCGCGAGCCTGATGACCGGGCTCTATCCCGACCAACACGGCGTCCTCCAGCTGCCGGACGTGCTGCCCCCCACGGCGGTGACCCTCGCCGAGCGGCTGCGCGCGCTCGGCTACCGGACCGCGGCCTTCACCGACGGCGGATTCGTCGATCCCGAGTGGGGCTTCGCCCAGGGCTTCGATCGCTACGATTCGACGCGCGGTCCGGCCTGGGAGCCCAAGGACGTGCGCAAGGTCGCGGGCCCGGCGTCGCGCTGGATCTCGAGCGTCCGCACCGCGCCCTACTTCCTCTTCGTCCACACCTACGAGGTCCACCAGCCCTACTTGAACTCGGAGGGGTTGGCCAACGCCTACCTGCCGGAGGGCGTGAGCCGCCAGGGCTGCGCGATCGAGTTTCCCTCGCGCCTGCCGCCGCGCGAGGTCGCGCGCTTGGTCGCTCTGTACGACGGCGAGATCCGCCGCGCCGATCGCTATCTCGCGGAGGTCTGGCGGGCGATCGCGACGAGCCCGGGCGCGCCGCGCACGGCGATCCTCGTCACCTCCGATCACGGCGAGGAGTTCCAGGAGCACGGCAACCTCGATCACGGTCTGGGCAAGGTCTTCGACGAAAACGTCCGCGTGCCGCTGATCCTGAAGCTCCCCGAGGGCAAGACCGGCACGATCGAGACGCCGGCCTCCGGGATCGACGTGCTGCCGACCTTCCTCGACCTGGCGGGCGCCGGCCGGGACGAGATCGCGGCGCTGCCCGGGCGGTCGCTGCTCCCGATCGCGGAGGGCAAGCCGGTCGAGCCGCGGGAGATCCTGATCGAGGGCTCGAACTCCTTCTACCAACTGCGCGAGCGGCGCTACCGCCTGGACCAGGGGAGCCGCTCCCTGGTCTTCGATTCCATGCGCCGGCGCGCGCAGGTGTTCGATCGCGCGCGCGACCCCGGGATGCGCAACGCGCGCCCGGCCAATGGAACCGACGCGCCGCTCGTCGCCCGGCTCCAGGCGGCGCTCGGCTGGTTGGGCGGACCCTATTCCGTGCGCCTGCCCGACGAGGTCTCGGGCCTGATGATCCCCCCGACCTCGCGGGTGGCGCCGCTCGCCGTCTGGGACGGCCTCGACCAGCGGTCGCCGCCGCAGCCGAGGACCCGGCGCGCGCTGGTCTCCGGGCGCGCCCATCTGCTCATCTTCGCGCTCCGGCCCGGGCACGGCGAGCTCACGCTCCGGCTGTTCCATACCGGCCGCGCGCGCCCCGAGCTCGCCCATCTCGTCCTCGCCGCTCCGCCCCCGCGCCAGCCGCCGTTCCTCGGCCCGCTCCCTTCCTTCAAGCAGGTCGTCGCCGGCCTCGGTCTCGGCCGCGCGGGAACCGCCCATCTGAACGACGCCGGCCTCGCCGAGCTCCGCGCGCTCGGCTATCTGCGCTAGGCAGGCCGCGCTTCCCCCGTCCGGAAACCGGGTAGACTCCCCCGCGCTTCGGCGGCGCTTCGCCGCCTCGAGGAACCTTCCTTTGAATCGCAGACTCCCCCTCGTCGCGCTTCTCTTCGTTGCGGCCTGCTCGGGCGACGGCAAGACGCCGCTCGTCCTCTATTCGCCTCATGGCCGCGACCTCTTGAGCCTGATGGAGAAGCGCTTCGAAGAGCTGCATCCGACGATCGACGTCCGCTGGCTCGACATGGGCGCCCAGGAGGTCTACGACCGGATCCGCTCGGAACAGGCGAATCCGCAGGCGGATGTCTGGTACGGCGGCCCGCAGTCGACCTTCGCGCAGGGCGCGGGCGAGGGGCTGCTCGCGCCGTTCCGGCCTTCTTGGGCGGGCGCGATCTCGCCCGAGAGCCGGCGCGACGACGGCCTCTACTTCGGGCTCTACCGGACCGCGCCCGTCCTCGTCTACAACTCCCAGGCGCTGTCGGAAGCCGAGGCGCCGCACGATTGGGACGACCTGCTCGCGCCCCGCTTCACCGGCAAGGTGCTGATCCGCGACCCTCTCGCCTCGGGCACCATGCGGACGCTGTTCGGCGCGATCCTCGCCCGCTCGCTCGCCGAGACCGGCTCGGAAGAGCGCGGCTGGCAGTGGCTGCGCCGCTTCGACGCCCAGACCAAGGAGTACACCTCGACCCCCGCGCTCCTGATGGAGAAGCTCAACCGGCGCGAGGGGCTGGTGACGGTCTGGGAGCTGACCGACATGCTCTGGCAGAAGAAGCGGGG
>DATMZM010000322.1:0-6041 GCA_035607445.1 Thermoanaerobaculia bacterium | reverse complement strand
CTCGCGGCCGCCGCGATCCTCGCTCTGGCGCTCGCCGCCCCGTTCGTGGCGGCCGCCGCGACGCTCCCGGTCGGCTTCATCGAGACCAGGATCACCACCGGACCGCACCGGGCGACCCACATGACGCTCGTGCCCGACGGGCGGATCTTCCTCTGCCATCAGGATGGCAGGGTCCTGGTGGTCAAGGACGGAGCCCTCCTGGCTCGGCCCCTGCTCCAGTTGGCGGTGAGCAACATCGGCGAGCGCGGGTTGCAGAGCCTGGCGCTCGATCCCGCGTTCGCGGACAACGGCTTTTTCTACGTCTACTACGCGGCGCGCCAGCCGGCGATCCACAACCGGGTGAGCCGCTTCACGGCGATCGGCGACGTGGCCGTGCCCGGGAGCGAGGTGCCGCTTCTCGACTTGGAGAATCTCGGGGCGGAGATCCACAACGGCGGCGCGCTCCAGTTCGGTCCGGACGGCAAGCTCTACGTCTCGGTCGGCGAGAACGGCGTCTCGGAGAACGCCCAGAGCCTGACGACCCGCCTGGGCAAGATCCTGCGCCTCGAGCCCGACGGCTCGATCCCGCCGGACAACCCCTTCTTCGCCGTGGCCGAGGGCTTGAACCGGGCGATCTGGGCGCTCGGGCTGCGCAATCCGTTCCAGATCGCCTTCGCCCACGACAGCGACCGGATGTTCATCAACGACGTGGGCGAGAGTCACTGGGAGGAGGTCGACCTCGGGGTCGCCGGCGCGAATTACGGGTGGCCGATCATCGAGGGGCCGAAACCGAGCTCCACCTATCGCCGGCCGACCTACGCCTATCGCCATAGCGAGGGCTGCGCGATTACCGGCGGCGCGGTCTACGACCCACCGGTCCAGCAGTTCCCGGCCGAGTACCGCGACAGCTACTTCTTCGCCGATTTCTGCGGCGGCTGGATCCGCCGTCTGGCGCCCGGCGGAACTGTCCCCACGACGTTCGCTACAGGGATCGACAGCGCGCTCGCGGTCGCGGTCAGCGACGAGGGAGACCTCTACTATCTGACCCGCCACAAGGGCATCTTCCGCGTCCGTTTCGCCGGCCTGGGCGCGCCCCAGATCGGGGACGGCCCGCACAACCTGCTCGTGGCCGCAGGCCAGCCGGCGAGCTTCTCGGTGACCGCTTCGGGCGCCCAGCCGCTGCGCTACCAATGGCGGCGCGGGGGCGCCCCGATCGCGGGCGCCACGGCGCCGATCTATACCCTGCCCGCCGCGACGCTTCTCGATCACGGCGCCTCGTTCGACGTCCTGGTCAGCAACGCGGAGGGGACCGCGACGGGAGGACCCGCGCGCCTGACCGTGGTCGCGGGCAGCCCGCCGGTCGGACGGATCACGGCGCCTCCGAACGGCCGGCTCTACCAGGGGGGCGACGTGGTCACCTTCATCGGAACCGGAAGCGACGCCGAGGACGGCGTCCTGCCGCGACCGGCGTTCACCTGGCAGGTGGACTTCCACCACGAGACCCACATCCACCCGTTCCTGCCGCCGAGGCACAACCTCCGCCGCGGCACCTTCCGGATCCCGATCGACGGCGAGACCTCTTCCCGGGTCTGGTACCGGATCCACCTGACGGTCCGGGATGCCTCGGGTCTCGCGCACTCTTCGTTCGTCGATCTCCTGCCGCGCAAGGCGCAGATCACGCTCGCCACGGATCCCCCCGGGCTCACGGTCACCCTCGACGGCCAGCCGCAGCGCGCCCCCGTGGCGGTGACCGGGGTCACCGGCATCGAGCGTCGCCTCGGCGCGACCTCGCCCCAGATCCTCGACGGCATCGCGTACGAGTTCGACTCCTGGTCAGACCAAGGCGCCCAAGAGCACACGATCTCGACTCCGGCGGCGAACCGGAATTACGTCGTCCACTTCCGCCCGGTGCCGGTGCCGTAAGGATCGAACGAGAAAGCCGCGCGAAGCGTGCTCGAAACACCGGGGCGATCGCGAAGCCGTGATCGCCTCAAGGCGGGCAGACGCCGCAAACCCTCCCGCAGGTGCCGTCGCAGCAGAGCTGATTGGGCGGATTGCAGTCCGGGGGCGGCGGGATGCAGTCGGGGCAGGAATGGTGGTTGCCGCACTCGTCCGTCCCGTCGTCGCAATGGGTGGCGCAGAACTCGTCGTTGGTCGGGGCCGCGCCGCACGTGTACCGGGTGCCGCACATATCGGTAATCTCCTCGCCGCAGTGCAAGAACCCGCAGGCCTCGCCCTCCGTGGGGGGCGCGCAGTTCCAGTCCCGGCCGCAGAGATCGTGGAAGGGGCCGCAGGCGATGCCGCGGCAGAAGGTCTCCTGCTTGAGCTGCGGGTACATTTCGCGCAAACCGGCGACATCGCCCAGGCTCGGTGCGACGCGCTGGCCGATCGCCGCCCCTCCGGCCGCCAGGATGGTGTTGCCGCCCTTGCTGAAGGCGTTCGCCGGGTAGTGCATGATCGAACCGAAATCGTAGGGTCCGATGTCCGCCCCATCGTTGCCGAGGTCTCTGTACTTGGCGAAATCGTCCTTCTTGTCATCTTGGACGTTGGCCCAGACGATGGTGACGAAGCGGTCGCGATCGGTCCGCGACTGCTCGTGCCAGAGCCCGAGCACGTGTCCGGTCTCGTGCATCACGTTCCCCATCGAGCACGTGTCGGCCACGTTGACGAACTGCTGGCCGCCCTGTCTTCCCGAAGGCGAGCTGCACCCCTTGGCGACCCGCCGGTAGGTCACGTAGTCGCTCTGCGTCGTTCTCGGGACGAAACGGACGTCAGCCGAGGCCTGCCACTGCGCGAGCGCCCCGGTCACCCGGGCCGGATTGGGCATCGTGGGATCGATGGTGAACGGGATGACGGCACAGAACCAGCGGGAGGCGAGCGCGGTGCGACCGGCGAGGGTCGGAGCCTCGTCGACCGGACCGAGGATGATGTCCCCCTCGGCCACGGCGATCCCGTCGTAGACCGTGTAGCCGACCTTCCGGCGCCCCTCCGGAGTTCGGATCTCGAGGCTGCCGCGTTGCCCGGCGGGTGCCGAAGCGCCGTACTCCTCCGCGGCCTCCTGCTTGGGTTTCCCTTGGGGGGCGGCCGGACGCAACCGGGCGTCGGCGGCGGTTGCCACGAGTGCGGCGAGCAGGATCGAAGCGGACAGAAGGGTCCTTCTCATGGTGTCTCCCGAGCTTTTTTCGAGAACCGGATTGTAGGGGCGCCTTGGAGGCTCGAATCTTAACGGACCTGTCGGCCGGCCGGAAGTTCTCACCGAGAACCGACTCCGGTGCCGGTGCCGCGAGGCGCGCTTGACAGGGCTCGGCGAAGAGATTAGATTGTATAAACACTTTAATTGATAGGGAACGTTTCCCGGCCGGGACCGGGGCTTCGACGAGGAGGTGTTCCGATGGCGTGCAACGGCTGCGAAACGAGCTTCCAGGAAGCTCAGACGATCGTGGTCTCGATCGTCAAGTCGGGGACCAACGCGTTGCTGTACGTTCAGAACCAGGGGCGCAACGTCGTCCTGCTGCGCAGGATCCTCCTCTGCCTCACCGCAGGGAGCGGATCGGCCGTCCTCTTCCTGAGACCGGCGCCCGATCCCATCTCGTGGAGCTATCCGTCGGCTTACCTGGAACCCGGCATCACGGCCCTCTTCTACTCGTTGAACGGCATCTCCGCCGGCAAAATCGTCATGGCGCAGGCCGAGTACGTCGAGATCGAAGGGCGCAGCCGCAGCTGCCCCACCAGCTTTTGAGGTGACGCGATGAAGACCACGTACTACCGGTACACGCTCGAAGGGGAGCATTCGGCGGAAGCGGCCCAGCGCGCGCTCGGAGAGGCCGGATCTCAAGGCCTCATCGTGCGCATCGACAACGCGGGCGGCAAGACCCACGTCTATCTCGCGAGCCAGGCGAAGCCCGCCACGGGCAAGAAGGCCTTCCGCGGCGGCTTGAAGGGCGTGGCGGTGTCGGAGAGCGAAGTCACGAAGCTCGGCTGAGGGCGTGCATCCGGATCGGGGCGAGCGCGCAAGGCGCCTCTTGGGCGCCGGCCGCAACCTTTCGCCGGATCGAGACGCCGTCGCCGAGCTGATCGAAGAGCGAGCCGCCGAAGGATGACGGCGGCTCGCTCTCTTTGGGGAGGCCCCCTTCACTTCATCGCTCTTTCATCGCGACTTCATACGCGGTTCTTGTGTGAACGCCATCCTCCTCGTGTGGCAAGGCCAATGCCTGCCCAGGAGGAGTCAGATGAAACCGTCGTGGCAATCCGTCGTCCTGGCTTTCGGCTTCGCGCTCGGGATGGCGCGTCCGGGAGCCGCCGCGGGCGAGAGCCCGGAGAAGACCCTTTCCCCCTATTTCCTGGTCGAGAACGGCGACCCCGCGGTCGATCGGCTGCCGCTCAAGGAGACCAAGGCCCAGGTCCGCATCGCCGGGGTGATCGCCGACGTCCTGGTCACCCAGGTGTACACGAACGAAGGGAACCGCCCGATCCACGCGCGCTACGTCTTCCCGGCGTCGACCCGGGCCGCCGTGCACGGCATGACGCTCGTGGTGGGTGACCAGCGCATCCAGGCGAAGATCCGCGAGCGGCAGCAGGCGAAACGGGAGTTCGAGGCCGCCCGCGACGCGGGGAAAAGCGCGGCGCTCCTCGAACAGCAGCGGCCGAACGTGTTCAGCATGGCGGTCGCGAACGTCATGCCGGGCGACGAGATCAAGGTCGAGCTGCACTACAGCGAGCTGCTGGTGCCGACCGACGGCACCTACGAATTCGTCTATCCGACCGTGGTCGGCCCGCGGTATTCGACGAAAGCGGAGAGCACGGCGGCAGAGGACGGCCGCTGGGTCAAGAACGCCTACCAGCACGAGGGCGTGGCCCCCACCTATACCTTCGGCATCGAGACCGAGATCGCCGCGGGCATGCCGATCGAGGAGCTGCTCTGCCCTTCGCATCGCACCCACGTCGATTGGCAGGGATTGAACGCCGCCAAGGTCGACCTCGATCCGGCCGAGGCGAACGGAGGCAATCGCGACTACGTCCTGCGCTACCGCCTGATGGGCAAGCAGGTCGCGACCGGCCTCCTCCTCTACCCCGGCGCGCCGGGCAAAGGGAACGAGCCGGCCGAGAATTTCTTCCTGCTCATGGTGCAGCCGCCGCAGCGCGTGGCCCTCACGCAGATCCCGCCGCGCGAATACGTCTTCGTGCTCGACGTCTCGGGCTCGATGGAAGGCTTTCCGCTCGACACCGCGAAGACCCTGATGCGCGAGCTGATCGGGAGCCTGCGGCCGATCGACCGCTTCAACGTCATCCTCTTCGCGGGCGGCTCGCGGCTCCTCGCGCCCAAGTCGCTGCCCGCGACCCAGGAGAACGTCGAGAACGCGATCGCCGAGATCGGGCGCGAGCAGGGCGGAGGCGGCACCGAGCTGGGGCTCGCGCTCGACCGGGCGCTCGCCCTGCCCGGGGCGGAAGGGGTCTCGCGCTCGACGATCGTGGTGACCGATGGCTACATCGACGCTGAATCGGAAGTCTTCGCCAAGATCCGCGCGAACCTCAACCGCTCGAACCTGTTCGCTTTCGGCATCGGCTCGTCGGTCAACCGCTACCTGATCGAAGGCATGGCCCACGCCGGTCAGGGCGAGCCGTTCGTCGTCGCCGAGCCGGGCGAAGCGAAGGCGGTCGCCCAGAAGTTCGAGGCGTACGTGCGCTCGCCGGTCCTGACCGACGTCGCGTGGAAGGCCGACGGATTCGAAACCTACGACGTCGAGCCGCAGTCGATCCCCGACCTGTTCGCGGATCGGCCGCTCGTGATCTTCGGCAAGTGGCGTCCTGGACCTTCTGGAAACATCGCGGGCAAGCTCGGCGGGACGATCCGCGTCACGGGAGTCGGGGGCGACGGACCGTTCGAAAAGGAAATCGACGTCGCCGCGGCCCAGCCTTCGGCGGACCTCGGCGCGCTCCGCTATCTCTGGGCGCGGACCCGCGTCGCGCGGCTCTCGGACTTCGGCAGCGCGGACAACCCGGAGACCTCGCGCGAGGTGACCTCGCTCGGCCTGACCTACGACCTTTTGACCCGCTACACCTCG
>DATMZM010000424.1:0-2256 GCA_035607445.1 Thermoanaerobaculia bacterium | reverse complement strand
GCCCGGCCGATCGCATCGACCGCGAAGCGCGCCGCGGAGAGGTCGAGCCGCTGGCGCGCGGCGAGCGCCTCGACGGCCGTCAGATCGGCCTCGTCGCCCGGAGCCGGCAGCTCGGGAAGCTCGGCCGGAGCCGTCCAGTCGTCCTCTCCGGAAAGCCCGAGCGCGACATTCACGGCCTCCCGGGCTCGCCGCGATCCCGCGCGCGCTTCCTCGAGCGCGGCGTGCGTCTCCGCCCAGGTCGCGCGCGCCTGGGCTCTGGGGAGAGCGCCCAGGTTGCCGGCCTGAAACAGCGATTCGGCGAAGTCCGCGCCCGCTTGGTCGAGCCGCTCGATGATCTCCAGACGCCCGATCAGCTGCTCGGCCGCCTGATAGGAGACGAACGCCGAGCGGGCCGCGGCGGCGGTTTCCAGGATCGCGCCGCCGGCCATGAGCCGCACCCTCTCGAGCTCGGCCGCGGCGACCCTCTTGCGCAGCGGCTGCACCAGCCAGTCGAGAATCGCGACCTCGAGCGAGACCGTGCGCTGGCTCCCGGGCGCGCGGCCCTCCGCATGGAGGTCGACGATCGAGAGGCGAGGATTCGCCAGCAGGGCGGCCTGCGCGAGATCGGCCTGCGCGATGCCGAGCCCGGCGAGGTCGGCCTGAAGGTTCGGATTGCCGAGGAGCGCGATCTCGGCCGCGGAATCCGCCGTGAGCGGTGCGGCGAGGAGCGCATGGACGCGCTCGGCGGCTTCCCGGCGCGTCACATCGTCCGAGAGCACGCGCGCCCCGGAGACGCCGCGCTCTGCAGCCAGCCGCGCCGCCCCCTCGAACGCCGGGCGCGGATCGGTCGACGCGCAACCCGCGGCGAGCAGCCAAGTGGCGAGCGTGAGGGCTCCCTGTGCTCGGCCGTTCGACATCGGTCAGGAGTGCGAGAAAATGGGGCTACGCGGCCTGCGCGAGGGGGCCGATCGATCCACGGGAATCAGGCTAGCACAGGGTGGCGAACGGCACCCAAAGGACGCGAGGCGAACCGTGTCATCGGCGCTCCAACCGTCGAGGACAAAGGAGAAGCCGCCCCGCGATAGTCTTTCGCGTCGAGAGCGAAGGGTTCGAGGGGAGCCAGGCATGCCGTCGCGGATCGATGATCGCCTGCGGGAGCTCGGGATCGAGCTGCCGATTCCGAGCGCTCCGGGTGCGAACTATGTTCCCTTCGTCCGCTCCGGGAACCTGGTGTTCCTGACCGGCCAGCTTTCGCAATGGAACGGCGAGCGCCGGTTCATCGGCAAGCTCGGCCGGGAATTCGGCGTCGACGAGGGGCGGCAGGCGGCGCGGCTCTGCGCGCTCAACCTGATCGCGCATCTGCGCTCGGCCCTCGACGGCGACCTCGATCGCGTCGCGCGCTGCGTGCGGCTCGCGGGGTTCGTCAACTCGACGCCCGACTTCGCCGGCCAGTCGCAGGTCATGAACGGCGCCTCCGACCTCTTCGTCGAGGTCTTCGGCGAGGCGGGGCGCCATACGCGCATGGCGGTGGGCGTCGCCGCGCTGCCCTACGACGTCGCGGTCGAGGTCGAAGGCGTGGTCGAGGTCCGGTAGGGGCCTGAGCTCCCCCGGAGAATCTCGGATGAAGATCGCGATCTTCGGGACCGGCGGGGCGGGCGGGTATTTCGGCGCCCAGCTCGCGCGCTCCGGCGAGGAGGTCTGGTTCATCGCCCGCGGCGAGCACCTGCAAGCGATCCGGGAAGGCGGCCTGCACGTCGAGACACCCGAGGGGGAGATCGTCATCCACCCGGCCCAGGCGACCGACGACCCGGCCGAGGTCGGTCCGGTCGACGCGGTGATCCTCGGCGTCAAGACCTGGCAGCTCGGCGAGACGGCGCGCGCCCTCGCGCCGCTCCTCGGACCCGAAACGTTCGTCGTGCCGCTCCAAAACGGCGTCGAGGCTGCCGCGGAGCTGACCGCGGTGCTCGGGAGAGAGCGGGTGCTCGGGGGCCTCTGCGGCACGATCAGCCAGATTATCGCCCCGGGCCGCATCCGGAGCCTCGGCACGGTCCACATGGTCCGCTTCGGCGAGCTGGATGGAAAGGGCCGAGAGCCGAGCGAGCGAGCCGAGCGCCTCCGCCAGGCGTTCGTGAAGGCGGGAGTGCGCGCCGACGTGCCGGCGGACATCGAGGCCGCCATCTGGGAGAAGTTCCTCTTCGTGGTCTCGTTCGGCGCCGTGGGCGCGATCGCGCGGGCGCCGATCGGCGTCCTCCGCACGCTGCCCGAGACCCGCGCGCT
>DATMZM010000126.1:0-2082 GCA_035607445.1 Thermoanaerobaculia bacterium | reverse complement strand
CGGCCGGCGCGGTCACGTTCCGCTGGCCGGGCGCCGAGAGCGCCGCGGTCTCCGCGGTTCCCGCACTCTCCGCGCGGTGGAGCGAAGAGCCATGAGGCGCGGAGCTCCCTCTTTCGCTCCCGCCCTCGCCCTGGCGCTCCTCGGGAGCGTTCTCGCGGCCTCCTCGGCCCGCGCGCAGGTTCGCTACATCGCGTTCGGGGACAGCATCACGTTCGGCGCCATGGACGATCCGACCCGCCCGTTCGCGCAGCAGGGCTATCCGGGCCGGCTCGACGACGTCCTGGGGATGCACGGCGTCAACGCCAAGGTGATCAACGCCGGGCTCTCCGGCGAGACCGCGTCCGAGGGCATGACCCGGATCGAGGAGGTGCTGCGCTCGACGCCCGCCGACGCGATCCTCCTGATGGAAGGGACGAACGACCTCAACTTCCATGTCTCGGCCGAATCGATCGCGTTCGACCTGGACGTCATGGCGAAGAAGGCGAAGAACCGAGGGGTGCGGCCGATCCACCTGACCATCATCCCGCGCCTGCCGAGCGCCAATACGGACGGCGACAACCGAGGGGCGGCGGAGCTCGCGAGCGACCTGCGGCTCCTCGCCGCGGACGAGCAGCGCGACCTGGCCGATCCGTTCGAGGTCCTGTTCTGGCAGACGCCGAACGCCTTCACCACCCTCTATGCGGGCGGCAGCGACAAGCTCCACCCGAACGCCGCGGGCTATCAGAAGCTCGCGGAGATCGTCGCCGACGCGCTGACGAACACCGACAAGGTGCCTCCCGTGCTCGGCTCGGTGACCCCGCCGGACGGCACGACGAACGTCCTGGCGGGCGTCACGGTCCACGTCTCGCTGCTCGATTTCGGTACCGGCATCGACCTCTCCTCGACCCGGCTGGTGATCAACGGCCAGGAGGTCCCGGCTCTCGTCTCGGGCGACGCCAAGCTGGCCAAGATCGACTTCACGCCGTCGAGCCCGTTCGTCGGGGCGGTCACCGTCGGCATCCGCTCGCGCGACCGGGCGAACCCGGTCAACACGGTCGACCGCCAGATCTCGCGCTTCGTCATCGCCGGCACGCGGTTCCTGGTCGGGGACGTGGACGAGAACGGCCGGGTCGACGGCGCCGATCTGATCCCCCTCGCGATCGCCTTCGGCTCCCACCGCGGCGAGCCGCGCTACGTCCGCGCCCTCGACTTCGACGACAACGCCGCGATCGACGGGATCGACCTCGCGCTCCTCGCCGCGAACTTCGGCCAGCGGAGCTTCTAAAGCTCCGGGCCGGACACGGCGGACGAGCTCCGTCACGGAAAGACTCCCGCCGCATGGCCAAACCCGAGAAAGATCCGCAAGCCGCCGCCGCGTTTCCGGTCCACATGCCGTTCGCCGAGAGCCCCTGGCTCGAGGCCGAGATCGAGCGGCGGGCGGAGCTGTCGGAGGACGAGCGGCGCCTGCTCCGCGATTACGCCCGCGACGGGCTGGCGGTCCTCCCCGGCGTGGCGCCGGACGAGCTGATCGAGGGCATCCGGCGCGAGGTCTCGGGCCTGTTCAACCCGGGAGTCGAGGAGGGTCCGGCGAGCTACTACCGCCGCCAGGACGCCTGGGAGACGTCGAGCGCGGTGCGCGACCTCGCCCTCTCGCCGCGGGTGCTCGCGGCGCTCGAGCTGCTTTACGGGCGCCGGGCGTTCCCGTTCCAGACGCTCAACTTCCTCTTCGGCTCGCAGCAGGAGAACCACTCGGACGCGATCCTCTTCAACAGCCTCCCGCCCCGGTTCATGTGCGGCGTCTGGGTCGCTCTCGAGGACGTCACGGAGGACAACGGGCCGCTCTTCTACTACCCGGGCTCCCACCGCCTGCCGCAGCTCTATCCGGAGGACTTCGCGCTCGGCGGCCAGACTCCGGACGAGTTCTTCAACACGCGCTACGGCAGCTACCTGAGCGAGCTGATGAGGGCGCGGGGCCTCGAGCGCCAGGTTTTCCTGCCCAAGCGCGGCGATGCTCTGATCTGGGCCTCGAACATCGTCCACGGCGGCACGCCGCGCCGGGATCCCGAGCGGACGCGCTGGTCGCAGGTCACCCACTACTTCTTC
>DATMZM010000169.1:0-3133 GCA_035607445.1 Thermoanaerobaculia bacterium | reverse complement strand
ACGCTCGGGGTGCTGGGCGTCGACGAGGAGCGGGATCTGATGCGCCCGGAAGGTGCCCTCGACCGCCTGGCCGTCGACGACCTGCGGGCCGGTCCAGCCCTTGGGCGAATCGAGCACGATCATCGGCCAGCGCGGCCGGGTGGCGTCGCCCCCAGCCCGCGCCTCGCTCTGGAACCGCCGGACGTCGAGGATCGCGCTCTCGAGAGCGGTCGCCATCGCCTCGTGCATCGCCTCGGGCTCCTCGCCGCGAACGAAGATCGGAGCCCAGCCGTAGCCGCGGAGCAGCAGCTCAAGCTCCTCGCGGCCGATGCGGGCGAGGAGGGCAGGGTTCGCGATCTTCCAGCCGTTCAGGTGCAGGATCGGCAGCACCGCGCCATCGGTGATCGGGTTCAGGAACTTGTTCGAATGCCAGGCGGTCGCGAGCGGGCCGGTCTCCGCCTCGCCGTCCCCGATCACGCAGGCGACGACGAGGTCCGGATTGTCGAACACCGCGCCGAAGGCATGGCTGAGCGAATATCCCAGCTCGCCCCCTTCGTGGATCGAGCCCGGGCACTCGGGTGAAACGTGGCTGGGAATGCCGCCGGGAAACGAGAACTGCCGGCAGAGCCTCGCCAGGCCGGCCTCGTCTTGGCCGACCTCCGGATAGATCTCGCTGTAGGTCCCCTCGAGGTACGTGTTGGCGACGAGCGCCGGGCCGCCGTGCCCCGGACCCGTGACGAAGATCATGTCGAGGTCGTATTTCCTGATGATCCGGTTCAAGTGGACGTAAATGAAGCTCAAGCCCGGGGTCGTTCCCCAGTGGCCGAGCAGGTTCGGCTTGACGTGCGAGATCTCGAGCGGCTGCTGGAGGAGAGGATTCGCGAGGAGGTAGAGCTGCCCGACGGAGAGGTAGTTCGCGGCGCGCCAATAGGCGTCCATCTTTCGGAGCTGCTCGGCGTCGAGAGTCCGGTCGCGCGTCGGATTGCCTGGGCTCATCGATTCTCCTCTGTCCCCTGCTCTCTCCCGAGCCCGAGCGTCCGGCGGACCGAGCGCGCGATCATCAGCTCTTCGTCGGTGCGGAGGACCCGCACGGCGACCGGGCCCTCGTCCGGAGAGATCCTCGCCGCATCGCCCGCGTTGCGCGCCGGGTCGATCCGGATCCCGAGAAAGCCGAGGCCGTCGCAGATGCGCGCGCGCACGAGCGGCGCGTTCTCTCCGATGCCGCCCGCGAAGACGAGGGTGTCCAAGCCCCCGAGCGCCGCGGCGAACGAGCCGATCCACTTCTTCACCTGGTAGCAAAAGAGCGCCACGGCCTCCGCCGCGCGCACGTCCTCGGCCTCGCGAGCGAGCAGGTCGCGCAGGTCGGAGCTCGACTCCGAGACGCCGAGCAGGCCGGACTCGTCGTTGACCAGGGATTGAAAGCCGGCGGCGGTCATCCCCTCGGTGCGCGCCAGGTAATAGCCGAGCCCCGGATCGAGGTCGCCGGTGCGGGTGCTCATCATCAAGCCCGACGCGGGGGTGAAGCCCATGCTCGTGTCGATCCCCTGCCCGTCGCGCACGGCGGCCAGGCTCGCGCCGTTGCCGAGATGGGCGAGGATCACCCGGCCGCTCCCGGCCGCCGGGTCGCCGAGGCGCCCGAGCTCCTCCATCAGATAGGTATACGACAGGCCGTGGAAGCCGTAGCGCGTCACGCCCACCGCTTCGTAGCGCCGCGGAATGGGCAGCAGCTTCGCGACCCGCGGCAGGTTGCGATGGAACGCGGTGTCGAAGCAGGCGACCTGCGGCCAGGCCGGATGGCGCCGCCCGACGGCCTCGATCAGCTCGATCTCGCGCGGCAGGTGCTCCGGGTCGAGCGGCGTGATCGCGCGCAACGCGTCGAGCAGCCCCGGCGTGACGCGCTCCGGCTCGAACCTCTGGAGGCCGTGCACCACCCGGTGTCCCACGGCGGCGACTCGAGAGAAGGCCGGCTGCGTTTCGAGCCAATCGAGCAGGAAGCCGGCCGCCTCCCGGTGGCCACCGTCGTCGAGGTCCCGGCCGCCCGGCGCCATCCCGGCCGGACCGTCGACCAGGAGGCGGGTTCCGCTCCGGCCGATGCGATCGATCTTGCCGGACAGCGTGCGCTCGAGCGTCTCGCCGGCCTCGTAGATCGCGAAGCGGATGCTCGACGAGCCGCCGTTGAGCGTCAGGATGGCGGCGGGAGCGGGCGTCATGGCTCCCCGCGCGGGACAGGCTCGGCGGGCTGCCGGCTCTAGCGCAGGACCGGGGCGGTGGTGATGAGCGTCCGCTGCCCCGGGCGGCGAACGAGGAAGGCCTTGCGTCCCCGGATCTCGAACCCCATCCCGGCAGGGACCCGCAGGGCCGCGTCGCCGCGGTAGAGCGAGAGGATCCTCTCGACGTAGTCGCGCGTCTCGGGAAAGGGCGGGACGCCGCCGTGCTTCTCGACCGCGCCCGGACCGGCGTTGTAGGCCGCGAGCGCGCACTCGACCCGGCCGGCGAAGCGGTCGATCATCCGCCGCAGGTAGGAGATGCCGCCGCGCAGGTTCTGCACCGGATCATAAGGGTCGACGTCGAGCAGCCGCGCCGTGTCCGGCATCAGCTGCATCAGGCCGATCGCCCCCTTGTTCGAGAGCGCCGCCGCGTTGTAGCCCGATTCGACCTGGATCACCGCCTTGACCAGCCGGGGATCGAGGTTCTGGGCCGCGGCGTGCTGGTCGATCAGCGGCTCGAGCCCGGCGTCGGGCACCGGGACGAGCACGTCCGAGAACCGGCGCGCGTGCTGGACGGCGTTCTCGTTGTAGATCACCCGCCGCCCGGTGAGCGACAGGCCGATCTGCACGGCGGCGCTCGCGATCGCAGGGACCGCGAGGGCCAGGCCGAGAGCCAGCACCGCCGCACGCCTTGGCTTCATGGGTGAAACAATCCTTCCTTGACAGAAGAAAACGGAGCGCGATCGTACCTCCTCTCGGGGTGGCGCGACAAGGCTCTCTTTTGGCCCGCTTTGACCCCTCAAAGGGCCTCGCATAGCATGGCGGCTCTCTGGGAACCCGCGCCGACCTCCGCCCGACGGCTCCGCCGCGGGTCCGGCCGCGGTACAAGGAGCTCCTGAAGATGCGACTGACCCCGTTGGGCAAGATCTTCCTGTTCCTGATCGGCC
>DATMZM010000277.1:0-20300 GCA_035607445.1 Thermoanaerobaculia bacterium | reverse complement strand
ACGATCGCGCTACAGAGGTTGACCAGCGATTCGATGGCGTCCGAGAGCAGGCCGACCGAGCCGGTCAGGAGATACGCGGCGCTCTTCAAAGCGATCGTCGCGACCGCCGCGGCGATCGACAGCCAGGCGAAGCGGGTGAGGAACGCGCGGCTCATGGCGGGGGCGCGAGCGTATCGCAGCCCGATGGCCGGGAGGCGAAGGTGAGTTTCGGAGTCCGGCGACGGTTTTCGGCGACGGAAAGCGCCCTCCGGGCGCGCGAGAGGCCGTTCTGGCCCGAAATGCCGCGTTTCGGGACGCATTTTCCCATTTCGGGCCGGATGTTCCCAGAGACGCAAGTTACCATTTTGGGACCGGAAGTCACTTTCTGGGACGTGAGTTCCCGTTCTGGGACGAAAAGTCGCTTCCTGGGACGGAAGTCCCATTCTGGGCCAGCAAGTCGCTTCCTGGGACCGGAAACCGCTTGACGGCGCCGAGAGTCAAGGCCGCGCGGTCGGGGCCGGTTTCGCCGCGCGGATCCGCGCCACGATCTCTTTCGCGAGGTCGTTCGGCAGCGGGATCGTCAGATGGTATTGCTGGATCTTCCAGGTTCCGTCGATCTGCTCGAGCGCTCCGCTGCCGCGGCACTCGCCGTAGGTCGCGCTGTCGAGCAGCTCGTCGAACCAGGCGACGCGGCCGTCGGCCGAATGGTCGACGTGGCGGTTGCGGGGCACGAAGGTCCAGGCCTTGCCCTTCGCGAAGTAGGGGTGGGCGAAGGCGCGGAACGCCGTCTTGTCCCAGCGCTCCGTGGCGTCCGTGCCGAGGAACACGCCCGCGGGGGCCAGGAGCGCGAAGTAGGCCTCCTCGTCGGCCTTGGCGGCGGCGGCGTGGAAGGCGTCGAGGGTCTGTTCGACGGTGAGGGCGGGCGGGGGCTCGGCGGCGCGCGCCGGGACGAACGACGGAGCGGCCCAGGAGAGAGCGAGCGCGAGGGCGAGCGGGCGAAGGGAACGGGACGAGCGCATCGGGCGGTCTCCGGGAGGGCGATTTCCGGTGATTGTCGCATCTCCCGAGGCCCGCCCGGCGCCGGCCGGCGTGCAACGGAGAGTCGCAGGGCCGGGCGATCGACGAGTTACGACCCCGGGCCGGGAAGCGGCGTCGCCGGCACTTCGAGCTTCCGGTGGACGTAGAAGATCGAGCTGACGTCGAGGCTCGCGATCGGGATCGCCGGGTCGGTCGAGCGCCCTCCCACGCAGAGGAGGGTGCCGCCGATGGCGGTCCCTCCGGGCGCTGCGGCGGGCAGCGGCAGGGGCGGCCCTTCGAGCCAGCCCAGGTGCGGCTCGAAGCGCTGGACGGCGTTGCTCGGGCCGAGCGCGCCCTCGCCGCCGGCGAGGAAGAGCCGCCCTTCGATCGTCACCAGCGCCGGGTGGCGCCGGCCGTAGAGGAGGCGCGCGCGGCGGCGCCAGACGTCGCCCTCGGCGCGGTACTCGTCGTGCCGGCGCGAGAGCATGCGGCCGAACCAGAAGATCCTCCTCTCGCCGGCCGCGGCGTGGAGGCCGCCGCCGACCGCCGTGGCGGCTAATCCCCAGCGCGCAATCGGCAGCGGCGCCCGGCTCGTCCAGCGGTCGAGGAGCGGGTCGTACGCCTCGTGGGTGGCGAGCGGTCGTTCGCCGGCGCGCCCGCCGAGCGCGTGGAGCTGGGCGCCGAGCGGCGCGAGCGCGAGCCCGCCGCGCGCGGTCGGGAGGCCGGCGCGCCGGGTCCAGGTCGCGGCGTTCGGATCGAAGACCTCGACGGTGCCGAGCGCGTGGCCGGCGGCGTCGAAGCCCCCGGCGACGTAGATCAGGCCGTCGAGCACGGCGGCGGCGAAGGCGCGGCGCGGCTCGGCGAGCCGGGAGTAGAGGACGGCGTCCCCGGTCGCCGGGTCGACCTGCCAGAGCTCGCCGGTCTCGAGCAGAGCGAAAACGCGATTGCCGGCGGTGAGCGCGGCGATCGCTCCCGGGTGGCTGCGCGGCAGGGCCGAGAGCGAGCGCCAGAGCGGGTCCTGGTTGCCGAACGCGAGCCGCGAGCCGCTCCAGACGTAGCCGGGCGGCGGCTCGGGCGTGTCGCCGAGGATCGAGTAGCCGGGCGGCACGCTGCCGACGTCGAAGGCGAGCTTGCAGGCGGTGACCGCGCCGTCGGCGATCTGGTCCGTGCCGACGACGTCGCGCGAGCCGAGGCGGCCGAAGTAGAGGGGCGCGCGGATGTCGCCCTGCACGTCCAAGTGAGAGCGGATCTCGAGCGGGCCGTACATCACGTCGCCCTCTTTCGAGACCTTCCCGGTCGAGACCGGCTGGAACAGGAAGCGGCGGTCCTCGACCCGCGGCGGATCGAAGCTCACCTCGGCGAGGAGCGCGACGGAGCGGTCGGGGCCGGCCGGCGGCAGGTTCTCGGGCGCGCCCGCGGCGTCGCGCGGCCAGATGATGTCCTCCGTGCTGGTGCGGGCGGGGAGCCACCAGTAGTCGCCGCTGCGGCTCGGATGATCGCCCGCGAAGCGGACCTGGATGCCGGCCTCGAGATAGACCCAGTCCGCCTGCGCGACGACGGCGCCCCCGATCGTGCTGTCGGCTTTCTGGTCCCAGACCCGCAGGAAGGGGTGGCGGTCGGGGACGACCGCCTGGTCGGGCTGCGGCGAGAGCGTCGCGGTCATCAGGTCGGGGTCGACCGCGGTCACCTTGTAGAGCGCCCCGGGCCGGCCGGCGAGCTCGGTCAGATCGTCGATCCATTCGACGACGGTCCCTTGAGGCAGGACGAGCCGGCCGCTCTCGGGCGAGGCGAGCGTCGCCTGCGCGCCGGCCAGCGAGACGATCGGGTAGGTGACCGCGCCGTTGTTGCGCGACCATTTGAAGGTCGCGAGGCGGCGCAGCGCCAGGCTCGCGGTCCCCGCGGCGGAGCTCGGCAGGGCATCCAGGGTGATCGTGCCGGCGGCCGGATCGACGGCGCGGACCGCTCCGACGCCGCCTTTGGCCGGCGCGTCCGACGAGGCCGGCCAGAGCTCGACCGCCGAGCCGGGGGCGAACGCGGCCAGGGCGGCGGCGAGGTCCGCCGCGCCGCCCTCGCTCCCATCGTCTCGGGCGACCCGGACCGGGATCGTCACGGCGGAGGTCGAGCCGCCCGCGGCGACCGGTGGGCCGGTCGAGAGCAGCTCGGCGCCGTCTTCGAGGCGCCGGCCCCAAGCGCCGCCGCCCTGGTGGATCTCGACCCGGTAGAGGAGGTTGCCGAGGGGGGTCGGCGACGGCAGGACGCGCTGGGCGGCCAGCCGCCCGCGCGGCGCGCGCACCTGATGACGGACCGCCTTCCAGGTCCGCTCGGCGGCCTCGCGGCCCTCGCCGGTCACGGGGACCAGGCGCACCTGGGGAATCGTCTGCGAGCGCGTCGTGGTCGTCGGGCCGCCCAGCGCGACCTCGGCGATCGACGGGTCCTCGATCGCGGTGACGAAGCGCTCCCAGACGTCGAGCACCGCGAGGTGGACGCCGCTGCTCGGAAGCTCGAGGCCCGGCGCCTCCGGCTGCTGGGTATAGAGGACCCGGCGCGGGTTCACGCACAGAGCGCCGTCCACGTAGTAGCGGCCGGGGCCGATCGCGAGGTTGTGCAGCGTCCAGGCCGGGCGGCTGACCCCGGAACCGAGGACGCCGTGGCAGGCGCCGGCCGCGGCGTCCGAGACGGCGTCGCCGTCGCCCTCGGCGAGCGGCCAGCGGGCGAGCGGCGCGTCCGCGGGGTGCTGGCCGGCGGCGGCGCGAGCGATCTCCTCGGGCGCGAGCGCGCGGTCCCACCAGACGACGTCGCCGAGGTCGCCGGCGTACGGCAGCCGCGGCTTCTTGTCTTCGAGGGAGGCGCCGAGCAGGAGCACGGCGGGCAGCGGCGCGAGCGGCCGGCCGGCGGGCAAGGGTGTCGAGGCCAGGCGGCCGTCGGCGTAGATCGCGGTCGAGTGCCCGTCGCAGGTCACGGCCACGTGGTGGGGGCGGTCCGGCGCGAGCGGCGCGGAGGGCGGCAGCTCGAACGTCTGGCTCCCCGCGCGCCGGAACGAGAGCTTCAAGTCCGGGGTCAGGAACAGGAGCGCGGCATCGCGCTCGCCGTTCGCCGCCGCGAAGCGGCCGAGCAGAGCGCCGCCGCCCGGCCGCGGGCGGATCCAGGCGGTCCAAGTGAAGCCGGCGCCGCCCGGCGCCGGCGGCGAGGAGACGTAGGCGTAGTCGTCGCGGCCGTCGAACGCGAGAGCCCAGACGATCGAGAGGTCGAATCCGGCGACCGGGTACGGGGCGCCGCTCTCGCCCACCAGGTCGGCGGTCGCCGTCGCGAGGCGCCGGTTCGCGATCTCCGCCTGCGCGTTCCAATCGGAGTCGAGCTGCACCCGGCCCTGTTGCATCCAGAGCGCGCTGTCGCGGCTCCTGGCCTCGTCGAGCAGGCGGGAGAAGTCTCCGGTCATTCGGCTGCGCATCGAAAATCCCCCGTCAGGTCGCGAAGACGATCTCGGCCTCGAGTCCCCAGGGCAGGAACTCGGCGGCGATCGCCGGGATGAGAGCCATCTTTTCCGGTTGGCGGAGGCCGTGGAAGGCGCCGATCTCGCCGTGGGGCCCGTTGCTGAGCTCCGGCGGGCAGAGCGGGCCGAGCTGCGCGTAGCCGGGTTGGCCGTAGACCCGCGAGGTGAACGACGGGATCACCACGCCGCTGCCCAGCAGCGGGACGTTGGCCTGGCCGTGGGGCGTCACGGAGCCCGGCGGCACGTACGAGTTGAGGACCAGGCCGCTCATGCACCGCACGACCATGACCGGATCGACGAACAGCGTCTCGGAGGCGTGGTACAGCTCGATCACCTCGACCCGCCCGAAGACGGTGGCGCGCTCGATGCGGAGGGCCGGCCCGGGAGTGCCCTCGTCCGGACCCGAGATCGCGGCGGTGCCGCCGCCGTCCAGGATCGAATCGGCGATCGCGAGCTGGCAGGTCTCGGCGGGCAGGCGGAGCGGTCCCAGGATCGAGCGCGCGATCGCGATCGCGCAGGCCGCGGGCTGGCCGCCTTTTCTTTCGAGCCGCAGGCTCGGCCGGCCGGCCGGCCGCAGCGTGCAGTCCTCGATCCCGAGCGCGGCGAGATCGCCGGACAGGGCGAGGCCGCCGTCGATCCAGAGGCCGCCCAAGGCGAGGGTGGCGCTCGGGGCGGCGCTGCCGGAGGGCTCTCCCGCGACGGCGAGGTCGCCGACCACACAGGGGCGGGCGCCCGCGGCGGCGCGGATCGTCAGCCGGCTCGACCGGGTCAGGCGGATCGGCTCCGAGGGCGCCGGCTGGAGGTCGTCGCTCTCGATCTCGATCAATCCGTTCACGGGCTCCGGATCCGAGCCGTCCGCGACGGCGGCGTAAGCCGCCTCCGCCTGGTTCCACAAGCCGACGGCTTCGGCAAGGCTCTGGCAGCGGTGCCTCCCCGTCCCGCCGTCCCCTTGGGGAACGACCTCCATCTCGTCATAGGCCGAGCGCTCGCCGACGATGGCGTACCAATTGGCCGGCGCGATGTCCCGAGGCGGCCGGTAGTAAGGGCCGCCGCCCAAGTCGCCGCTGAACGCGTAGGCATAGCCGACGGCGACCTCGTCGACCCCGACTCCGGCGGGGAAGGCGAGACGGCCGAGCGCCGGATCGACCGCCACCGGGATCCGGGGTCCGGCCTCGATGCCGTCCTCGGTGCCGGCCTCGACGCCGGCGGAGGCCGGCGGCGGCGTCCAGCGGGAGAGGTCGGTGAACCGCAGGACGGGCCGCTTGTCCTGGTTCGGCGCGGCGAAGCGGACCCAGACCCGGATCGCCGGATCGGGCGCCAGGAATCCGGTCTCCGCGAACTCGCGGCGGTCGAGCTCGGAAGCCTCGTTTTGGAGCGTCGCGGCGTCGAGCGGCACCGGCAGGAGGGCCGCGTTCGGCGGCCCGGTGCGGTTCTTCGGTGGATTGAAGAGCGGCGAATCGATGCCGAACGGGTGGAAGGTGTAAGCGCCCGGCCCGACCTCGCGCGGCTCCGCCCGGCCGATCGGGTAGCTCGGGAGCCGCCAGAAGAAGAGGCCGATCCGGCCGAGGTTGTAGCGCCCGCCGTCGTCCGAGGTCGCGGTGCCGATCGGATGGCCCAGCGGCACGCCGGCGCGTACCTGGACGTTTCTCGCGATCGTGTCGAACGGCGTGCCGAAAGCCTCGAGCTCGACGCCCGCGCGGAGGTCGACGGTGCCGCCGCGGCCGGGCCGCACGTGGAGGAGCGATTGCGTCGCCGCGAGCAGATCGATCGAGGGAACCGCGTGCGCCGGCCAGCCGGTCGCGTCGCCCGCCGCGCCGGCGAGCGCCGCGGGCGTCCCCTTGCGCCGCCGGTAATGCAGGATGTTGCCGACCAGGGCGCGCTGCGCGTCGTTGCTGGCGAGGGCGATGTCCAGGGTCCGCACGCCGACGAGGTCGCCCAGGTAGGGGATCACCCATTCCGAGCAGGTCTCGATGAACCAGTCGTCGTAGAGCGCCGCGGTGGCGTCCGCGATCGCCGCGTACTCGCCTTCGAGCACGGCGAGCGCGGCGCGCAGCGGCGATCCGACCTCCGCGTCGGCGTAGCGGATGAACTCGGGGAGCAGGCCGAAGAGGCGCTCGAGGCTCTGGCTCACGAGGAGGCCTCGAGGTGGAGCTCGATCCCCGCGGGGTCGATCAGCACCAGCTCCGCGGGCGCGATCGTGCCGTCCTTCCGCACGCGCGCCGGCCGGGCGGGGATCGTATCCTGGAGTTTGGCTTCCGTGCCGGTCGGATAGAGCGCATCGAGCTCGACCGCGGCGACGCCCGGAACCCCTTGGATCGCCGCCACCACCGCCGAGCTCGAGACGCCCTTGCCGAATCCCTGCGCCGCGAAGCCGAACGCGGTGCCGAGCGCCGAGCGGATCGCCGTCTCGAGGCCCGAGGGGTCGGCGTCGGGCGAGGGCAGGACGCGCGCCGCGAGCGAGAATCCGACCCGCTCGTACGAGGCGATCTGGAGCGGTTGCGCGAGATAGCGCCGGCTGCGGATGGCGGCCGAGAGGGTGGTGTAGATCTCAGAGCCGGGATCGATCGGGGCTCCGTCCGCCCCCGCGACGGTGAGCGCGACGATCAGGGAGCGGCCGTTCCTGAGCGCGCTCGCGACCGCCCGGGCGACGCCCGGGGAGGTTTGCGCGAAATCGCTGTAATCGTCGAGCGAGACGATGCGGTCGAGAGCGCGCACGGTCATCGGTCCGGTCTCGCGGGCGTCGTCCGAGCTCTCGGGCGGGATCGCTCCCGCCGAGGGGAGCGGGTTGCTGACTTCGCGCAGGCCGAGAGGGCGCGACTGCAGCAGGCGCAGCGCCCCGGCCGGCTGCGGCGCCGTCCACATGCCGTAGCGATAGCGCGCGACGACGTTCTCGACGCCGGTCGGCAGCCGGGAGCCGTTCAACCCGTCGCCGAAGATCACCGTCGCGCCGCCCTTCGTATTGCGCTCGACGACGTAGACCTGGCTCGCCGGCCCCTGGCCGACGAGGGTCGTCACCTGGCGCCAGGCGATGTCGTTGACGAACACCTCGAGCGTCGAGCTCCAGCCGGTGCTGCTGGGCACGTAGGTGAGCGGCTGCCGGCGCAGGGTGAATCGTTGCTGGGCGCGGTTCGCGTTGCCGTTGCCGAGGATCTCGCGGGGCACCGTCTCGCCCTGGGTCGCCGTCATCACGTTCGCGGAGACCGAGACGGTTCCGGGGTCGTACAGCCGCGTGAGCGCCGGGTCGATCGTGAGCGCCGTGCGCGGCGCGGTCTCGGACGGCTCGCCCGCGCGGCTGATCGGCACGGCGCCGAGGCAAGCGACCACTTCGGCGACGCTCGGATCGTCGTCCGCGGCGCTCTTCCACAAGAGCTCCGCGCGCTTGGCGACGAGGATTCCGGCGATGCCGCTCGCGAGCTCGACCGGCCAGCGCAGCCCGGCCGCGTCCGACGTGGGGGCGGCGAGGATGAGCAGGAGGTCGCCGGGCGCGACCTCGACCGGCTGACCGTCGTTCGGCGGCTCGAGGTTGCGGGGTTCCGCCCCGGGCTGGAGCGTGGCGCGGATCCGCCGGCCGGAGACGGCGATCTCGCGGCCGGTGGGGGCGTCGGCGAGCGCGATGTCGAGCTCGAGCTGCGCTCCTTCGATCGGCTCGATCACCGGCAGCTTGGCGAGCGGCAGAGGAGAGCTCGCGACGTACGCGGCGGTCGTCTGGAGGTCGAACGGGGAGAGATCGGCGCCGTCCGCGGCCACCTCGAGGCGGGTGATCAGGCCGGAGATCCCGAAGTCGTCGCGCGCCACCGTCTCGACGGCGCTGATCTGCCAGGAACCGACGAGCGGCGCGAGCGGCGGGAAGGGCGCCGGCTGGGGGCGGCTCTGGAACAGGGAGACCCAGCCGCCGGGCTGGATGTCCGGGAACGTGGTCGAGAGGTCGATCTGCCCGGCCTGCAGCCGGTAGCCGGGGTACTGGTCGAAGACGAAGCCGTTGAACGGCGTCGCCGCGGCGACGCTCCGGTCCGAGGCGGCGAGGGCCGTGATGGCGGTCGAAGAGCCGCCTGAAGAGCTGCCTGAAGAACCGTTCGAAGAGCCGCTCGAGGAACCGTCCGGCAGGGAGAGCGCCCGCCAGCTGCCGCCGAGGTCCTCGGAGAGGTAGAGGGCGGCGCCGACCGCGGCGTAGAGCAGCGGCGTGAGCGTCGTCCGGTCGAGCGCCGCGGCGAGGCCGGAGACCGGGGCGGCGGCGGCGAGCGCGCCCGCATCCGGGGGCGGCAGGCCGGAGCTCGCGGGCGCGAAGCGGTCGCCGCCGTCGCTCGATCGGAAGACCCCGGCGTCGGTGGCGGCGATCACCCAGGTCTTGCGCGAGCGGGAATCGGTGGCGACCGCGACTCCCGAAGCTCCCGCGGCGCCGCTCTTCGTCCGCGGATAGCCGAGCCCGGCGGCGCGCCAGTTGGCGCCGAGATCGGTGGTGCGGAACAGGCCCCGATCGCTCGCGGCGAGCAGCCCGCCCCCTTCCGGGCCGGCGGCGAGCGCGCGCACCGAGAGATTGGCGAAGCCGGTCTTCGCGTCATAGCCGGGGAGCCCGGAATTGACCGGCAGCCAGCCGCCGCCGTTCGCGGGAGCGCGGTAGATGCCCTGCGGCGTGGCGGCGAAGAGGTAGCCCGCGGAGCCGCCGGGCACGAAGGCGAGCGCCGGGATCTGCTGGCTGGTCAGGCGGGGCTCGGTGAGCTCGCTCGGGCTTCCGATCTTGGCGAGGAAGGCGCGAATCTGCGCCAGGATCTCGGCCAGGATCTTCGCCACGGCTCCTCCGCTCCCTCCGCTCCCTCCGCCGCTCGCCGCGGCCGGCGCCGCGGTCTGGTTCCGGCGCCGCGTCAGGGAGGGGGGCGCGAGATAGCTCCAGGTGGCGCCGCCGTCGGTCGAGCGGTAGACCCCGGAGGAGGTGCCCGCGTAGAGCTGGCCCCGTTCGCCCCAGGCGAGCGATTGGACCGCCATCCTGCCGAGCCCGGAGGTCGGAGCCTTCCAGGCGGCGCGCTCGCGGTAGAAGACGCCGGCGGCGGTGGCCGCGACCAGCTCGCCGTTGTCGCCGAACAGGAGAGCCGTCACCGCGGTCGTCGGCAGCCCCTCGTCCGCGCTCGCGAGCTGCGCTCCGCGGTCGGTCGAGACCGCGACCCCGCCGCGCCGCGGCGAGAAGGTCTGCTTGACGTTGTCCGGCAGCTGATCCCACGGCACCGCGTTGTAGCCGAACAGGTTCGCCCGCTTGGCGAAACCGTAGGCGCAGGGATCGACGAACGCCTCTCCGGCCGCGCCCGGCAGCGGCTCCTCCCAGCTCGCGATCGTGACGCCCCGGCCGCCGAGCGTGCCCTCGCCGGTGCCGCCGCTCGCGCTGCCCTCGGCGCGTTCGGTCGTGGCGTCCGACAGCGTGCGGAAGAAGGTCTGCGTTCCGGCCGCGGCGACGATCAGGAGCGGCGAGGCGGCGCGCAAGCCCGTGCGCGTGCCGTCGAGCGCGATCGAGGTGGCGCCCGCGAGAAGCGGCGGCTCCGCGGTCAGCCCCGCGGCGAGCGGCCGGATCGCGTTCCAGATCGAGCGCGCGGCGAACGAGGCGCCGAGCTCGAAGACCTGGGGCAGCTCGGTGCCGCTGCTGGTGGGGAGGCTGCGCACCTGGGTCCGGGTCGGAATCTCGACCTCGCTCGGCAGCGACGTCCGGCGCCCGGTGACGACGGTGAAGGCGAGCGGCGCCGAGCCCGCGATCGCCGGCAGCGGCGCGTAGTCGATCGAGCGCAGCAGGTAGAGCACCGAGTCCTCCTCGACCGCGGTGCGCAGATACCCCTCGTTGGCGATCCGTTCGAGATAGAAGGTGAGCACGTCGCCCGCCACCGCCCAGGCGTCGACCAGGGCGAGCAGCCAGTCGAGAGGGTCGCTCAAGTTGAGCTGCGCGAGCGGGCGGTCGCCGTCGGGCGGCACCCTCTGGCGCGGCAGGCGCAGGCGCATGCCGAGGCGGAAGGTCTCGTAGATGCCCGGGCGGTACGAGATCGCGCGCAGGCCGGGCGGATTCCAGATCCTCCTTCCGAGGTCGGGCACGGCCATGGCCGGGATCATCTCGTCGTCCCGGGGCTCGCTCACCGCCTCACCTCGCGAGGGAAGTCGAAGTCGACGGCGCCGAGCTGCGGCGCGCCGGCGATGCTGTCGGCGCGCACGATCTCGAAGGGCCCGGGCTGGATCTTGCCCGCGGCGATCTCGCCGCCCGGCGGTTGGCCCCAGGGGTGGAAACGTTGGACTTCGACGCGGGCGACGCCCGAGACCGCAGCGGCGCGAGCGACTACTTCGCTCAGGTAGACCGGCTGGCCGAAGGTGAAATTGTCGGGGCGGAAGAAGCCCGCCGGGTCGGTCGCGGAGAAGGCGAGCTCGAGAGCGCGCTGGACCTCGGACTGGCGCGCGCCGGCGTCGAGATGGATTCCGAGCCCGATGTCGAGCGGCAGGTAGCCCGCCTCCTGGACCTCCAAGTCGGAGCCGGCGAGGAGAAGAGGCGCCATGTAGGCGCGAAACGTCGAGAGGAAGAAGGCGTCGAGCGGGCGGCGCGCTTCGAGCTGGAGGAAGACGAACGCCGTCGTCCAGCTGCCGGTCCAGCCGAGCCGGGCCGC
Source organism: Thermoanaerobaculia bacterium (assembly GCA_035607445.1). Classification (GTDB taxonomy): domain Bacteria; phylum Acidobacteriota; class Thermoanaerobaculia; order Multivoradales; family UBA5704; genus DASYKS01. The sequence goes on along the minus strand of DATMZM010000277.1, from coordinate 9,188 downwards.
CGCGCGGCGGACCCCGGGAAAGGCCTCGGCGGCATTGACGAAGTCGCCCGCGGTGACGCAGCGCTTCTGGGCCTCGATCGCCTGCGGAGCGAGCAGGCGGATCCTTTCGTTCGACTCCGGCGGGGCTCCGCCCATCGCCTGGAGCGGATTGCTCAGCCCGGTGACGGCGTCGAGGATCTCGGGCACGTCCGAGGCGAGGTGGCGGATCGTGCCCGGCCCGAGGTTCCCCTGCGGCCCGAGGCCGACCCGATAGCGCGCGTGAAAACGGGTGCCGGGAGCGGGGCTCCGACCGTAGCGGTCGTCGCCGAAGCGCAGCCGGGCCCATCCGGCGTTGTCGACCTCGAGAACGAAGGCGCGGGTGAAGGGTCCGGCGCCGAGCAGGTCGCGCACGCAGGTCCAGAACGCTCCGGCGGCGCCGGTGGACGAAAGCTCGCGCAGCTCCACCACCGGCACCGCCTCGGGCGGGAAGGGGTTCAGGAACGCCTCGGCCGGAGTCCTCTTCGCGACTTCGGGATCGTACGGCTGGCGCATCGTCACCCAGCGCTCGGAGAGCGTCGGGCGATAGACCGCCCCGTCGACCACCGGCGGCAGGTCCTCTTCGACCGTCCGTCCCTGGTCGGCGGGCACCAGGTTGCCGAGCGCCACGGCGAGGTCGGTGCGGACGGCGCCTGCCAACCGGCCGGCGACCGGCAGGGGCTCGGGGAGAGCGTCCTCGGCATACCACTCGATCTCGGTGATCTCGACGTCGCGGAACACCGGATCGATGCCGGTCCGCGCGCGCGAAAGCCGCACCGGATGCCCGGGGGCCACCGTCCGGTCGGAGAGCCCCAGGATCAGGACGTCGCCGGCGGCGAGGCGCGGGAAGGACCCCGCGAGCGCCGCCGCGGTCGCGCCGCGCGGCAGCGCGTAATCGAGAGCGCCCCAGGCGTAGATCGGCATCGCTTCGTAGCCCGGCTCGAGCCAGGCATCCGCCATCGTCTCGAAGGTCATGGCGTTCGCGAGGTCTTCGGGCGTCTCGTCCTCGACCTCCGAGGGGTCGAATGCCGGTTCGACTCCCGGAATCTCGGCGTAGATCCGGGTGCCGAGGGGCAGCAGGAGAGGGGCGGAGACCTGGACCTGCGCCCAGGTGCGCGCGTTGTGCCCGGGCGAAACCTGGTAATCGAGCAGGCGCGCATGGCGCACCACCGACTGGCGCAGGCGCGCCGTGCTCAGGTAGGCCTCGGTGGCGACGGCGTCCTGGTAGTAGGCGAGGTCGTCGGCGACGTAGGCGAGGATCTCGACGAGAGCGATGCCGTAGTCGGCGGGATTGCGTTCGCTCCAGGAGGGGATGGTCAGGGTCATCCGCTCGAGGAGCAGCCGGCGGAAGCTCTCGTAGTCGCGCGCCAGGTAGTCGATCGCGGCGACCGCCGGCTTGGCGAGGGCGCTCGCCGCCGGCGGCTCGGGCACGGGGGGCGGGGGCCCGCCGTCCAAGGTGAACGAGGCGGCGGAGAAGAACCGGTCGAGATTGGGCACGCCGACCAGCTCGAGCGTATAGACGACGGCGTTGCCGGCCCGGGGCGCGCCGGCGCGAGCGCCGGTCTCCTCGACCTTGAGGTCGAGCCGCGACCCGCCGGGCGGCGCCGGCTCGATCCCCGCGATCGCGAGCCCGGGATCGCCGCCGCCCGCGACCGCGAGAGAGAAGTTGCCGATCCGCAATCCGGGCGGAACCGCCGCCTTCGGTTCGGCGCTTTCGGCGGTCGGGACGAAGTGCAGGGAGAGGAGATAGCCGGAGGCCGCCGAGGACGCCTCGACCGAGGCGAGACCGCGCTGCGTCGCGCTGTGCGCGATCGCCAGCCGGCGCCGATCGAGCAGCGACTGGGGGGGTGCGGCGGCCGAATGGCTCGATGGCGTCAAGCCGCCCTCCGGTTGACGAAGGTGTTGCGGACCCGGCGCTGGCTCTGGCGGATCAGGTAGACGACGGTGATCTCGAGCTGGTTCGCGGAGAAGCTCAGCTCGACCGCCTGGAGCTCGATCAGCTGGCCGAGCCACTGCTGCAGCTGGCCCTGGACCAGGAAGCGGGTGGCCGCCTGGAGCTCGTCGCTCGCGGGCGCGAAGATCAGGCGCAGGAGGCCGGCGCCGAAGGTCGGCCTCTCGACCCTCTCTCCGGGCGCGGTGAAGAGGACCTGCTCGATCAGCTGCCGGATGTGGTCCGCCTCGTCGGTTTCGGCGACCCGGCCGCGCCCGTCGAGTTGGAACGGGAATTCGAGCTGCATCGTCGCCTCGCCGCCTCAGATCACGAGCGGCTGCTGGCCGTCGATCAGGAGGTCGCCGTCGACCTCGACGAGACCGTTCAAAACCTGCGTGACGGCGGAGGTCATGACGTCGCCCACGGCGGAGATCTGGATCGCGGCGAGGGCCGAGATCGCGATGTCGCCGAGCGCGGAGACCTCCACGGCGCCGCCGCCGGAGACCGCGACGTCGCCGCCTCCGGTCAGCTCCGCGGCGCCGCCGCCGGTGACCGCGACGTCGCCCCCCGCGGTCAGCTCGGCCCCGCCGCCGCCGGTGACCGCGACGTCGCCGGCCGCCGACATCTCGACGGCCCCCAGGGCTTCGATCGTGACGTCGCCCGTGGCCGACAGCTCGGCCGCGCCGCCGGCCTCCATCGAGAGGTTGGCGCCGGAGGAGAGGTTGAGCTCGCCGCCGACCTCGGCCGACATCGCCCCCTCGACCGTGATGTTGAGGGCGGGGGCGGTGATCTCGATGCCCGCTTCGGTCATCGCGATCACCGACGGGCCGACGGTGAGCGTGATCCCCTCCTCCGGATTGATCAGGATGTTCGAGACGCCGCACTGGATCTCGATGCCTGCAGAGTTCATCAGGATCGTGATCGGCACCGCGACGGCGGGGTCGATGATGTTGAACATCGCGCCGCCGACCTCCGGCGTGTCGTTGAAGATCAGGGTGATGAAGTCGGTGCGCCAGGCCTTGATCAACGCCGGATCCTCGGGGCTCAGCGCCTGGACGAACGCCGCCTCCCCCTCCTCCCAAAAGCAGCCGCTCCAGATCGGGTGGTCGGGGTTGCCGCCCTCGAACTCGACCCAGACGTTCGAGCCGATGTCGGGCATCGCCCAGAAACCGGTCTCGAAGCCGGCGTAGGGGGCGGCCGGCAGCGCCCAGTTGAGGATCGAGCCCTGCACCGCCGGCACGTAGGGGAGGATCCGGCCGAGCCCGAGGAGGTCGATGTTGTCGATCACCACGCCGCGGTACTTGCCGTAGAACTTGCCGCGATGGGCCAGACCGCCGCCCGGGCTCGCCAGGCTGTCGCTGCCGCTGTTCGCGCTCTGATCGGTCGCCATGGTCAGACCTCCTCGATCGTGCTGCCGGTGCCCTCGCGGGCGAGCTTGAAGCTCTGCTTGAAGTCCCAGTTGCCGCGGCTGCTCGAGATCTTGTGGGTGACGCTCTGGACGCTGTAGAGGCCGTCGTAGGAGAACCCGGCGCCGCGCACGGGAACGACGCCGGGAGCGGTCAGCACCGCGCCGTAGCGGGTGACGTCGAGCTCGCCCTCGCAGGTCACGACTTCGTCGGTCGAGACGTTCAGGATCGCTTGCGACTCCGCCATCGACTGCGGCCATTGGAGGCCTGGACCCTGGTAGAGGGTGCCGCGGACGGCCAGGCTGGCCAGGTCCTCGATCGCCTTGATCGGGTTGGGGATCAGCCCCAGGATCGAATCGCCGACCGCCGGATCGGTCGCGAGCGGCGGCGTCCGCGTCGACGAGGAGGCGATCACGGGCAGCGGGACGTACGGATCGATCATGGTCTCGAGCACCAGGCCGTAGACGAGCGTCGGCGCGAGAGCGTTGTAGGAGAACTGCATCGAGTTGACGTTCGTGCCCGGCCCCATGTCGACGGTGAGCGCCGGCTGCGGCAGGCCGGAGCGGACCGGCGGACCGAAGTAGGCGTAGTTGACGAGATCCTTGCCGGGGGTGATGAAGAAGACGAAGCCGTTTCGCTGCGCGAGCTCCTTGATGTACGCGAGGTCGGTCGAGTTCTGCTGCGGCACGAACTCGAACGGCAGGACGCTGCCGAGCGTCGGCATCACGGTCGGGACGACGCCTAGGAGCAGGTACTTCGCGAGCACCAGGTTCGCGATCAGGTAGTCGCCCATCGCCGGGTACTCGAGCGAGAACTCGAACAGGTTCATCTTGACGCTGATGTCCTGGCCCATGACCGTGAGCATCGAGGCGCCCGGCGAGAACCCGGGCACGAGCTGGACCTGGGTGATGAAGCCGTCCATGAGCACCTTCGGCGTGCCGTTGACCGCGACCGAGATGACCACGCGCGACCAGGGCTTCAGGAGGGGCGAGGAGACGAGAGCGTAGTCGTCGCCCGAGCCCTGGCGGCTCGCGACGAAGCTCATCTGGAATCCCGAGGGGGCCTCCGTCCCGTTCTGGATCTCGATGCTCTGCAGAGCCGTCATGACCTCGAGCGGAGCCGGCGTCGGGAAGAACCCGCCGAGCTGCAGCGACAGCTGGACGCTTTGGAGCTCCAAGGCGTCGTCCCCTTAAGAAGGCAGCGGCCGGGGAATGCCCAGCACGCGTCCCGGGACCGCGGTCAGATCGAACGGGTCCATGGCGTCGTTGGCGTCGGCGATCCGCCAGGCGAGCTCGGGGTTGCCGAGGGTGCGGTAGGCGATCAGGTCGAGCCGGTCGCTCTGCGCGACGATCGCGATCGATTGGAGCGGCAGGGACCTCCCTTCGGGCAGGAAGCGGCGCGCCTTGTAGCGGATCTTCTGCCCCGAAGGGGCGGTGTAGGTGAGGTCGGGGATGTTGTAGTAGCGGCTGTTCTGGGCGAACATGCGCGGCTCCTCAGAGGCTCGAGATGTCGACGCCGGTCACGGTGCTGCCGGTGCGCACCGAGGACAGGGCGAGCTGCGAGACGCGCTCGAGCTCCTGCTGGTAGGCGAGGAACTGGTGGTAGTCGGGGTCGCTTTGCGGGACGTCCGAATAGGTGAGCACGCGCAGGGAGAGATCGACGGTCGCGCGCAGCGGGTTCAAGGACTGGTCGAACAGCTCCTCCGTGACGCCGTAGGAGACGATGCGCACGGGCAGCACCCGGTTCGGCCCCCAGACGAACAGGATCCGCGGTGCCGTCATCGGCAGGATCTCGATCGCGCCGGAGGAAAGCTGGGTCTCGGCCTGGATGACCTGCGACGAGGTCGGGAAGATCAGCAGCTCGATCGCCGCGAGCTGGGGCAGGACGCCGTAGGCCGCGGCGGAAGCGCTGCTGTCGGCGAGGCCGTCGGTCGCGTCGACCTGGATCTGGACGTCGATCGTCTCGGCCGGCGCGCCGGCATAGCGCGGCAGCTCGGTGCGGTCGCCCGGCTGGCCGCCGACGGTGAACGGCTCGAGCTTCCGGCGCAGGGTCGCCGGGTTGAACTGGAACGCGATCACGCTCGTCTGCTGGGTCGAGTCGTCGATCGCCACGAGAGCTCCCTTCAGGAGCGGGATGTTGAACGGCGCGGGCGGCAGCTGCGACATGGTTTCGGTCTCCTCGGCGGCGCTCGGCGGCGATCAGGGGGTTCCGGAGCCCGAGACCGGCGCGCCCGGAGGATGCGCAGGGCCCGCCGGCGCGGCCTCGCCCCGGGAGGCGCGATGGCCGGCGCTCTCGGCTTCGGCTTCGAGCCGCGGATCGTCGTTGATCGGCGCGCCGGGACCTCCGGGGACGGCGACGCGCCCTTCCGCCTGCTGGACGACGTGGGCGAGCTCGTGGCCGAGCAGGCGCTGGCCCGGGCCGCTGCCCGGATCGTAGGCGCCGCGCTGGAAATGGAGGTCGGTGCCGCGGGTGTAGGCGATCGCGTCGACCGACTCCGCCTCCTCGCCCTGGTGGATGCGCACGCGCGAGAGGTCGGTGCCGAGCGCGCGCTCCATCTTGCCGCGCACGAGGCTCGGCAGCGGGCTGCCGCCGCCGCTCGCCCGCTTCGGATCGGCGTGGGCCGGCAGGCGGGAGAAGTCGTGGCCGAGCCTCTCGGCGCGCTCGATCTGGATCTGCGCCGAGGGCGCGGGCGAGGCCGGCGGCTCCGCCGGCTTGGGCGCCTGCCGCGGCGCCGGCTGGACCGAGGCGATCGGCGGCGCCGAGCTCTTCGGCGGCAGGCCGAGGAGGCGGCTCACCCGGCGCCTCCTGCCGGCGCGCCCGAGGCGCCGGGAGTGCTCGGGGCGGAGGGCGCGCCGAGGTCGGTCGGCGTCGAGACCTCGCCGCCCGCCTGGGTCGCGATCCGCTCGTGGAGCGCGCGCGCGATCGCGCCGCCCATGGCGTCCGGGCGGGTGCCCGCGGGCAGCTGGATCCGCGCCTCGTCGAGGTGGAGCGCGCCGCCGCGCGCGAACGCGCCGGGCGCCGGGCTCGCCCGCAGCAGCTCCGCGAGCTCGCGCTCGACGTCCGCGCCGATCCGGCCCGCCGAGGCGGGATCGACCCCGGCGAGCGAAAGCGCGCCGATTTCGAGATGCCAGTTCACGTTCAGGAGCTCCAGTCCCGCACTTCCGCGTCGGCGATCGGCCGGCCGATCTTGATGCACTCGATGCGCGCGGCCTCGAGCAGATGGTCCATGCGCACCGGCGCCTTGTCGGCGGCGGCCAGGAACGCTGCGGAAAGAGCGATGTTGTGGATGTTACCGCCGGAAACGTTGAGGCGCGCAAGTTTTTCCACGTCCACCCCTTCCATCGGCACGGTCGGCGGGAAGGCCCGGCGCCAGATCGCCATCCGCTCGCGCGCATCCGGGAACGAGAACGGCACCAGGAAGCGCAAGCGGCGCAGGAACGCCGGGTCGAGCGCCTCCTTCAGGTTCGTGGTCAGGATCGCGAGTCCGCGGTAGGTCTCCATCCTCTGGAGCAGGTAGCTGACCTCGATGTTCGCGAAGCGGTCGTGGCTGTCCTTGACCTCGCTGCGCTTGCCGAAGAGGGCGTCGGCCTCGTCGAAGAGCAGGATCGCGCCGCCCTCCTCCGCGGCGTCGAAGACCCGGCGCAGGTTCTTCTCGGTCTCGCCGATGTACTTGCTGACCGCGGTCGCCAAGTCGATCCGGTAGAGGTCGAGCCGCAGCTCGCGCGCGAGCACCTCGGCGGCGAGGGTCTTGCCCGTGCCGCTGCCGCCCGAAAAAAGGGCCGAGACCCCCTGGCCGCGCCAGCCGCCGGAGGCCATCTTCCAGCGCTCGTGGACGGTCGTCCGCTCGCCGACGTGGACCGCGATCATGCGCAGCAGCTCGGTCTCGCGCGGCGCCAGGATCAGGTCGTCCCAGGTCGCCTTGGGCTCGATCCTCTGCGCCAGGTCGTCGAGCCGGGGACGGGCCTGGAGCCTGCAAGCCTCCCAGAGCGCGCCCGCGAGCGCGGCCTTCCCGGGCTCCTTCCCGCCCTCGGGGCGCGAAGCGAAATCGCCGAGCGCCGCGACGACGGCGGCCTCGAGCCGCGGCGCGGGCAGGTCGAACTGCGCGGCGAGTGCCTCGATCTCCGCCTCGAGCCCTGTGGCGTCGGGCCCGATCCCCTCGCGCCAGAGCGTCCGCTGCTCGGCGGCGCTCGGGCGCAGGACGTCGAGCGCCACGAGCGGCCGCTCGCGGGAGCGACGCCGCTCGCGCCCGGAGAGGATGAGCGGCCCGTCGAGCCGCTCGACGAAGCGCTGGATCGCCGCTTCGCGCGCCGGCTCGGCCGCGCCGTCCAAATCGCCGCAGTCGAGCAGCAGCGCGCCCGCGCCGAGCAGCATCTCGCGCTGCCAGAGGCGGAGGATTTCCTCGAGCTCGCGCGGCGCGATGGGCAGGGCCTCCGCGTTCATCGCCACGAGGTCGAGCTCGACCAGTTCGCAGGCGGCGGCCGCCACCGCTCGGCGGCCGGCCGGGTCGGGACCGCAGAGCTGGATCGGCGGCAGGACCCCGCGCTCCGCGGCGCGCGTCCAGGTGGCCGCGATCTGCTCGGCGAGCCGCGCGTGCGAGGGCACGAGCGGACCGGCCGAGCCGACCGGCTCGCTCAGGATCGCCAGCCGCTCGTCGCGGTGATCGACGCCGGCCAAGAAGTGGAGGATCCGCTCGTCGATCTTCAACTGGCTCGTGGCGAGCCCGGCGCTGCCCGCCGCCTGGATCTCGAGGAGCCGCCAGCGGCGCAAGGGCGCCTCCGGCGACAGCTCGCCCCAGGTCGCTCCGGGCAGCACGGCGAGCGCCAGGCCGAAGGTGGGATAGGCGCGCTGCGGATCCCCCTGGGCGCGGGCGCAGAGAGGGGCGAAGCGGGCGTCGAGCTCCATGCCGGCGGTGAGGGCCAGGAGCGCGCGGGCGAACGGCGAGAGCTCGAAGACGTCGCCGATCGTCTCGAGCGCGGGCGCCGCGTCGGGGTGGCTCCAGCGCGGGATGCGCTGCGGTCCGGGGCCGCGCCCCGAGCCGCCCTCCGCGTGCCGCTCGAGCAGCTCGCGGATCCCGGCGAGCACCGCCGCCAGGTACTCCTGGTTCGCCTCCTCCCAGCCCGTCACGGCGCGCCCTCCGCGCTCGCATCCGTCTGAGGCACGCTCACCAGGGGGCTCGCGTAACGGCCGTAGGTGGGACTCGCCGGGTCCGTGTCGATCGCGAGGAGGCTCGTCGCGCCGTCGATCACGATCCGCACCAGGTAGCTGCCCGCCGCGACGCCCGCCGCCGGGAACGCGAGGAGGGTCGTCATCTCGCGCAGAGCGCCGATCGCGACGGAATAGCCCCGCGCCGGCCGATCGGCCGGAGGATCGCTCTCGTCGAGGTAGAGCTGCGCCACCTGGCCGGGCGCCGCCGCGGGCGAGACCGGAACGTAGATCGCGGGCGAGGGCGCGCTCGATCCGGCAGGGGCCTCGGCGGCGTAGCTCGGAGCGCCCGAGACGCGCGGCCGGAGGAGGAGGGCGAACGGGTTCGACTCGACGATCCAATGCTCCGCGGGCGCCTCCGCGCGCACGACCTGAACGCCGACGGTCCCGATCCGCAGGCCGTCCGGAAGGGCCACGGTGAGCGCGCCTGGGCTCATCTTCGAAGGCGTCGCCGGCCGAGCGCCGATCCGCACGGTGGTGCCCGGTCCCGAGAGGTTGTCGCCGTAGATCGTGAACCCGGCGCCGGGCGCGTCGTCGAGCGCGGGCGGCTCGATCCGTTCGATCTCGGGCCGGCCGGCCGGCACCGGCCAGATCGGAATCCGCAGCACGGGCAGGGCGGGAGGCGGCACGGGCAC
>DATMZM010000304.1:0-5707 GCA_035607445.1 Thermoanaerobaculia bacterium | reverse complement strand
GGCGCCGTCCGGCCCGGTGCGCGCCCTGAGGCGCGACGCCTGAATCTCCATCAGGGCCAGGAGGCCGAGCACTTCGGCATCCTCGGGCATCAGCCCGACCAGAATGCGGCCGAGCCGTTGCGCCTCCAGGCACAGGCCCGGACGGACGAGGTCGTCGCCCGCCGAGGCCGCATAGCCTTCATTGAAAATGAGGTAGATGACCTCGAGCACCGAGGGCAGCCGCGCCGCCCGTTCGGCGCCCCGCGGCACCTCGAAGGTCAATCCGGCCTTTGCGATCGCCTTCTTGACGCGGACGATCCGCTGCGAGATCGCGGCCTCGCTCGACAGGAAGGCGCGGGCGATCTCGTCGGTCGTCAGGCCGCCGACCACCCGCAGGGTGAGCGCCGCGCGGGCGTCGGGCGACAAAATGGGATGGCAGGCCGTGAAGAGGAGCCCCAGCAGCTCGTCGCCGAGATCGTCGTCCAGGGCCGCTCCGATCGTCTCGGCCGCGCCGTCGAACGTCTCGTCCAGCGTCCGCGCGATCTCCTCGTGCTTGCGCTCGCGCATCCTGTCGCGCCGGAGGACATCGATGGCGCGCCGTTTGGCGGTGGTCATCAGCCAGGCGCCCGGGTTGGCCGGAACGCCGGTCCTCGGCCATTCGGACAGGGCGACGACCAGCGCGTCCTGCGCCAACTCCTCGGCGAGGTCGACATTCCGCACCATGCGGGCCAGGCCCGCGATGAGCCTGGCCCGTTCGATGCGAAAGGTCGCTTCGATCGCCTGGTGCGTTTCGCCTGCGGTCACACCGCATTTTCGGCCAAGGCCGGGAGGGAGGCAAGCCGGCAGCAGCTGACGGTGTTAGGCAAAGGTGTCAGGCGACGCCGAGCTTCCCGCGCTCCCCGTCACGGGGCGTCGCGAGCTCCTCGGGCGTCACGAACTCGGCCAGATCCGCCGCCTCGTAGAACGGCCGGATTTCGACCTCGCTCTTGCCCGGCATGCCGTTGGGGGCGCGTTTTGCCCAAGCCACCGCCTCGTCCATGTCTTTGACCTCCCAGATCGAGAAGCCAACGACCAGCTCGCGGGTCTCGGCGAACGGCCCGTCGATGACCGTGCGGCCGGGACCCTCGTAAATGATGCGCTTGGCCTGGGCGCCGTTCTGCAGGCCGGCGGCGGCAATGAAGACGCCGGCCTGGACCAGCTCCTCGGTGAACTGGTCCATCGCAGCGAACGCCTCGAGCGCCTCCGGCGTGGGCTCGCCCAATGACATGCCTTCGGTAGCTTTTGCAAACACCATAACCCGCATCGTCTGTCTCCTTGTTTGAGCCGGCCCCATTGGCGTCTCATGAGGACGACGAACGAGCTTGCCGGAAACCGACATCGTTCTGCAAATTTTTTCTCGCCGTTCGAAGAGCACGACCGAAAATGGCGGAGGGGATGGGATTCGAACCCATGGGACCCTTGCAGGCCCGGCGGTTTTCAAGACCGCTGCTATCGACCGCTCAGCCACCCCTCCGCGTGGGGTGAGGGGGAAAGCTTACCCGCCCGGCTCGATCCGTGCGAGGCCTCCGAGGTAGGGGCGGAGGGCGTCGGGCAGGAGGATGGTGCCGTCTTGCTGCTGATAGTTCTCGAGGACGGCGATGAGCGTCCGGCCGACGGCGAGGCCCGAGCCGTTGAGCGTGTGGAGGAGGCGCGGCTTGCCGCTGTCCGCGGGGCGGTAGCGGAGGTTGGCTCGCCGGGCCTGGAAGTCGGTGCAGTTCGAGCAGGAGGAGATCTCGCGGTAGGCGTTCTGGCCGGGGAGCCAGACTTCGAGATCGTAGGTCTTGGCGGCCGAGAAGCCCATGTCGCCGGTCGAGAGGCAGACGCGGCGGTAGGGGAGGTCGAGCTGTTCGAGGACGCGCTCGGCGTTGCTCGTCAGCTCTTCGAGCGCGGCGGCGCTGGTCTCGGGGGTCGCCAGGTGGACCAGCTCGACCTTGTTGAACTGGTGCTGGCGGATGAGCCCGCGGACGTCCTTGCCGTACGAGCCGGCCTCGCTGCGGAAGCAGGGGGTGTAGGCGGTGAGGCGCAGGGGCAAGGCCGATTCGGGCAGGATCTCGTCGCGATGGAGGTTGGTGAGCGGCACCTCGGCGGTCGGGATCAGGAAGTAGTCGTGCCCTTCGAGCTTGAACAGGTCTTGCTCGAACTTCGGCAGCTGGCCGGTGCCGACGAGCGCCGCGCGGTTGACCATGAACGGCGGCAGGATCTCGGTGTAGCCGTGCTCTCCGGTGTGGAGGTCGAGCATGAAGTTGATCAATGCCCGCTCGAGCCGCGCGCCCGCTCCCTTGTAGACCGTGAAGCGGGCGCCGGTGAGCTTCGCGCCGCGCTCGAAATCGAGGATGCCGAGGGCGGGGCCGAGATCCCAATGCGCCTGCGGCGGGAAGTCGAAAGCGCGCGGCGTGCCGACCACCTTCTCGATCCGGTTCGCGGTCTCGTCGACCCCGCGCGGCACGCTCGCGTCGGGCAGGTTCGGGATCGACAGCTCGATCCGCGTCAGGTCGGGCTCGATCTCGCCGAGCCGCGCTTCCAGGCGCTCGATGTCCTCCTTCATGCGCCCGACCTCGGCCATCGCGCTCGCCGCGTCGCCGCCCGCCTGTTTGACCTTGCCGATCTCGCGGCTCGCTTCGTTCCTGCGCCGCTTCAGGCTCTCGGCCTCGACCAGCGCGGAGCGCCGCTCGGTGTCGAGCCGCTGCCAGGTCTCGAGGAGACCCGGCTCGGCCCGGCGGTCGGCCAGGGCGGTCAGGACCCGCTCGGGGTCTTCGCGCAAGAGTTCTCTCGAAAGCATGGAGGCGGCAGTGTAGCGGGGGGCCGAAAAGAGCGTCAAATGCGCGCGGGCGGATCGGGCCCGAGGCGACGGGCGATCCTCGGACGCCGTAGACTCCTCAAGTTTCCGGTGCTTCCCAGGGTTCAGCAGCTCTTTTCGGCGCTTTTCTCCCGGACCTCCTCGTGCTCTACGCCGACCGCCCTCTCCCCAGCCAGCCCTTCGCCGAGGCGCCCTTGCGCCGCCGCCCGGCCTGGCCGGTGGGGCTCGCGCGGCTCGCTGTCGTCCTCGCGGCCTATGCGGCGATCGCCTCGTTCGGGGGCTTCGAGCTCGACCTCTTGGCCGGGGCGGAAACGGCGTACCTCGCGCGGCTCGCGGTCGCCGTGCTCCTCGCCGCCGCGGCCCTGGCTCCTCTGCCCGCCCGCGAGCTGGGGCTCGGCGCCGCGCTCGTCACCGCGGCGGCCTGGACGCTGCCGCGCGGCCCCCTGCGGGCTTCGACCGTCGCCGCCCTGCTGACCGGTATCCTGCTCGTCGCCGCCGTCCGCCGGGTGCGCGCCGAGCCGGCGCGCCTCGCTCCGGCCGCCGCGGTGGGCCTCGCGTTCGGGCTCCAGGCTCTCCTGCGCGGCCGGCTCCTGTTCGGCCCGGCTCTCGCGACGCCCAAGGTGCTCTTCGCGCTCCTCGCCCTGCCGGTCGCCGCGGGGCTCGCCGCCGCCTGGCTCGGGCGCAAGCGCGGTGCCGAGCCGGCCGCCCTCGCGCTCGTCGCGGTCTCCCTCTTCGCTCCCGGCTGGAACGTCGCGGCGACGCTCGCCCTGGTGACGCTCGCTCTCGGCGACGCGATGACGGATCGCGAGCTTCCGCGAAGCGTCCGCGTCGCGGCGGGCGTGGCGATCCTCCTGCCGTTCGTCTGGGAGCCGCGCGCGGCGGCGGTCGCCGCCGCGGCCGCGTGCGTGCTCGGCCTGCGCGCGGCGGGGGTCTGGGCGGCGCTCGCGGTGGCGCTCGCCGGGGGGGCGGTCACCGCGCTCGGGTTCGTCGTGCGCTCCCCCGGCGAAGCGCTCTCGGGGCTCGCTCTCTTCGCCCTCGTCGTTCCCGCGCTGCCGGCTCTCGCCGCGGCGCGGGTCGAGGCCGTCCGCCTCGTCTCGATCCTCCTCTTGGCCCTGGCCGCCGCGTTCGCCGTGCCCGGACCTGCGGCGCTCGCGGCCCCGGTCGCCCTGGCTCTTCTCGTGTTCCGGCCGGGCAGCGGCGGGGCGGGAGTCCAGAGATCGTGGCTGCCGATCGCCGGCTCGCTGACGGCTCTCCTCGCGGCCTACCCCTGGCTGCGCGCGGAGCCGCTCGCCGAAGCCCTCGGCCTCTTCGCCCTCGCGCCCCGGCCGGCGACCGCTCTCGCCGCCGTGGCCCTCGGCGGTCTCCTCGCCTGGGGCGTCTCGCGGCTGCCGCAGCGCGCGACCGGCCGGCGCGAGCCGGCGATCGTGGTCGCGGGCCTCGCGGGTCTCGCGGTCGCCCTCGGCCTGCCGCCCCAGGGCCGGGCGCTGCTCGCGGGAGAAGTAGCCCTCTCCGCAGCCTCACCCCGCTTCGAGGTCGGGCTCGACGGAGCGCGCGCCGCCTCGGTCGTCCTCGATACGCATTTGGAGAGCTCGGCCGCCTTGCCCGCGGGGACTCCGGTCGCGGTCGTCCGCCTGTTCGATACGACCGGCCACGGCCCGAGCTGGCAGCTCCGCGCGGGGGACGACACCGGGGAGTGGGCGGCCGAGCGGCCGGACCTCGCCGCGAGCGGCCTCGTGGCGCCGAGACCCTGGCTCTCCTGGGTGGCGGGGGATTTCTTCGCCCATCGCTACCGGGCGGTCTGGAATCTGGCCGCGCCGGCAGCCGGGCGCCGGCTCGTCGTCGAGCGGGCGCCCGGGCTGCCGGCGGAGGTCGCGATCGCGCTCCACCAGGTCGAGATCCGGCGGGGCGCGACCGAGTAGCTGATCACAGCCCCCCTCCTGGCCTCCCCCCAATCCGCACGCCCTACCGCCCTGGGGGGAGGAATCGCTACTTTCCGACCTCCCCTTCGAACTGCGGCCGGATGTCGACCGGCACGCCGTCGAGCTTGGCGATCGCCTGGAGCAGGCTCGGGTTCGCCTTGCCGTAGCGGTCGAGGAAGGCCTTCGTCCCCTCGTAGTCGCCGGCGGCCTGGAGCGCCAGCATGTCGTGGAGGAGGTCGCGGATCGCGCCGGGGAACTTCGCGGAGACGGCCTTGTAGCGCCCGTCCTTGTCGACCTCGAGCGCGCCCTTCTCGGCGAGGTAGGTGAACTGGGCGACGACCCCCCTTCCGTGCGCCTCCTCGACCCCGAAGCGGGCGGAGCGGAAGAGGCCGGCGACGTAGGTCGGTTCGAGCGCCGTGCGGAGGGTGGCCGGCATTTCCCCCTGGCCGATCAGGGCGAGGATGTTGTAGACCCCCATCACGTCCGCCTTTGCCTCTTCGAGCGTCGAGTAGAGCTCCTTGAGCTCGAGACGGACCTCCGTCTTCTTGCCGTCCTTGGTGATCGTGCCCGGGCCGAGGCCGTGCGACAGCTCGTGGTGCAGGACCTCGTTGAAGTAGGCGTCGAACGTGACGTCCTTGACCTGCTCCGGGACCAGCACGCGCGCGGCGATGGGAGTCAGGACGCGGTCGAACTTCGCGTGCATGAAATTGCGCAGCAGGACCTTCTTCGAGCCCTTGGCCTCGCGCACCCTCTCGTCGTTCGGCAGGTTGAAGGCGATCGCCGGCACTCCGGCGCGCGCGTCTCCCCCCGCGATCGCGACGTCCACCACGCGGATGGGGCTCTCGGTGCCGCGGTTGAAGTTCTTGTCCTTGTCCGGGATCGGCAGGTTGCGCTCGAGCCAGGGGAGCCGCTCCTTGAAGCGCGCGAGCTTGGCCGACTCGGCCGGGATGTTGACCGTCGCGTAGGCCTCGAA
>DATMZM010000408.1:0-2499 GCA_035607445.1 Thermoanaerobaculia bacterium | reverse complement strand
TCGCTCGTCCGGTCGCACCGCTCACTTCTCCGTCAGCGTATCCACCCCGTCCCAGTCCGGACCGGGCGGCGTGGCGCTCAACCGGCGGCAGCGCTCGAGGAGGAGAGCGGCCGGGCCGTTCTCGCCTTCCTGCTCGACGATCGCCGCGAAGATCGCCTCGGCGGCCGCGAAGTCGCGCGCTCGGTAGGCGGCGAGGGCCGCGGCCGATCGCTCCGCTTTTTCGCGGTCCTGGGCGGTCGCCCTGGCGCTCTCGACGACCAGCTCGAAGATCGCGACCGGCTCTTTCTTTCCCTTCACGCGGACGCTGTCGAGCTCGCGGAACAGGAAGGCGTCCCGGGCGGCGTTCGCGGTCGCCAGAGAGACGATCGACTCGGTGCCGTACTTCTTGTTGAGCCCTTCGAGACGCGAGCCCAGATTGACGTTGTCTCCGATCGCCGTGTAGCCGAAGACCTCGTTCGACCCCACGTTGCCCACCGCGACCTCGCCCGTGTTCAGCCCGATCCCGATGCCGATCTTCTGGCCGGGGCCGAGCGTGCCGCGCTCCTGCCAGCCGGCGTTCAGGCGGATCAGGTCACGGCGCATCGCGAGCGCGGCGCGGCAGGCGGAGACCGCGTGGTCCGGCTGGTCGAGCGGCGCTCCGAAGAGAGCCATCACCGCGTCGCCCATGAACTTGTCGAGGGTGCCCCGCGCGTCGAGCACGGCCTGGGTCATCGGCGTGAAGTATTCGTTGAGGAGGCTCATCACCTCCTGCGGCTGGCGCTTCTCGGACAGGTTGGTGAAGCCGCGGATGTCGGAGAAGAGCACCGTGATCTCCCGCCGCTCGCCGCCGAGCTGCACGTCGCCCGGCCGGCGCAGCATCTCCTCGACGACGGGCTTCGCGACGAAGTGCTCGAAGGTGCGCCGGATCTCGCGCGAGCGCGCCTCGACCCGCGCCACCCGGTAGCGGAGCGCTCCGGCGAGCGCGAGCCCGCCCGCGAGGAGCGGCGGCACCGTCTGGAGGTGCCAGCCGCCGCTCGGATCCCCGGCGAGCGCGAAGTAGGCGACGGCAGGCCAGGCGAGGATCGAGAGCACCGCGAGGAGCGAGCCGTAACGGTGGCGCTCGACCTCGACCACCAGGAGCGAGACGAGCGGCCCGAGGACGAGCGTGGCGAGGAGCGACCAGGCGAAGGTCGTCCCGTCGTCGCGGCGGGAGCGCCCGTTGAGCAGGCCGTCCGCGACGTGGGCGTGCACCTCCACCCCGGCCATCTCGCCGAACGGCGTCTCCAGGTAGTCGCCGACGGCGGTCTCGGTCAGCCCGACGATGACCAGCCGGCCGCGGAGCGACCCGGGACGCAGCTTGCCGCCGAGCAGGTCGGCCGCCGAGATCTCGGGAAAGCTGCCGGCCGGTCCGCGGTAATCGACCCAGACCTTGCCCCGCTCGTCCGTGAGCACCTTGCGGTCGGCGAGCACGACTTGCGGCAAGCCTCCCGGGTCGGGCTCGAGGCTCAGCCCGGCGTCCTCCTCCCCCGCCGCTCCGGAGGCTCCGGGCGCGCCCGCATCCCGCCGGCTCCGGGCTCCGCGGTGGAAGCGTTCCACCGCGCGCAGCGCGAGCGCCGGGAAGTAGCGGTCGCCGAAGCGGGCGACCAGGCGGTAGTGGCGGAGCACGCCGGCCTCGCGCTGGTGGTCGAAGAAGCCCTGGCCCGCGGCGGCACGGGCGAACGGCTCGAGGTTGCCTTCGACCCCGGCCTCGCGCGGGATCTGGAAGCCGCCCGGCGGCGGGATGGCGACCGGGAACGCGGCGCCCGAGAGGTCGGGCCGGCCCGTATCCGACTCGCCGCGGCGGAAGAAGAAGCCGAGGACGACGTTGCCCGCGCGCTCGAACGACGCGGCGAGCGCCGCGTCATCGGCCGCCAGCTCGGGGTAGGAGGGCTCCGAGAAGACGATGTCGAGAGCGATCGCCCCCGCGCCCGCGTCGGCCAGCCGGTCGATCAAGCGGGCGAAGACCGAGCGCCTCCAGGGCCAGCGGCCGTATTGGTCGATGCTCGCGGCGTCGATCGCGCAGATCGCGATCCGCCGATCGGCCGGCCGGCTGCCGCGCAAGCGGACCAGCCAGTCGCTCGCGATGTCCTCGACCGGGGTCAGCGCGCCGGCGGCCAGGAGGAGAGCGGAGATCGCCGAGGCCGCGACGCCGATCCAGAGGGCAGGCGGCAGCTTCCGCTTGCGGGCGCCGCCCGCGGGTCCCGCCGGGCCCTTCGATCCCGCAGGTCCGGTCACGTCAAACACCTCGCCGAATTGTCGGATCTCTCCGGAGGATAGGCCCTGTCGGCGCCGGGTTCAACCTGATCGGGGCGCCTCGCGCCGGGCGAGCTCTTCCTCGACCGCGAGGCTCGCCACGATCTCCGCCTTGTGGACATCGGCGAAGGAGAGCGCCTCTTCGACCTGGTCCAGCCGCAGGCCGTGCTCGCGGGCGATCTCCTGGGGCGATCCGTTCCCGGCCCGGCGGGCCGCCCAGAGGGTGCG
>DATMZM010000207.1:0-7323 GCA_035607445.1 Thermoanaerobaculia bacterium | reverse complement strand
CGGCCCCACCAGCCGGTCGTCGCCGCGGGCCAGGAGCCAGGCGGCGAGGAAGAAGGCGAGGGCGGGGACCAGGTAGGCGTAGAGGTACCAGTTCCAGATCGCGAGGCTGCCGCGCGGGTGGTAGTCGAGCACGGCGGGGTTCACCGCGAGGCGGAGGAAGACCGCGGCGAGCAGGCCGGCCGTCCACCAGAGCAGCCCGCGGTGGGGGATGCGCAGGTAGAGCGCCGAGAGCGCCGCGGCGAGGAGCGCCCAGCCGATGGTGATCCACTCGCGGTCGAGCTGGAGTGGAATCGCCGCGGTCACGAAGGCGAGCACCGCTCCGGCGACCAGGGCCAGCCTCCCCGTGTCGCGCGCCGCGGTCTCGCCCGTGGGGCTCGCGCGCTCCATCCGCACCAGCTGGGCGAGGAGGACCGAGAGCGCGATCGCCTGCGCGATCGGCAAGGCTCCCATCATCCCGGACCAGCCCCCGGCGATGAGCGCGTCCTGGGCGAAGACGAAGAAGCCGAAGCTCGCGAGCACCGCCGCGAGGTAGGGCGGGCGCAGGCGCCGCGCGCGGTTGCCGAGGATCAGCGGGAACGCGAGATAGGCGAGGTAGAGCGCCCCGGCGAACGCCAGCTCGTGCCACCAGGGCGTGCCCTCCGGGCGGCCGATACGCCAGCCGGCTACTGCGGCGAAGGTGAAGGCGACCGAGAGCGGCGCCAGCCGGGGCCGCTCGTCGCGCGCCGAAAGGGCGAGGAGGGCGATCAGCAACGCCAGGTGCGCGGCGATCGTGAAGCCGAGGGTGGGCGAGCCCGCGGTCGTCGAGGCCGCGGTTCCGACCACCTGGCCGAGGAAGAGGCCGGCGATCGCTCCCGAGGTGACGCCCGCCGTGAGATCGCCTCCCGACCCGGCCGCGCGGCGCGCCATCCGGCGCGCGAAGCCGATCCAGAGGAGGCCGAGGGCCGAGACCGCGAGCGCCGCGGCGAGGGCGACCGCGGGCCAAGGGGCGTCCCGCGCCGTCACGACCCAGAAGAAGAGGACGAGGTCGGAGGCGGCGAGCGCCGCGACCCAGAGCGCGGCCTGGCGCAACCAGAGGGCGGCGACGCCGATCGCGAGGTCGAGGACGAGGAGGATGCCGAGGAGCGGCCAGGGCGGGATCGAGAGCCGGGGCTGCGCGGCGACGACGAGCAGGAACGCGTGGCCGACGAGCGCCAGGTGCTGCCCGCCGAGCGGCTCCGCCCCCGCCTCGCCGCCATCCCGCCGCCGCATCCAGAGGTTGCCGGCGAGCCCGAGGACCGAGAAGCCGGCGACCAGGAAGAGGGCGGGAACGAGGCTCGCGGCGAGCGGCACGGTCGCCCACCAGACGCCGATCAGGAGCCACGAGAGGACGGTGCCGGCGAGGGCGAGGATCGGCCGGCGTAGAGTGCCCGCCTCGAGGAAAAGTCCGGCGTTCAGGATCACCAGGAGGAGGGCGAGGCCCCAGAGCGACGCCTGGGCGAGCGGGCCGGCGGCGAGGAAGAAGAGGAGGCCGAGCGAGAGGAGCAGCAGGAACGCGCCGCTCCCCGCGGGCGGCAGGCGCCGGCCGAAGCGCCGGGCGAGGATCGGCACGCCCAGGTAGAAGAGGCCGAAGACGGCATAGATCGAGACCCCCGCGAGCAGCCGCTCGGGGGAGAGCGACCGGGCCGACCAGATGGCCTCGGCGGCGATCGCGAACAGCGCGGCGATCGCGTGCAGATAGCCGTCCTCGTAGAGCAGGGCGAAGGCCGGGGTCGCCGCAAGGAGCGCGAAGAGCACCCCGAAGGGCAGCCCCGGCGCGGCGGCGGCCGGCTCGATCAGGAGGAGCACCGGGAAGGCGAACAAGAGGAGCGGCCCGGCGCGGGCGCCGAGGCGGCCCTCCTCGCCGAGCGGCCGGCCGAGGTGCCCGGCGAGCCAGGGAGCGGCGAGGTCGAAGAGCACGAAGAAGGCGATCAGGCCGAGGATCGCCGGCCAGGCCGCGGAGGTGTACGACATCCGGAACCAGATGACCAGGGCGAGGAGCGGCGCCCCTGCCGCGAACGGCCAGAGCGAGCGCGGTCCGCGCCAGGCCGCGATCGCGGCGAGCCCCGCTTCGAGCGCGAAGAGGAAGCCGAAGAGGAGTCCGTAGCGCGCGCCGTAGGCCGGAACGGCGGCGAGGTAGAAGCCGAAGACGAGGGGCAGGAAGGCCCCGGCGAGCGCCGTCCGGGCGAAGGCGTCGCCCGCGTCCGCGCTGCCTCCGCTCTCCGACGCCTTGCTCCGCGCGAGGACCGGGGCGAAGAAGGCGAGGAGCGGGAAGGCGAGGAAGATCCCGAGCGCGAGCGGCAGCTTCGAGGCGTCGAGGAACCGGAACACCCACCCCCACTGGTAGAGCGTGGTGAAGGCGAGCGAGAGGATCGAGAGCAGAGGCCACGACTTGCGCAGCGCAACCCAGGCGAGGCCGGCGTTCAGGAGCAGCAGGTAGCCGAAAAGGCCGATCGGATGGTCCTGCCCGGTCGAGAGCAGGACCGGCGTCGCGAAACCCCCGACCAACCCGAGGAGCGCGATGAAGAGCGAGTCGTGGTGGATCGAGAGCGCGACCGCCACGACGGTGACGAGCACCATCAGGGCGAACGTGGGGATCGGTCCGATCAGGTGCCAGAGCGCGTGCGCGGCGAAGAAGGTCGAGAAGAGGGCGACGATGCCCGCCGCCCCCAACGCGTTGGCGGTGATCGCGTAGCGCCGCGCCGCCCGGTGCTCGCACAGGCCCAGGAGGCCGGCGCCCATCGCCAGGCCCATCGCCATGCGGATCGGCGGCTTCAACCAGCCGTGGTCGATCGAGTAGCGCAGGAAGGTGATCGCGGTCAGGGCGAAGAGGATGCCGGCGATCCAGGAGAACAGCTTGACCCCCACCAGGCTCTCCCAATCGAACGACCGGGCCGGAGCGCTCGGCGGCGGAGGGACCGGGGGCCTGGGCGGAGCGGCCGCGGTCGGAACGGGAGAGGGCTCCAGGGACCTTGGAGCGGGCGCGGCGAGCGGCACCGGCTCGACGGGTGCGGCAGGGGTCACCGGCACGCGGACGACCTGTGGCACTGGCGCGGGAGCCTGAACGATCGGAACGATCGGAACGGGCGGAGGGCTCGGAGCGATCGACGCCGGAGCCGCCTGGGCTCGAGCCTTCTCGAGGAGGGTGACGCGGCGGAGGAGCTCCGCATGGTCGTCCCTCTGCGCCCGGACCAGGGCTTCGAGGTCCAGGATCCGGCGGCGGCCGAGCAATCCGGCCACGAGGACGCCGACGAGGATCAGGAAGCTGAACCCACCCATCCGCACGCTCCTTCTGTTCGCGAGGCCGGCCCGCGGGTGCTCCGCTCGAGAGGTTGAGTTGGCGTCAACTTACCATGCACGGCGCGGCGCGCAGGGGCGGCCGGGGGCGCGTCCGATCAGACACGCCCGAGGGAAGGACGTGTAGGGGCAAGCCACCAGGCGAGGGCGTAGAGGAGGGCGGCGATGCCGAGGAGCGCGGTATAGCCGGTGACCAGCGAGAGGTATTCGAGGGCGCCGCCGGCCATCGCGCCGAGCAGGTTGGCGCCGAACTCCGTGGTCGGATCGGCCGCCTTGCGGAAACGCTCGGCGAAGGCGAGATTGGCGACGAAGACCGGGAAGAAGGCGAGCGCGGTCGCGGCGAAGAAGCGCGGCCAGGGCGCCAGGCCCAAGAGAGCGCCGGCCGGTACGAGAGCGGCGAGCGCGAGCCCCGCGAAGAGGAGCGGGAAAAGGAGCGCCGGCCGGTCGATCTCGAAGCGGCGCTCGACCTCGATCGCGAAGAGGATCGCGAGCAGGATGCCGCCGAAGACGAGCGCGTTGACGAACCAGGTCGTGCCGAAGAGGAGAGCGAACTGGACGATGCTCTTGGTCTCGAGCAGCATGAACGCCGCGCCCATCCAGAAGAGGTCGAGAGCGCCGCGCATCTTGCCGAACCTGCCGCCGGCCAGGCGGACGAGGAGCGCCGAGGCGGCGAGCACCAGGCCGAGCGTCCAGAGGTAGCGCGCGGGCACGGTCCGGTGGCGCAGGTAGACGAACGGATGATCGTCCTCGGCCGGCGCGACGACCGCCGCCGCGGGCGCCCAGCGCACCGGGCAGGCGAGAGCGCCGGGGTCGTCGCTCGCGAGGAACATGGCGAGACGGCCGATGGTCGACTTCTTGAAGACGGGGCCGAGCTCGAGGCAGGGCGGCGTCCCGAAGACGTCGCGCACGGTGCCGGCCAGGCGGTCGCGCAGCCAATCCTGCCGGTAGTAGTTGTACATTGCGAACGTGCCGCCGGGCTTTAGGTGCGCGCGCGCGGCGGCGACCGCCTGGCGGGTGAAGAGATAGCTCTCGAGCCGGATCGCCGACTGGCTCGAGACGAGCGTCAGCGAATCGGGCAGCGCGAAGAGGATCAGGTCGTAGCGCTCGCCGGTACGCTCGAGGAAGGCGCGCCCGTCGTCGACGATCGGCCGCACGCGCGGGTCGTCGTAGGGGTGTTCGGGGTGCATCCTGCGGCCGATCTCCTGGAGCCGCGGGTCGATCTCGACGGCGTCGACGCGCCGGGCTCCGGCCTTGAGGGCCGCCGAGACGTCGTTGCCGTTGCCCGCGCCGATGATCAGCACGTTCTCGACCTGACGGACGGTGCGCGCGTAGGGCAGCTGGTAGTAGGTGCCGGCGGTCCGGATCATCGCCTGGTGCGGGATCCCGTTGACGCGGATGTAGCGCGGCAGCACCTCGACCCGGTAGTAGGGCGACCAGGTCTGGTTCTGCTGGAAGCTCGCGCGGGCGAAGACGAAGACCAGCGCGCCGAGGACGATCAGCTGGAACAGCCGCCAGCGGTCGAGCAGAACAAGGAAAAGCGCGAGAAGGGTTAGCGCCCAGGCGAGCGGCGGCGCGCCGGACCAGGCCAGGGTCGCGTAGGTCGCGATGCCGGCGAGCGAGCCCAGGATGTCGAGCCGGTAGGCGGCGAGCGGCGGGAAGGGCGAGAAGCGGACCGCGACGCCGTGGGCGACGCCCGCCATGATCGCCGTCGTCGCGAGGAAGACGAACGGCAGCACCAGCCAGGCGGGCAGCCCGTGGTAGGTGACCGAGCCGAAGTAGATCAGGTCGCCGCCGCTGCGGTCGATGACCACCGGCTGCGCCTTGACCGCGGCGGTGAACGCGAGCAGAGCGAGCGGCGCCCAACGGAAGAGGTCCGGGCCCTTGCTCGCACGCAGGAACCCGAGGCCGATGCCGAGGAAGCTCCCGAGCAGGACGAAGTTCGAAAAGTACGAGAGGTAGACGACGAAAGCGCCCGCCCAGCGGATCAGGACGAGCTCGACGAACAACATCAGGAAGCTCGCGAGGAACAGCTCGAAGCCTTTGCGGCGCATGCGTTTCGACCTCGAATCAGGAATGGCGAATGGCGAATCTCGAAGGGGCTTGAGACGGGAGCCTACGCTTCGCCGGCCTCTTCGTCCGCGGCGAAGCGGTAGAAGTAGCCGGCGTCGGCGAAGGGGTGCTCGTCGAGGACGTGGCGGAGCCGGCCGCGCTCGACGAGGAGCGCGCCCGCGCGGAGGGCTTCGCGCCGGGATAGCCCCTCGTGCTCCAGGAGCCAGCGGACGGCGTCCCGGCCGACGAAACAGCGGGGATAGTGCTGGAGGAGGTGGCGGCGGTCCCGGATCTCGACGCCGCCGGGCTCGCGCATCCGCTCGACCAGACCCTCGAGCTCCTCGTCGCTCCAAATGCGCTCCGAGAAATCGGGCTCGTCGTCGGGTAGGTCGGCTGTGGCGCGCCGAGCCGGGGCCGCGTCCGGGAACTCGCGCTCGGCCCACAGCTCGGCGGCTCGCTCGATCTGCGGCGTCTGCACGTGAAGCACCCGCTGCGGGAAGGGGATCTCGATCTCCGCGCGGCGCAAGGCGGCCTCGATGCCGAAGTTGAGGTCGCTTCGCAGTTGGGTCTGGCCGCGCGGATCGCGCGTCCAGACCAGGAGCTCGGCTTGGAGAGCGCTCTCGCCGAAGGCGGTGAGCTGGACCTCGGGGGGAGGCTCGGCGAGCACGCCCGCATGCCGGCGGGCGACCTCGAGGAGAGCGGTTCTGAGCCGCGCGATCGGGGTGCCGTAGGCGACGGCGACGGGCAGGCGCACGCGCGAGACCGGATCGCCGTGGCTCCAGTTGATCACCTCGGTCTCGAGGAACAGCGAGTTGGGCACCAGGATGCTCACCCGATCGTTGGTGCGGATCACCGTGCTGCGCGCGCCGATCCGCTCGACCGTGCCGGTGAACTTGCCCACCTCGACGTAGTCGCCGATCTTGATCGGCCGTTCGAGACCGATCAGGAGGCCCGAGACGAAGTTGTTCGCGATGTTCTGGAGGCCGAAGCCGAGGCCCACGCCGAGCACGCTGCCTGCGATCGCGAGCGTCCGGGCGTCGAGCCCCCAGGTCTGGAGGACGATCAGGCCGCCCAGCAGCAGCAGCGCGTAGCGCAGCAGGTTCGCCAGGCTGTCCTGGGCGGCGCGCTCGACGCCGAGCGAGCGCAGGAAACGGTCGCGAAAGAGCCAGGTCACGAGGCTCACGGCGAGCCAGAGGCCGACCAGGGCGATCGGCAGCATGAGCAGGTCGAGCGCCGAGAAGCGCTGCTCTTCGACCGAGAACAGCGGGCGCGTGAACGCCGAGCGGAGCATCGCGACGCCGCCGTTCCAGGCGCCGGTCAGCACGGGGAACTGCAACGCGACCGCGTACGCCGCGGCGCACCAGACGGCGAGCTTGACCGGCCAGAGGGCGATCTCGATCGGCCGCTGCCAGGCGAGGTGAGCGCCCGGCGACAGGGCGGCCCGGCCGGCGCGCCAGCGCGCGAGCAGGAGAGGCAGCCGCCGCCCGAGGCGCCAGAGCGCGAAGTGGAGAGCGGCGGCGACCGCGAGCGCCGCCGCGGCGCGGACCCAAGGAAGGTCGAGGAGGGGCATCGGCGCGGGGAATCCTATGCGCATTCCCCGCATCGCCCGCCCGACCGCGAAGGATTTCGGCGGCTGCGGCATCCAACGGGAGTGAGCGGCGGGCCTCGAGCCCGGCTCGAATCGCGAGGAGCTCGCGAAAGGAGGAGCCTTGCTTCGGAGACGGACACCCTCGAGCCCCCGATCTCGCCTTGCGCCGGCCCTATTCCTGGTCGCGGCGGCGCTCCTGGGAGGAGCCGCCGCGGCCCAGAGCCCCGGCGAGGCCACCCTTCCCGCTCACCTCACGGATCGGGGCACGGGCCTGCCCACCTCCAAGTTCGGCACCTACGTGCGCCCGGGTGAATGGTTGGTGGGGCCCTCGTTCGAATACGTGAAGAACCGGGACTTCGAATACGACCCGGCCG
>DATMZM010000250.1:0-12920 GCA_035607445.1 Thermoanaerobaculia bacterium | reverse complement strand
ATCCGGCTGCTCCTCGATCAGGTGGTCGAAGACCCGGAACAGCACGTCGTTCGTGTTGTTGGCGGAAGGCAGGATCAGCTCGTTGACCCCCGCGATGTCGGCCTGCCAGCCGATCGCGACCGTGCCGCCCTGTCGGGGCGTCGCATTCGAAGTCGAAGATCCGGCCTCCTCCGGCGCATGGCGGCAGCCGCCTGCGAGGAGGAGGGCGAGAACGGCGAGAGGTGCCGAGCGAAGGAGCGCGTGTCTGTTCATGGCGAACCCGCGCCATGCTATGCGGAGGGGGCCGGGTGGCGCAATCGGCGAGGCGCGGGTCGAGGCGATCAGGTCAAATGATCTACGATGTGCAACGCCGATGAGAGCTGAATACGACTTCTCGACCATGGAGGGGCGCAAGAATCCCTACGCTCGGAGACTCAAGAAGCAGGTGACGATCCGGCTCGGGGAGGACGTGCTCTCCTACTTCAAGAGCATGGCGGAGGAACAAGGGATCCCTTACCAGAACCTGATCAACCTCTACCTGCGCGACTGCATGGCGCAAGGGCGCAAGCTCTCGCAGACCTGGGACTGATCCGACCTGCGACCCCCTCGCGGGAGCGAGCCTTAAAAAAAGAGCGCCCCGCCGAAGCGGGGCGCTCGAGGAAACGCGCGAGCTCTAAAGCCGGCTCAGGCGATCGCGATCTTGCGCGGCTTGGCCTCTTCGACCTTGGGGATCTGGATCGTCAGCACGCCGTCCTTGAACGTCGCCTTGACGTCGTCGTTGCGGACGTTCGCCGGCAGGGTGAAGGACCGGCTGAAGGCGCCGTAAGAGCGCTCGATCCGATGGTAGTTCTCTTCCTTGACGTCCTTCTCGAACTTGCGCTCGCCGCGGATCGTCAGGGTGTGGTCCTCGAGCGAGATGTCGACGTCCTCCTTCGACAGGCCCGGGAGCTCGGCGTAGAGCGACAGGCCCTCGGGGGTCTCCGCGACGTCGACCGCCGGGAGCCAGTTGCGATTCGACACCTCTTCGGTCTGGGCGAGCGGCGAGAAGAGGCTGCCGAGGGCATCCTCGAACAGGCGGTTGTAGCGGCTGCGCACGGTTTCGGCCGGTGTCCAGCGAATCATGGGTCTCTGCATGGCGTCCTCCTTGATTTCTCTTGGTCTCGATTCAGGGCGAGGCTTTCTCGGAGCCCCTCCGGAACTCGTTCATGCTAACCAAACACTCAAGTCTCGTCAACTATTCCGAGATCTCAGTCCAGAATGCTCATTTCAAGAGCCGGCTCTGGCCGTGAGCCTGGTGTTATCCTTTCCCCCGGATGGCGCAGATTCCGGCTTCCCTCACCACCCGCCGTCTCATCGTGGCCACTGTCGCCTTCGGGCTGTTCCTCCTGTGCGACATCGGTCTCTTCGGCTGGCTGATCTTCCGCTCGCTCTCGGCCCGGGAGCTCGAGAGGGCGCTCGCGGAGACGCAGAGCGAGGCGGAGGGGCTCGCCCAGCGGATCGCCCACCAGGCGGAGATCCACAAGAACCTCTACACCGCGGTCGCCGTCGAGAAGGAAGCCCAGACCTACATCGATTCGGTCCTGACCCAGAAGGACATCGTGCGGACGGTCGAGATCCGGGACAAGAACGGCGTCCTGGTGCTCAGGGACCAGCGCAAGACGCAGGTCTTCGATCGCCACGGGCCGCTTCTCGGCTCGGCCGAGCTGCCGCGCGGCCCGGCGACGCAGAAGGTGTTCGAGCGCCGCTCCGAGATCCCCGTGGCGGCCGCCGACTTCCGCAACATCCGGGTTCCGATCGGCTCGCTCGGCGTCCTCGAGATCGGCCTTTCGGAGAGCGAGATCGCGAAGCGGACCGAGACCCTCCGCCGGGAGCTGATCCGCCAGACCTCGCTCACCGGCGCGATCACGGTCGCCCTCCTCGGCTCGGCCTACGCGATCATCTGGACGCTCTTGCGCCGCGCCCGGCGGTTCGAGCTCCAGGCGGCGGAGGCCGAGCGGATGGCCTACGTCGGCACCCTCGCTTCGGGTCTCGCCCATGAGATCCGCAACCCGCTCAACTCGCTCAACCTCAACATGCAGATGCTCGAGGAGGAGCTCGAGGAGAAGGCGCCCCTGCCGTCGGGCAAGCGGCTGCTCGCGATCACGCGCTCGGAGATCAGCCGCCTCGAGCGCCTGGTGACCGACTTCCTCTCTTATGCCAAGCCCCGGGCGCTCGAACCGGTCGAGGAGCCTGCGGTGGCGCTCTGCGAGCGCGTTCTCGGAGTTCTCGCCGGGGAGATCCAGAGGCGGGGTGCCGAAGCCTCGGTCGAGGATCGGTCGGTCGGCGCGAGGGTGCGGGTCGATCCCGCCCAGATGACTCAGCTTCTGCTCAACCTCGCCCACAACGCCCTCGCCTCGACCGAGGAGCTGGCGCGCCGGCCGCGGCTCCGGCTGGTCGTCAAGCGGGGCGAGGGGACCGTGATCATCGAGGTCGCCGACAACGGCCTGGGCATCGCGCCCGACCAGCTCGGGAAGGTTTTCGACCTCTTCTATTCCACCCGCAAAGGGGGAACCGGCCTCGGGCTCGCGATCGTCGATCGGATCGCGAAGGCGCACGGCGGCACGGTGCGCATCGAGAGCACGCCGGGCCAGGGGACCCTCGTCAGCGTCACCCTGCCGGAGGCCGGTGCGCCGACCGCGGCCGATCGGTGAGCCTTCAGCTCCCCATCTGTTCCTCGAACTCCTCGGGGGTGACGAACAGGGTCACGTCTTCGTTGCCGCAGGCGGTGCAAACCGCCTCGACGAGCTTGTCGCCCTGCCATTCGAAGACGTAGCACGGCGTCTCGCAATCCAAGCAGAGCAGGTAGTCCGGAGTGTCCATGGGCGATAGATTATCCCCGCGGCCGGACCGTGTCGCTCCCGCGCAGGAAATCCGGGGACGCCGGGTTTCAGGCTTCGAGCGGCGGTCGCGACCGCCGAGGCCGCCGCGCCTCTTTCCAGGAGAACGCCATGATCCGTCGTCGCTTTCTCGTTTTCGGCCTGCTGATCGCCTTCTGCGCGACCCTCGCCCAGCCCGCCGGCGCGGGGTACCGCGGTCGCTGGGTGCTGCTCGGCGAGCGCGTCGTCACCGACCGTCTCGATCACGACACCATCGTGGTCACCGGTCTGCGCGGTTTCTTCCGCGGCATCGAGATCCGCGTGCTCGACCGCGCGGTGCAGTTCCACGACGTCAAGATCCACTTCGCCAACGGCGACGACCAGGACGTGGCGATCCGCGACGTCATCCCGGCCGGCGGAGCGTCACGGGTGATCGACATTCCCGGCAACCGGCGGGTGATCCGCTCGATCGACTTCTGGTACGACGCCCAGTCGATCCGCGGCCGGACCGCCCGCGTGCGCGTTTTCGGCGTGCGCTGAGGCCCGGGCGAGTCCCCTCGTCGAGGCGGTCCGGCGCGGCGCGCGCTCGAGCGCGGCCTCGAAAGCCGCCCTGGCGCCCGCTGAGTCGCCGTTTCCGAGCAGCGCCTCGCCGAGCAGCTCGTGCGACGGCTTGTCGATGAACGGCGGCCCGAACGCGAACGGCAGGTCGTCCTCGATGCGGGTGGCGGCGAGCGCCCTCTCGACCGCCTCGGCCGGCTTGCCTTCCGCGGCGGCGAGCGCGCTGTCGAGCTCGTCCGCCAGCGCCTCCGCCCGGCGCCAGGGCGCGCGATCGGTCGGCTTTTCGATGGCGAGCTTACCGTCGAGCTCCGCCTTGGCCGCAAGGAGCCGGGCGCGCTCCGCGCGGGCGGTCGCCAGATCGCCGCGGCGGGCTGCGGCGAAGCCGCGGGCGAACGCGTAGCCGAGCCGGATCCCGGGCCTTGCCCCGGGGTCGATCGTCCAGCCGGCGACCTCGCCGTTCCACTCCTCCGTGTCGATCAGATAGCGCGACCACATCGCGACCAGCGAGCCGAGGGACGAGCGGTCGGGATCGAGGCCCGGATCGTCCTGGCCCTCGGCGTGGTCCGAGGTCGCCTCGCTCCGGCAGGCTTCGAGCACCTGGCGGGCATCTCCGAAGCGCCCCTGTTCGAGATAGCCGTAGGCGAGCCAGAACCGGTAATGGCCGCAACCCCGCCCGTGGCGGCCGTGCTCCTCGCGCATCCGGTTCATCACCGCCGTCGCGTTCTCGTTCGCCGCGACCACGCCGTCCCAGTCGCCGAGGGCCAGGAAGATGTGCGACGTCATGTGCTGCGCGTGCGGCGCGTCGAGGGCCACCCCGGCATAGCGCCGGGCCGCCCGCAGGCCGAGCGGCGCGTGGACCGGATCGTCGTACGAGTGGATCAGATAATGGAGCACGCCCGGGTGGTCCGGGTAGCGGCAGATGAGCTCCTCGAGGATCGCCGCCGCGCGCATGTAGATCGCGGCGTCGCGTCCCGCGTGCGCGGTGCCGAGGATCGCGAGCGCGTGGAGCGCCGCGGCGTCCGGGTCGTCGGGGAAGCGCGCCGAAAGGTCGGCCATCGCCGCCTCGTAGCGGAAATCCCGCTCTTCCTTCGTCCCCTCGCCGTAGAGGATCTCGACCGCAGCGAGATAGCCCTTCTCGCGCTCGGTCGGCGCCTTCTCGGCCCGCAAGGCAGGGGTCGCGCCCAGCCGGCGGAGCACCGCCCGCGCGGGCTCGAGCTCCTGCTCCATCCAGATCGGGTGCGTAGAGGTGAGCGCCTCGCCCCAATAGGCGAGAGCGAACCCGGGATCGATCTCCTGCGCCTTGCGGAAGGCCTCCGCCGCGGGCGCGTACTCGAAGTTGTGGAGCTCCGCGAGACCGAACAGGAAGCTCGCTTGAGCCGCCGCGGCCCCCGAGTTGGCGAACGTCACCCGGCCGACGACGGGACCGGCGGAGTCTGCCACCGGCGGAGCGGTGGTCGCCGCGGCCAAGGGGACGGCGAGGAGCGAGGCGAGGAGGAGCGAAAGGGAGAGATGTCTCATGGCTCCCGGAGCATACGGGGAGTTCCGTCGCGAGGCGATCCTGGAGGCTTCAGGGCTCGACGAATTTCCAGTGCTGGTCGGTCACTTCGGCGCTGCAGCCGTTCATGAACGCCGGGCCCTGATGATTCTCATCGCCAAATTCGAACTGATTGCCCTCGAGGCACTTGCTGTCCTGGGCCTTGCTCTGCAGATTGTAGTAACCGCTGCTGGTGCCGGCGGGGACGGGTCGCCAGAGCTGGCCGGGCACGTCCCCACAGTCGGCCATGAATGCGGCGCCTCCGAGGACCGCAGTGGGACCGAGCGTATCGACCTCGAGACACTTATCGTCGTGCAACCGGCTCTTCAAGCGATAGTAGCCACCGCTGTCCTCGGGTACGAACCTCCAGGCCTGCCCGCCGACATTCTGGCAGTGGTCCATGAAGGACGCGCCTTTGAACACCACCCCCTTCATTGTCCCAGCGATCAAGGACGAAGGGGGCAAGGTGATCTGGTTGCTCTCCAGGCACTTGCCGTCGCCCTGGAACTCGGTCTTCAGCTTGTACCAACCGGCTTCCTGCGCTTCAGCTCCCGGCACTCCGCCCGCGGAGCCGGGGGTGGACGAAGGCATCCCCGCAAGGCAGCGGGGCGGCGCCCAGTACTCCTCACCGTCCACGAAGAAGGCGGCGAGGTACTCCCGGCCTCCGGCCAGGCGCGCGGACTTGCCTATGGGCCAGGATTCGTCCTGGGGCTCCTCATGAGCCAAGAGCATCCCCCTGGTGTACTTCGTCGTGACCGAGTTGGGCGTGCCGTAGGGCACAGAGATCTCTCCGGACAGGTTGATGTGCCTGCTGTTGAACCACTGCTGCACCCGATTCGGGAACCACTCGCTCTCATAGCCAACCCAATAGGTCCCTCGGTTGACCTTCGAGATCCGTGCTTGGTTAAACAAGCCGCCGTCCAAGGTATGCGAGAACTCGTGGACGACCTGGTCGAACTCGGAGTAGGCCGCGTTCGACAGAACGTTGCACATCAACTCCTCCGTGATCAGGGTCCTCGCATCCCCTTCTTGGCCGCCGAATCCCCGGAAGTTCTTGACCCACTCGCAGTCCGCCTTGATGTCCGGATAGTGGCAGACCGTCGCCAAGTCGTCGTATTTCGAGATCATGGTCACCGATCTCTTCTCGGGGAGTCCCTCGGCTCCGAGTGGCCCCTGATAAACGATCGCTGCGAACATGTTCGAGTAGATGTTGTGTGCATTGAGCACAGCCCAGTCGCTGACCGTGTTGGTCGCCCTCAAAAGGAACCCGTGCGGGAGCGCCAGGGCCTTCGTGA
Organism: Thermoanaerobaculia bacterium; assembly: GCA_035607445.1. Classification (GTDB taxonomy): domain Bacteria; phylum Acidobacteriota; class Thermoanaerobaculia; order Multivoradales; family UBA5704; genus DASYKS01. The sequence goes on along the minus strand of DATMZM010000250.1, from coordinate 6,699 downwards.
ATGGCGGGTCGAGCGGGGGCGATGTGGGTGCGCTCGGGAGACCGATGTGATAGCTGCCGAGCAGGTACATCGGCTGGAAGAGCCAGGCCTGCGTCGCGGAGCGAAGGTCCATTGGGCTCGGGACGAACGTCCCGGCGCGCGCCGACAGGGCGCTCGCAGGCGTCGTCGCGGTGCTCGTCAGGACGAAGGTGTTGACGCCTCCGCGCGCTATGTCCCAGGGCCTGATGGCCCATTTCTGAGAATCCCAGTTGTCGTTGCTGGGCATCATCACGGCCTCACCCTGGAAGAGCGTCAGGGCGAATTCGTCGCCGAGCTGTTTGTTGTGCAGACGGAACCGGTCTCCGGTCGGCCGCACGCGCCAAAGAAACTCGTCGGGGGTCCCGGCGGCGGGAAGGCTCGCCATCGACGGCGCATCTTGTGGACCGTTGGTCCTCAGTGCGATGCGGCGCGCTGGCAGCACGGTGTCATCCTTCACCTCGGTCCTGTTCTGGATCACGAACCAGATACCCTCCGAGAGGAGGGTGGGATTCGAAGCGAGCGGCGTGGTCCATCGCGCAGATGGGTGACTGCCCGCGAGCTTTCCGGATCGGTCGCGGAAGCTGACCCCCCGTCCCTCGCTGAAGTCGAACATCGCGACCAGCCCGCCGGTGGTGGCTTCGAGTCGGGGGAAGCCGGTCATGTCGGTTCGCACTTGAGCGGGGGTCCGCGGCGTGTTCCAGAGGGCGAGGTTGTCGATCGCGCCCCGGAACGACGACCGCTCTCTGGGGCTGCCTCCGAGGTGACAGCGGCCTTGCGGCCTGGTGAGCGCCTGCTCCGGCATGCCTTTCATGATTTGGGCCCGCGACGCTCTGTCACCGTCCAGATAGACCGTCAGCAGCAATCCGTCGTAGGTGATGGCGAGAAAATGCCATTGGTCATCGGGGAGCAGGAGATCGGGCAGCTGCTCGTTCCTCTGCTCGTATCCAAGGAACAGGGCGAGGTGGTTCCTGGCCAGGAGGATACGCAGCGGGAGATTCGCACAGTGTGCGGCGGTGAAGTCGAGCACCGCTTGTGTTTGCGGTCGCGCTCGCTGGAGCAGTACGCCCGGACGGTCGACCTTGATCCAGAGCTCGATCGTGCCGGTAGGCGATCGGAAGGGCCTGTTCTGGACAGAATCGAACGCCGCGTACTGGTAGCCGTCGAAGTAGATGGCTTGATCCTGCGAGTGCGCGATGGTCGGCAGCGCAAGGAGGATCAATAGACAGTGAGGCAGTCGCAGGACTGGCGCCTTCGGTGTCCTGGGCACGTGCTCTCCACTGGAGCTTGGTCGCTCCGCAAGCCGTACTCTTTCAATTTGGATCAATTTGGACAAGAGTAAACGCGCGGCGGGGCGCTGTCAAATAGTTGATTTAAACTAAAGTACGACTCACGCCACTCTCTCTTCCCCCGGGAGAGCCCGCCGCGGCGCGCCTGGCCGGGGCGCTGCGCTTCCAGACCATCTCGCCGTTCCGACCTCGGTCGCGGCCGTTCCGACCTCGGTTGCAGTCGTTCCGACCTCGGTCGCAGTCGTCCCGACCTCGGTCGCAGTCGTTCCGACCTCGGTCGCAGTCGTCCCGACCTCGGTTGCAGTCGTTCCGACCTCGGTTGCAGTCGTTCCGACCTCGGTTGCAGTCGTTCCGACCTTGGTCGCAGCCGTTCCGACCTTGGTCGCAGTCGTTCCGACCTCGGTTGCAGTCGTTCCGACCTTGGTTGCAGCCGTTCCGACCTTGGTTGCAGTCGTTCCGACCTTGGTCGCAGCCATTCCGACCTCGGTCGTAGCCCCTACCGGGGAGGTTGGCGGAGACTCGAAAAGTCTCAATGGACCATCGGCGCGTCGCCGCCCTTCTTCGGTGCCTTCATCAGGAAGACGAGCGGTGCGATGAGCACGAACGCCCAGCCGAGGGTGCGGAAGACGTCGACGAAGGAGAGCATCGCGGCGTGGCGCTGGACGAGGCCGAAAGCTCCCGCCGCCGCGCGCTGGGCCGCCGTCGTGGGGTCGGCTCCCGCCGCCATGTAGGCGCGCTTGAGGCCGTCGAGGAACGCCTTCGCCCGCGGATCGAAGGGGTCCACGTGCGCGCCGAGGATCGAGAAGTGGACCTGCTGACGGCGCGCGAGGAGCGTCGTCGCCGTGGCGATCCCGACCGAGCCGCCGATGTTCCTCATCAGGTTGAAGATGCTCGTCGCGTTGCCCATCTTCTCGCGCGAGATCGGGCTCATGGCGGCGGCGGTCAACGGCACGAAGAGGAGGCCGAGCGAGACGCCCTGAACGAACTGCGGCCAGAAGATGTCCCAGTAGCCGGCGTCGAGGTCGAGCGTCCCGTGCCAGAAGAGGGTGAACGCGGCCAGGTAGAAGCCGGCGAGCAGGAGCCTCTTCGCGCCGACGCGGTTGAGGATCAGGCCGACGACCGGCATGGCGAGGAACGACCCGATGCCGCGGGGCGCCATCGCGAAGCCGGCCTGGTACGCCGGGTAGCGGAGCAGCGTCTGGAGGAAGATCGGCACCATGACGAGCGCGCCGTAGAGCCCGAAGCCCATGACGGTCATGAGCAGGACGCCGGTCGCGTAGGTGCGGTTCTTGAGAGCGCGCAGGTCGACGATCGGCGCCCTCGTCATCAGCTCGCGGACGACGAAGGCGATCAACCCGATCGCCGCCGTCACGCCGAGGATCCGGATCAGGTCGGAGGAGAACCAGTCGTCCTCCTGGCCCTTGTCGAGGAGGATCTGGAGCGCGCCGATGCCGAGCGCCAGGAACCCGAGCCCCCAGTAGTCGATCTTCTCTCGTGCGCGCCGCAGGTACGAAGGATCGTGGATGTAGAGCTGGATCAGGAGCAGGGCGAGGAGCCCCACCGGCACGTTGATGTAGAAGACCCAGCGCCAGGAGGTGTTGTCGGTCAGCCAGCCGCCGAGGACGGGCCCGATGATCGGCGCGACCACGATCCCCAACCCCCAGAAGGCCATCGCCTTGCCGCGCGACTCGGGCGGGAAGGTCTCCAGGAGCACCGCCTGCGAGAGCGGTTGGAGGCAGCCTCCCGTCAGCCCCTGGACGACGCGGAAGAAGATCAGGAGCGGGAGCGTTGGCGCGAGGCCGCAGAGGAACGAGGAGATCGTGAAGCCGACCACCGAGAGGAGCAGCAGGCGCTTCCTGCCGAAACGGCCGGCGAGCCAGCCGGTCATCGGCAGGACGATCGCGTTCGCGACCAGGTAGGAGGTGAGCGCCCAGGTCGCCTCTTCGACCGAGGACGAGAGGCTGCCCGCGATGTGCGGCAGCGAGACGTTGACGACCGTCGTGTCGAGGACCTCCATGAAGGTCGCGAGCATCACCGAGATCGCGACGATCCATGGATTGACCAGGGGATGGGCCGGCGCGGCCGGCGCGCCCGGGCCGAGCGGAGTGTTCGGGACGTCCGCCGCGCCAGACGCGGCGGACGGGGTGGCGGGCCTGGGCTCCATCGGTTCTCAGCGCACGAAGACGGTGGGCACCGCGGACATGCCGGGGCGCAGCCGCGGCTCGGCCTCGTTGCCGTCGATCGAGATCTTGACCGGGATGCGCTGCACCACCTTGACGAAGTTGCCGGTCGCGTTCTCGGGGGGCAGCAGGCTGAAGCGCGCGCCGGTCGCCGCGGAGATCGATTCGACCTTGCCGCGCCAGGACTTCCCGCCGTAGGCGTCGACGTCGATCTCGACCCGTTGCCCGACGCGCAGCTTGGCGAGCTGGCTCTCCTTGAAGTTCGCGACCACCCAGACGTCGTCCAAGGAGACGAGCGAGAGGAGCGGCTGGCCCGGCGCCACCACCTGACCCGGCTCGATCGACTTCCGGGTCACGACGCCGTCGACCGGCGCCTTGACCGAGCAATACTCGAGGTTGAGCTCGGCCTGGCGCAGAGCGCTCTTCGCCTGCGCGATCTTGGCGTCGGTCGACTCCGCGCGGGCGCTCGCGATCTCGACCTGCTGCGGCGCGGTCTTCGCGTCGGAGACCGCGGCGCGCGCCGCGTCGATTCCCTTGCTCGCCTCGTTGACGGCGGCCTCCGCGGCGTCCTGTCCGGCTTTCGCCGCCGCAGCGGCCGCGACCGCCGCGTCGTAATCCCGGCGGGCGATCTCGTCCTTCGCGATCAACGTCTCGGCCCGTTCGAGGTCCTGGCGGGCGCGCACCGAGCTCGCTTTCGCTTCCTCGAGCCGCGCCTTGGCCGAGGCGAGGCGCGCTTGCGCTCCGGCGAGCTGGCTCACGGTCGTGAGAAGGCGGCTCGAGGACGCCGCGGACGCGACCGGCAGGTTCGAATGCGCCCCGCGCGCGTTCGCCTCCGCTTCGTCGAGATCCGCCTGGGCCTTGCTGACGGCGATCTCGTAGTCGCGCGGATCGATCTGCACCAGGAGCGTGCCCGCCTTCACGTTCTCGTTCTCGCGCACGAGGACTTTCGCCACCGTGCCGCCGACGCGCGAGGAGATCGGAACGAGATCGCCCTCGACCTGCGCGTCGTCGGTCGAGACGCGTCCCGAGAGGTGCCACCAGGAGAGGCCGCCGATGACGAGCGCGACGAGCAGGGCGAGCCCGCCCCAGAGCAGAGCGCGGGAACGGTCGAAGCGCCGGCCGTTGCCGGCGGTGGGTTGGGCCTGGGTTTCGTCGCTCATCGTCCGGACTCCCCGCGCAGGAACTTGAGATAGGCCGGCTCGGCGACGCCCAGGGCCAGGGCGAGGGATGCCTTCGCGGCGTTGTGGTCGTAGAGGCTCGAAATGTAGCTGTCCTCGGCGGTCGCGACGGCCTCCTGGGCCTGCACGACCTCGATGCTGCCGGCGGCGCCCGCCGAGAAGCGGTCCTTGGCCTGGAGGAGCGCCTGCTCCGCGAGGCCCCGGGAGGCGTCCGCCACGCCCACCCGTTCCGCTGCGGCGTCGAGGTCGAGGAGCGCCGAGCGGACCTCGAAATCGGTGCGCGAGAGGAGGTCCGCGAGCTCGGCCTGCCGCTGCTCGAGGGCTGCCGACGCCTCGGCCGCCTTGGCCTCCACCTTGCCGCCTTCGAAGAGCGGCACGTGAACGCCCACGGTGTAGGCGAACGTGTGGTTCAGATTGCCCGTGTTGTTGCCGATCTCGCCGTAGTCCGCCGCGCCGACCACCGAAGGCAGGGCCTCGCCGCGGACGGAGCGCAAGGTCTCCTTCGCGGCCTCGACCCTCGCCTGGGCGGCCTTGACGTCGGCGCGCGTCGCGAGCGCGATTTGGAGCGCCTCGGCGAGCGGCAGGGCGCGGAGCTGGGCGTAGGGCACCTTGTCGACGAGCTCGATCTCCTGCCCGGGCGGCAGCCCGATGGCGCGCGCGAGGGCGAGCTTCTGTTTCGCCTGGTCGTTGCGCGCCGCGATCAGGCGCTGCTCCTGGGATTGCAGCTGCACCTGCGAGCGGAGGGCGTCGATCCCCGGCACGGAGCCCGCCTTGTGGCGATCCTCGGCCAGCTGGGCGATCGAGTGCGCCGCCTCGACCTGCGCTAAGACGGCGGCGACTCGGCTCTCGAGCGCCACGGCCTGGAGGTAGAGGTTGCCGCAGACGAGGACCACGAGGCCGCGCGCGTCCTGGTAGGACTGGCGGCTCGCCTCGAGCGCGGACGATGCGGCGCGCTTCTTTTCGATCAGGCTCCAATCGAAGATCGACTGCTTGATCTTCGCCCGCACGTCGAGCACCTGGAACGGTCCGATGATCGTCGGCGTGCCGGGGAATGAGAAGCCGAAGGCGGCGAGCGAGAGCGTCTGCCGGGTCAGGAAACCGTCGCCCGAGACCTGCGGCAGGAGGTCCGCAAGCGCCTTGCCGCGCGTACCCTCCGCGGCGCGGATGCCCTGCTCGGCGAGGAGCGCTCCCAGGTTGTGATCGAGCCCGCGCGCGACGGCGTCGGCCAGGGTCAGGCGCAGGGGCTCTCGATCGACAGAGCCCGAAGGCACGCCGCCCAGGAAGACCGGCGGCACGGTCGGCCCGCGCCCGCCCTGCGCGAGGACGGAGCCGGGCGGAAAGGCGAGGGCGACCCCGAGCAGAGCCGCGAAGAGCGCCCCGGGGGAGAGGCGAAGTCTCGATGTCATCGTGGGGAAATCCCTTTCCAGGCGAGATCGACCAGGAGCTTCACCTCCTGCTCGATCGAGCCGCGCGTCCAGCCGACCAGGCGCTGGGTGACCGCTCCGCGCGTCAGGTTCGCGATCGCGAACGCCACGGCGCGCGCCGGCAAGCCGCAGGCCTCGCCGCGCCGGCAGCCTTGCCGCACCGCGTTTTCGAGCAGGGTGACCTGATCCAGGTAAAGCTGCTCGAAACAGGCGTCCCGCGTCTCGTGCTGCGTCACGACATTGCCGAGCTCGGCGAAGTAGATCTTGAAAAAGTCCCGATGCCGATCGAAATAGCGGAGCTTGATCTCGACGTAGGCGCGGATCTTGTCTTCCAGGGTCTTGGCGCCCTCGACCTGCGCCTTGGTCTCGACAGCGAGCGCCGTCAGCCCTTCGCGCAGCGCGGCGAAGTAGATCTCCCGCTTCGACGGGTAATAGAGATAGATCGTGCCCTTGGCGACGCCGGCCGCCTGCGCGATCTCGTCGACCGAAGCCCCGGCGAAGCCCTTCTCGGCGAACACCGAGCGCGCGGCGGCGAGGATCTCCGCATGGCGGAACTCGGTGAGGACGTCCCGCTTCGTGCGGCGCTGGAGGGTTGGAGCAGCCATGAGTGACG
>DATMZM010000282.1:0-6405 GCA_035607445.1 Thermoanaerobaculia bacterium | reverse complement strand
GACCAGGTGGGCTGGGACTGGCTCGCGCTCCAGCTCGACGACGGGCGCGAGCTGATGCTCTATCGCCTGAGACGGCGCGACGGCAGCGCGGACCCGGCGAGCCGGGCGACGCTGATCCTCGCGGACGGCGCGAACCGGGCGATCCCGACCTCCTCCCTCCGCCTCGCCGAAACCGCGACCTGGACCAGCCCCGCGAGCGTTGCCCGCTACCCGTCGCGCTGGCATCTCGAGATCCCCGCGGAGAGGCTCTCGCTCGACGTCCGGCCCCTCCTCGCCGATCAGGAGCTGCGCCTTTCCTTCCGCTACTGGGAGGGCACCGTCGAAGTCGCAGGCCGCGCGAACGGCCGGCCGATCGCCGGGCACGGCTACGTCGAGATGACCGGATACGCCCGTTGAGGGGTGTCGAGGGGCCGGCGCGCTTGACCTGCGCCCCTGTTCGATGGGAAAAGAGGAGTCCGTTTCGCAACCGTTCCTCTCGAGGAGACCTCCGCGCATGAACCGTCAGCCCTTCCGTCGCTCGCTCTGGCTCGCGCTGGCCCTCCCTCTCGCCCTCGCCTGCTCGTCCGCCGGGACACCTCCCCCGAAGGTCGCGCAAAAGCCGGTTCCACCCCCCGCTCCCGTCGCGCCGGAGCCGGCCCCGGTGCCCGCCTATACGATCGAACAGTTCCTCGGCACGACCAACCTGGGCGGCGCCTCGTTCTCTCCGGACGGCTCGAAGATCCTCGTCAGCAGCGACCAGAGCGGCGTCTACAACGCCTACGCGGTGCCGGTCGCGGGGGGCGACCCGGTGCAGCTGACCCGCTCGAACGACACGGTGCGCGTGGCGGGCTACTTCCCGCACGACGAGCGCTTCCTGTTCTCGAGCGACCAGGGGGGCAACGAGCTGACCCACCTCTACGTCCGCGAGCTCGACGGCTCGGTGCGCGACCTGACCCCGGGCGAGAAGCTGAAGGCCGATTTCTTCGGCTGGTCGGCGGACGACCGGTCGTTCTACGTCCTGACCAACGAGCGCGACGCGAACTTCTTCGACCTCTACGCCTACGCTGTCGACGGCTACGCCCGGCACCTGCTGTTCCAAAACGACAAGGGCTACGACGTGGCCGCGGTGTCGCGGGACGAGAGGTACCTGGCGCTCGCCAAGACCGAGAGCACGGTCAACGCCGACCTCTACCTGCGCGATGGGAAAACCGGCGAGCTCAAGCACCTGACGCCGCACACCGGCGACGTCTCGTTCGAGGCGGACGACTTCAGCCCGGACGGCGCCTGGCTCTACTACCGCACCGACGAGGGGAGCGAGTTCAAGCGCCTGATGCGCCTCGAGATCGCTTCGGGCAAGACCGAGGAGGTCCTGAAGCCCGAATGGGACGTCGTGGGCGCCGGCTTCTCGAAGGACGGCCGCATTCTGAACGTCGCGATCAACCGCGACGCGCAGACCGAGGTCCGCCTGTTCGAGATGCCGGGGATGAAGCCGGTCGTCCTTCCCGCTCTGCCGAGCGCCGAGATCACCACGGTCGTCATCTCGCGCGACGGCGGGAAAATGGCTTTCTACGCCGACTCGAGCCGCTCGCCGCGCAACCTCTACGTCTACGATTTTTCGACGCGCGAGCTGCACCAGCTGACGCAGACCCTCAATCCGGCGATCGATTCCGGCGATCTGGTCGAGGCCCGGGTGGTCAGGTTCCACGCCGCGGACGGCGTCGTCATCCCCGGGCTCCTCTACAAGCCGAAGGCCGCGAGCCCGTCCCACCGCGCGCCGGCCCTCGTCTGGGTGCACGGCGGCCCCGGCGACCAGTCCAGGGTCGGCTACAGCAGCCTGCTCCAATACCTGGTCAACCACGGCTATGCGGTCTACGCGATCAACAACCGCGGCAGCTCGGGCTACGGCAAGACCTTCTTCCAGCTCGACGATCGCAAGCACGGCGAGGCCGATCTCGACGACTGCGTCGCGGCCAAGGGGATGCTCGCCGCGACCGGCTGGATCGACGAGACGCGGATCGGCATCATCGGCGGCAGCTACGGCGGCTACATGGTGCTCGCGGCGCTCGCCTTCCGGCCGCAGGAATTCGTCGCCGGCGTCGATCTGTTCGGCGTCGCGAACTGGGTGCGGACGCTCGAGAGCATCCCGGCCTGGTGGGAGTCCTTCCGGAAGGCTCTCTACCAGGAGATGGGCGACCCGGCCGCCGACCACGATTACCTGGTCCGGATCTCGCCGCTCTTCCACGCCGACCGGATCGAGCGGCCCCTGATGGTCCTCCAGGGCGCCAACGACCCGCGCGTGCTCAAGGTCGAGTCGGACGAGATCGTCGCGGCGGCGAAGAAGCGCGGCACGCCGGTCGAGTACATCGTCTTTCCCGACGAGGGGCACGGCTTCGTCAAGAAGCCGAACCAGGCGAAGGGCTACGAGGCGGTCCTGCGCTTCCTCGACCGGTATCTGAAGGGCGCGAAGGGCGCGGCGAGCTGAGCGCGACGGGTTTGATCGCGACAGGCCGCCGCCGCGCTCTCTGAGCTAGACGACGCCGAACCACCCGAACTGCCAGCGGCGCGGCTCGGACGAGACCCTGGACGCGAGCTCCATGTACTGCCGGGTCGCCGCCATCGGGTCCATCTGCGCCAGCTGGTGGTAGAGCCGGACGCCGGCCTCGAGGCGCGCGCGCAGGAAGTTGCAGCGCTCCTCGACCGGCGGCAGCGCCTCGGCGAGCGACGGCGAGATGCGGCTCTCCGGGCAGAGATAGCGCGCCCAGCAGTTCCAGCAGGGCGCGGGGTCGCCGATCTCGAGGCCGAGCTCGTCGACGCCGTCCCAGAGCTGCGCGACCTCGGAGGCCTTCATGCCGCGCAGGCCCGAGCCCGGGTCGATGTCGCCGATCCAGGTGGTCGGGGCGAGCTGCTCGCGTTCGAAGTCGAACGGCAGGCGCTGGAGGAGCCGGCCGACGACGCGGGTGAGCGGCTGGAAGTCGAGCGGCGCGTGATGGTCCAGAAGCGCCAAGCGGATGTCGTCCGAGATCGCCGCGAGATCGCTCTCCAGATGGCGAAGCTCCGCGCTGCTCCGCGGCTCCGCGTTTTCCTCCCAATCGACGTCGAGGTGCTGCAAGCCCGCGGCCTTCGCGATCTGCCAGACGTCGCGCAGCCGGTCTCCCTTGCCGAGGTTCAGGCGCAGCGTCAGGCGCTCGTCGAAACGCTTCGCGAAACGGCCGATCCGGCGCTCGAAGTCGGCGCGTTCGTCGCTCCCGGCGGCGGGCAGGCCCGAGGTCAGACGGACGAAGAACGCCTCGCCCGCGAGGCAGCGGGCGGCGCCGTCTTCGAGAGCGGCGAGCGGCAGGACGACGTCGAACGCGATCGGCTGCCGGTTCGCCGCGGCGCGCTGCCGGGCCTCGAGCGCGATCCGGCAGAGCGATTCGACGCCGCCCGAAAATCCCTCGCTCCAGAACAGGCGGATCCGGACCGGGAGCCCTTCCGCACCGGAACGGAAGAGGGCGTCGAGAGCCTCGAGAGCGTCCGGCTCGGCGAGGTCGAGGTCGAGGTGCGCCTCGCGCTCCGACTTGGGGCCCCACCAGGAGCCGCTCGCGGCCGGGGACTCGTCGTCCGGCCATTCGGCGAAGCGATCCGAGGTCAGCAGGTCCTCGCGCACCAGGAAGCTCAGCAGCTCGTCGTCCGGCTCGGATCGGTCGAGCGCGAAGGCGAGATGCGGCTGGAGATCCATCGGCACCTCGAGGACCAGGCCCCGCTCGAGGTCGTAGATCAGGTCGCAAGAACCGTCGGCGGCCCTCAAAGCGTGGACGTTGCGCAGCCGAAGCGCACCGGGCATCGGCATCTTCGCGGTGTTCTTCATCGCCCCTCCCCAGGGTCGCTTCAGCTCCGGCTTACTGAAGCTATCTCTTTCAAATTAAGAGACGTTTCGGTCTTCTACCCAGGTTGTTGCCGACCCCCCCAGAACGGGGGACAACTTTTCGCGGACAAAGTGGGAGGCGGGGAGGCGAACGGGGCGGGCGCGGGGCGGCGCCCGCCGCGGAGGGGGTGCGTTTCAGTTTCCCTTCAACCAGCGATCGAGCCATCCGAGGACGGTTTCGTGCCAGAGGAGGCTGTTGCCGGTGTGCAGGACCCAATGGTTCTCGTCGGGCAGGTAGAGGAAGCGGCTCGGGATGCCCCGCCGCTGGAGCGCCGTGAAGGCCGCGATGCCCTGTCCATCTGGAACGCGATGATCGAGGCCGCCATGGACCACCAGCATCGGGGTTTTCCACGCGGAGACGTAATGGACCGGGTTCCACTTCTCGTGGATCGCCGGGTTGTCGTAGTAGGGCCCGCCCTGCTCCCACTCCGGGAACCAGAGCTCCTCGGTGGTGTAGTACATGGAGCGCTGGTCGAACAGGCCGTCGTGGGTGACCAAGCACTTGAAGCCGTCGTTCCAGCGGCCGGCGATCCAGTTGGTCATGTAGCCGCCGTACGAGGCGCCGAGGGCGCAGGCGTTCGAGGCGTCGATCCAGGGGTAGCGCGCGGCGGCGGCGGCCAGGCCCTTGCGGAGGTCCTCGAGCGGTTTGCCGCCCCAATCCTTCGAGATCGCGTCGGTGAACGCCTGGCCGTAGCCGGTCGAGCCGTGGAAATCGATCATCACCGACGCGTAGCCGGCACCGGCATAGACCTGCGGGTTCCAGCGGTAGTGGAAGTTGTCCTCGAACGAGCCCTGCGGGCCGCCGTGGATCAGGAAGGCGACCGGGTACTTCCTGCCCGCCTCGAAGCCGACCGGCTTGACCACCCAGCCGTAGACCGTGTCGCCGCCGGCGCCCGTGAACGAGAACTGCTCCGGCTCGCCCATCTTGACCGCGGCCAGATGCGCGTCGTTGATCCGGGTGATCTGGACGAGCCCGCTGCCGTCGGGCTTCACCGTGAACAGCTCGACCGGCGAGCGGAGGGTGTCGCGGCCGAAGACGATGCGGTCCCCCGCGACGGCCGGCGTGTGGTTCGAGCCTTCCGGGGAGAGCTTGCGCACGTTGCCCGTCGCGACGTCGATCGAAAACAGCGGCGTCCGGCCGGTGTCGTTCGCCGTCAGGTAGAGCGCCTTGCCGTCGCGCGACCAGACGTACTCGGCGGGGCTCCGGTCCCACGCCGCCGCGAGCTCGCGCTCCGCGCCGGTCGCGAGATCGCGCAGGCGGATGTGGAAGCGATCCGCCTCGAATCCCGGCCGCACCATCGCGAGGTACGCCAGGGTCTTGCCGTCGGGCGAGAAGCGCGGCTGGGTGTCCCAGGCCCGGTTCGCGGCGGTCAGGTTCTCGGGCGCTCCGCTGCCGTCGGCCGGCACCCTGTAGAGATCGAAGTTGGTCGACCAGGGCTCGGTCATCCCCGCGATGCGGGCCGAGAAGACGACCGCCTTGCCGTCGGGGGTGAACGCGTACTCCTCGGCGCCGCCGAAGGGCTTCGACGGCACGTCGGCGTCCATGCCCTTGGTCACGTCGACCGGTGCGCCCCCGGAGGCCAGGGGCATCACGAACAGGTGGTTGCGCCGGCCGTCGGCCCAGGTGTCCCAATGGCGGATGAACAGCCGGTCGTAGAGCTGGCCGGACGTCTTCGCCTCCGCCTTGTCGTCGAGCCGCTTCTTCGTGCAGGCGAGATCCGGACAGTCGGGAAAGACCTCGAGGCTGAACGCGAGCGACCCGCCGTCGGGCGACACCGAGAGCGCGGAGACGTCGAGCGGCAGGCTCGTCACCTGCGCCGGCTCGCCGCCGTCGATCGGCAGCCGCCAGACCTGCGACGAGCCCGACCGGGTCGAGAGGAAGAACAGGCTCTTGCCGTCCGGAGCCCAGAGCGGATCCGAATCCCGGCCCGGATCGCTGGTCAACCGGCGAAGCCCCGTGCCGTCGGCGTTCACCAGCCAGAGGTCGTAGAGCCCCTTGTTCCCCTCGAAGTCCGTCGACCGGACCCCGAAAGCGATCCGCTGGCCCTGAGGGTCCGGCTGCGGATCCGAGATCCGGTCCATCACCCAGAGATCGCGGGCGGTGAACGGGTGGGGGGCCTCGGCCGCGAGGGGCAAGGCGGGGGCGACGAGAGCCAGGAGACCGAGAGCGACGACATTGCGCATGGAACCTCCGAGAGGAGCGTGGCTTCGAGCCGCGCGATCTTAACCCGACGTCGCGAGGCCGACAGCCTCCGCCGAATCGGCGGGATGGCGATGCCCTCCCCGCACGCGGTCGAGATCCCAGAGCAGGAGGCCGCCGCTGCTCCCATCCGGAGGCCCCCAGAGCTCCTCCAACCGCTCGGTCAGGCGATGGGCTCGACGCCTGAGCTCAACTTGCAGAACTCGGGGCAGGCTGCGCTGGGGCCGCCCCTCCGGGGGCTCGATCCGATCCTCCTCCCGGGGGAGGTCGAGGTGGACGATCAGGAAACGGGCGCGGCTGGCGAGGATTCGGTCGGGGTTTT
>DATMZM010000058.1:0-5964 GCA_035607445.1 Thermoanaerobaculia bacterium | reverse complement strand
CCCTGCCGGCGAACGTCCGCAACGACGACGTCAAGGCGACGTTCAAGGACGGCGTGCTGACGATCCAGATCCCCAAGGTCGAAGAGGCCAAGCCGCGCAAGATCGCGATCGCCTGAGCCGGCTTTAGGGTTCGTGCGCGTTTCCTCGGAGCGCCCCGCCTCGGCGGGGCGCTTTTTTTCAGACTGCCCGATGGACCCAAGAGGAACTCTCTAGCAGATCTCTAGGCTGCACCAGCAGGTTCTGCCGCAGGTTTCGTGACAAGAAGCACAGCCGGTCTCGGGGCCAATACAAGACGCCCCAAAAGTGGCGCCGCCGGCCATCAAACCCATGTTCCTCGCGACCAGGTCTCTGAGAGTTTCCCGCTTCAAGGTCAGCTTGTGGCTCTTCTTGTGCATGGTTCTTCTCCTTTAGAGAGTTCAAACATATGATACTCGAATCGCTCAGCTCGTTCCGCCGATTGCGCCTTCTGCCTCCCTCCGCATAGCATGGCGCGGGTTCGCCATGAACAGACACGCGCTCCTTCGCGCGGCACCTCCCGCCGTCCTCGCCCTCCTCCTCGCCGGCGGCTGCCGCCACGCTGCGGAGGGAGCCGGATCTCAGGCTTCATCCGCGAAATCCGCGAAGCCCCGGCAGGGCGGCACGGTCGCGATCGGCTGGCAGGCCGACATCGCGGGGGTCAACGAGCTGATCCTGCCCTCCGCCAACAACACGAACGACGTGCTGTTCCGGGTCTTCGACCACCTGATCGAGGAGCAGCCGGATTTCACCGAGCACCCGCCGACGATGAAGCCCCAGCTCGCCACGTCCTGGGAGTTCTCGGACGACCGGAAGACCGTCACGGTCCATCTGCAGCCGAAGGCGGTCTGGACCGACGGCGTGCCGCTGACCGCCGACGACGTGCGCTTCACCTGGCAGGCGCAGACCAGCCCCGACATCTCCTGGAGCGACACGAGCGCCAAGCAGTTCGTGACCGACGTCGAGGTGGTCGACGCGCATACCGTCCGCTTCCATTTCTCGCGCTCGTACGCCAAGCAGCTGCTCGACCTGAACGAGGGGCTGATCCTCCCCAAGCACGCCTGGGGACAGATCCCGTTCGCGAAATGGCGCCAGAGCGGCGACTGGTTCCGCGAGCACCTGGTCTCGAGCGGTCCGTTCAAGATCGCGTCGTGGAAGCCGCAGCAGGAGATCGTCCTCGCGCGCAACGAGCGCTACTACGAGCCGGGCGTGCCGCGGCTCGACCGCGCGGTCCTGCGGATCGTGTCCGAAGCGCCGAGCCAGCTCGCCCAGATGCAGAACGGCGAGCTGCAGTTCGCGACCAACGTGCAGCCCGCGGACGCGCTGCGCATCCAGGCCGATCCCAAGCTCGAGCTGCGGGCGATCCCCTTCCGCACCTACGTCGGCGTCGCCTGGAACAATCGGTCGCCGCTCTTTTCGGACGCCCGGGTGCGGCGCGCGCTGACGCTCGCGATCGATCGCCACCGGATCGTCGACACCCTCTGGGGGCCGTACGCGAAGGTCGCCGTCTCGCCGATCCTCAGCTTCATCTGGGCGCACGACAAGACGATCCAGCCGCTCCCCTACGACCCGGCCCAGGCGAAGAAGCTGCTCGAGGAGAGCGGATTCCGCGATCGCGACGGGGACGGCGTCCTCGACCGCGAGGGCAGGCCGTTCCGCTTCGAGCTGCTGACCAACTCCGGCAACCAGCAGCGGGTCGACGCCGGGGTGATGATCCAGGATCAGCTCAAACAGGTCGGCGTCGCTGTCGTTCCCCGGGTGGTCGAATTCAACGCTCTCGCGGCCCAGCTCGACGGCGGAACGTTCGACGCCGTGACGATCGGTCTCGGCATGGATACGAGCCTCGACCTGACCACCGCCTTCGACAGCCGCGCGATCCAGGACGGCAACAACTTCGCGCGCTACGCGCACCCCGAGATGGACCGCCTGCTCGCGACCGCGGCGAGCCAGCCCGACATCGACAAGACCGTGCCGATCCTGCACCGGATCGAGGCGCTGGTCCAACGCGACCAGCCCTGGACCTACCTGTGGGAATCGCAGCGCCTGATGGCGATCAACCGGCGCGTTCACGACGTCCAACCGAGCCCGGCCTTCGTGCTGTTCAACCTGCGCAGCTGGTGGGTCGAGCCGGCCGGGACCGGCGCCGCGCGCTGAGCGCGGTGGCGGTCAACCCGCCGGCCGGAGAGTCCCGAGCGCCGTTTCCTCAGGCGGAAGACCGGCCGTGATCGCCCTCCTCGCCCGGCGCTTCGCGACCGCGGCCCTCCTCCTCTGGCTGGTCGTCACCGCGGTCTTCTTCCTCGCCCACGCGGCGCCGGGCGACCCGTCCTTCCTGACCGAGAGCCCGCGGTTCAGCGCCGCGGACCGCGCCCAGCTCCGCAAGACCCTCGGCCTCGATCGCCCTCTGGCCGAGCAGTACGCGCTCTGGCTCGGCGACGCGCTGCGCGGCGATTGGGGCGTGTCGCTCGCCCAGGCGCGTCCGGTGGCGAACATCGTCGCGGAGGCGATCCCGCCGACCCTCGAGCTGGCCTCCGCCGCCATCCTGATCCAGATGATCCTGGGCTTTTCGCTCGGCACCGCGGCGGCCCTCGCGCACGACCGGCCGCTCGATCACGCGATCCGCGCGGTCATGCTGGTCCTCTTCTCGATCCCGGTCTTCTGGTTCGGCCTGATGGCGATCCTGGCCTTCGCGGTCCGCTGGCCGATCCTGCCCGCGGGGGGCTTGAGCTCGATCGACTCGGGCGATCTCTCGCTCCTCGCCCAGGGCGCGGATCTCGCCCGCCACGTCGCGCTGCCGGCCGCCGTGATCGGGGTCGCCCAGTCGGGAGCGCTCGCGCGTTTCGTCCGGACGAGCCTGCTCGACGTGCTCGGCCAGGAATGGGTCCGCATGGCGCGCGCCCGCGGCCTGCCGGCCTGGCGGGTGATCTGGGTCCACGCCGCGCGCAATGCGCTCGCCCCGGTGCTCCAGGTGCTCGCGCTCTCGATCCCCATCCTGCTCTCGGGCGCGCTGATCACCGAGGTGGTCTTCTCCCGGCCCGGCCTCGGCCGCATCGCGTTCGTCGCGGTCACCGGCCGCGATTATCCGGTGGTCCTCGCGACCACCGCGTTTTCGGGCGCCCTCGTGATCCTCGCGAACCTCGCCGCCGATCTGCTCCACGCGGCGGTCGATCCGACCGCCGACGTGCTGCACGCCGCGGCCGAACCGCGGCCAGGCGATGCGTAGCCCCACCCTCGCGTTCGGGGTCGTCCTTCTTGCGGCGCTCGGTCTGCTGGCCGCCGCGGCGCCCTGGATCGCGCCGTACGATCCGGACGAGCAGCTCGACCCGGTCGCGGCGGCCCAGCGCCCGCCGGGCACCGACCTCGCCGCGATCGCGCTGCGGCGCGGCGGCTGGCTGCTCGCCGATTCGGTCCGCCGCACCCCGGGCGGCCTCGAATTCGAGCGCCTCGGCGCGCGCGCGACCTTGGCGGCGGCCGAGGTCGCGAACCTGACCCCGGACGGCGTGGCCGATCGGCGGCACTACCTCCTCGGCACCGACAAGTTCGGGCGCGACCTCCTCTCGCGGCTGCTTCATGGCGCGCGCGTCTCCCTGGCCGTCGCCGGGCTCGCGGTCGGGCTCGCGCTCACGCTCGGGATCGCGGTCGGATCGCTCGCCGCCCTCGGCGGACCCGTCCTCGACGCGATCCTGATGCGCGCGGTGGATGCCCTGCTCGCCTTCCCCGACCTCTTCCTGCTGATCGCACTCGCCGCCCTCTTCAAGCCGAGCGACACCCTGCTCGTCCTCGTGCTCGGACTCATCAGTTGGACCGGGCTCGCGCGGATCGTGCGCGCCCAGCTGCTCGGGCTCAAGAAACGGGGGTTCGTCCTCGCCGCCCGCGGCCTCGGCCGCTCCTGGCCGGCGATCTGGGCCGACCACCTGCTGCCGAACGCTCTCGGCCCGATCCTGGTCCAGACCGCGCTGCTCGCCGGGCGGATGATCCTGATCGAATCGGCGCTCTCCTTCCTCGGGCTCGGCATCCAGCCGCCGCGGTCGAGCTGGGGCAACATGATCTCCGACGGTCAGGCGCAGCTCGCCTCCGCCTGGTGGATCGCGACCTTTCCGGGCGTCGCGCTCAGCCTGGCGGTGATCTCGTTCCACCTGGTCGGCGACGGTCTGCGGGACGCCGGCGATCCCCGCCTCCGCCCGGCCGCCCGCGCCTGACGTGTTGACCCGCGACTTCGACTACGAGCTGCCCGCGGCGGCGATCGCGGAGCGTCCCGCGCCGCGCGGCGAAAGCCGGCTCCTGGTGCTCGACCGGGAGGGCACCGAGCGGCATTCCCGCGTCCGCGATCTGCCCCGGCTGCTCCGGCCGGGGGATCTCGCCGTCCTCAACAACACGCGGGTGATCCCGGCCCGCCTGTTCGGCCGCTCGTCGAGCCGATCGTCGTCCGCTGGGAAAGCCGGTGGCGAAGTCGAGCTGCTGCTGGTCGAAAAGGTCGGCCCTCGCACCTGGGACGCCCTCGCCAAGCCGGGCAAGCGGGCGCGCCCCGGCTGCGAGATCGAGCTCGCCCCCGGGCTCGCCGCGGAGGTGCTCGCGCTCGGCGAGGACGGCCGGCGGAGAGTCCGGTTCTCGGAAGAGATCGAGCCTCACCTCGACCGGCTCGGGCACGTGCCGCTGCCGCCCTACATCAAGCGGTCCGACGACGCGGACGACCGCGAGCGCTATCAGACCGTCTACGCCCGGCGCCCGGGAGCGATCGCGGCTCCCACCGCCGGCCTTCATCTCTCGGCGGCGCTCCTCGACGAGCTGCGCGCCGCGGGGATCGGTCTCGCCGAGGTCACGCTCCACGTCGGCATCGGAACGTTCAAGCCGGTCACGGCGGAGCTCGTCCACGAGCATCGGATGGAGAGGGAGCGCTGGGAGATCCCCGGGGAGACCGCCCGCGCGATCGCGGAGGCCCGGCGCGCGGGCGGGCGGATCGTGGCGGTCGGCACGACCGTCGTCCGCACCCTCGAATCGGCGGCGGCCGAAGGTGAGATCGCGGCGGGGTCCGGGGCGACCGAGCTGTTCATCACGCCCGGCTTCCGGTTCCGCGCGGTCGACGTGCTCCTGACCAACTTCCACCTGCCCCGCTCGACTCTGTTGATGCTCGTGAGCGCGTTCGCCGGCCGGGAGCGCCTCCTCGCCGCCTATTCCGAGGCGATCGCCGCCGGCTATCGGTTCTATTCGTACGGCGACGCGATGCTGGTCGAGCGGCGGGACGAAAGCGCGTAGATCCCGTCGATCCTGCGACCGGATCTATGTCCGGCGGGAGGCCGAGCGGGCGATCCGGTGCGCCAGGACCGCAGCCCCGTACCCGTTGTCGATGTTGACCACCCCGATCCCCGGCGCGCAGGCGTTGAGCATGGTCAGGAGCGGCGCCAGGCCGCCGAACGCGGCACCGTAGCCGACCGACGTGGGGACGGCCACGACAGGCGCGGGGGTCAAGCTCGCGACCACGGTCGGCAGAGCGCCGTCCATGCCCGCGACGGCGATCACGACCGACGCCTTGCGGATCGCGGGCAGCTGCGAGAGCAGGCGATGGAGCCCGGCGACCCCGACGTCGTAGCTCGTCTCGACGGTCGCCCCGAACCAGCGGGCGCAGACCGCCGCCTCCTCGGCGACCCCGAGATCGGACGTCCCGGCCGCGAGCACGGCGATGATTCCCTCGACCGGTTCGACCGGCCCGCCGGCGGTCAGGATCCGCGCCCGCTCGTGGTAGACGGCGTCCGGAATCTCCACGGCCAAGACCGCGGCCGGCTCGGGCGCGAGCCGCGTGACCAGCAGGCGGCCGTGCGCCTCGACGAAGCGGGCCGCGATACGACGGAGGTCGTCGAGCCGCTTCCCCTCGGCGTAGACCGCTTCGGGCAAGCCGTTGCGCAGCTCGCGGTGGAGGTCGAGGCGGGCGAAGCCGAGATCGGCGTACGGAAGCTC
>DATMZM010000106.1:0-3356 GCA_035607445.1 Thermoanaerobaculia bacterium | reverse complement strand
TGCTCGCCGCTTCCAGTGAAGACGTGCTGCGCTACAACGACCACGTCGAGGGTCAGGGGGAGGCCTTCTATCGCCAGGCCTGCAAGCTCGGCGTCGAGGGGATCGTCGCGAAACGGCGCGACGCCCCCTACCGGAGCGGTCGGGGCGGCGATTGGCTGAAGGTCAAGTGCCTGGCGCGGCAGGAGCTGGTGATCGGCGGGTTCACCGCGCCCCAGGGCTCGCGCTCCGGCCTGGGCGCGCTCCTCGTGGGGGTCTACCGGGATCGCAAGCTGCGCTTCGCCGGAAAGGTCGGCACGGGATTCGACGCGGCGACGCTCGCCGATTTGACCCGCCGGTTGAAGCCGCTCGCCCGCGCCACCCCGCCGTTCGACGATCCTCCGCGAGGGGCCGAGGCGCGGGGCGTCACCTGGGTCGATCCCGAGCTGGTGGCCGAGGTGGCCTTCACCGAGTGGACCGACGACGGGCGCTTGCGGCACCCTTCGTTCCAGGGCCTGCGGGAAGACAAGCCGGCGCGCGAAGTGGAGCAGGAAAAGCCGGCGCCGGTGACCGCTTCCACCTCGCGAAGCGGCAAGGCCCGCAAGGCCCGGAAGGAAGTGCCGGCCGCCGCCTCCCGGAAGACGATCCGGAACCCGGCTCCGGAGAAAGGCGAGCCCGTCGTCGCGGGCGTCACCCTGAGCCATCCCGAGCGCGTCCTCTACGCCGAACAGGGGGTGACCAAGCTCGACCTGGCTCTCTACTACCAGGCGGTCGAGCGCTTCATCCTCCCGCACCTGGCCGGCCGGCCGCTGACGCTCGTGCGCTGCCCGCAGGGGCGGCAGAAGGGCTGCTTCTACCAGAAGCACCTGGGCGAGGGGATGCCCGCTGCCGTCCGCTCGGTCGCGATCCGCGAAGGGGACGGCGGCGAGGAGCCCTACCCGTACGTCGAGGATCTCGCGGGCCTCGTCTCCCTGGTGCAGATCGGCGTCCTCGAGCTGCACGGTTGGGGTGCTTCGGCCGGCGACCTGGAGCGCCCCGACCGGCTGGTCTTCGATCTCGACCCCGACCCCGCCGTGCCCTGGCCGCGCGTGGTCCAAGCGGCGCAGCTCGTGCGCAAGGGCCTGGCCGAGATCGGCCTCGCGTGCTTCGTCCAGACCACCGGGGGCAAGGGACTCCACGTCGTGGCGCCCTTGAGCCGCCGCCGTTCCTGGCCGGAGATCAAGGAGTTCGCCCGCGCCTTCGCGGAGGGCATCGTGCGCGGCGCTCCCGATCTCTACGTCAGCAAGGCGTCGAAGGCCGCGCGCGCCGGAAAGATCTTCATCGACTGGCTGCGCAACGCCCGGGGCGCCACGGCGATCCTCCCCTACTCGACCCGGGCGCGCCCGGGCGCCACGGTCGCGACGCCGCTCGCCTGGGCGGAGCTTCCGGGCGTGCACCCCGACGAGCTGACGGTCGAGACCGTGCCCGCGCGTTTGGCAAAGCTCCGCAAGGATCCCTGGGGCGACTTTCCGACCGCGCGCCAAACGATCCGGGCGGAGACCTTCCGCGCGCTCGGCCTCTGAGCTTTCCGGAAAGCCGTTCGGCAAGATTTTCGCGGCCTTCCGAAAGGGTTTCTTCTCCCCCGGAGGATGCCCGATCGGCATCTCGATTGCTTACCTCGCAGTCTGCCAGCGGCGATACCCAATCGCGGGTATCGAAGCTCCGAAGGAGGAACCCTCATGAAGCGCAGAACGCTTTGGATCGCGGCCGCCTTCGCGGTCCTGGTCGCCGGAGGCGTCTTGGCGGGCCAGGGTCAGGCGGGGCCGGTGGGCCAGCGGAACCCCGTCGATCCGGAAACCAGCCGCATCATCCGCGGCTATCTGATCGCGCCCGTGCCGCTCAAGCTCCACGGACGCAACCGTGCGCTGGTCGGGCTCGGCAGCTACATCGTCAACGCCCAGGCGGGCTGCAACGATTGCCACACGAGCCCATCCTATGCGCCCGGCCACGATCCGTATCTCGGCCAGCCGAAACAGATCAACGCCGCGCGCTACCTCGCGGGCGGGCGGGACTTCGGAAACGGGATCGTCTCTCCCAACATCACGCCCGATGCCGACGGCAAGCCGGCCGGACTGACCTTCCAGGAGTACAAGAAGCTGATCCGCACCGGCCACGATCCCGATGATCCGGACGAGATCCTGCAGATCATGCCCTGGCCCATCTTCAAGGAGATGAAGGACCACGACATCGCGGCGATCTACGAGTACCTGCGCTCGATCCCCCACATCGACGACTAGCCAGCCGTTCCCCATCCGTCGCTCGACGCCTTCGGACGGCAGAGCAGCCCGAGGGCGCGGCGGCGGCCCGGCGGGCCCCGGATCCCTCCCGGGACTTCCCGGATCGCGAGCCGCTTGCTATAACTCCTGCCGCGTGAAGCCCTTTTCGTTTCTCCTGCTGGCGCTGTTCGCGCTCGTCGTCCTGGCGACCGCCTTCGGGACCGATCTCGGTTGCGCGGACGGCTGCGAGGACGGCGGGCCTTGCACGACCGCTTGCGCGGCGTGCTCGTGCGCCCCCGTGGTCCCGGCGACGGCCGTGCTCGCGCATCTCGGCTCGGCCTCGACGACGGCTTTCGCTTCCCCGGCCGCCGACGAGTCGCCTCGCTTCGCCGCTCCCCGCGGCGTCCTTCACGTGCCCCGCTTCGCCTGACCTCCTCTTCCGGCGTCCCGGATGCGCGCGCTCGCGCGCTCGACGAGTCGAGGTCTCCGTATGCGAAGCCTGCTCGCGGCCGGCTGGGCCGCTTTCTCGATTTTCTTCGTCTCCGCTGCCGCATGGCCTTCGGAGCCGCCGCTCCCTGAGCCCGGCCCGATCTCCGTTCCTCTTTCGTTCCAGGAGATCGCAAAGCGCGCTCTGCCGTCGGTCGAGGCGCTCGGCGTCGAGTCCCGGTTGGCCGAGCCGTTCCAGCTTCTCGGCGCGGGCCGCGGGCATCTCCGCGAGGGACCGACCGTGGGCATCGCGACCGGCCCCCGGCGCGGGCCGTCCGCCACGACCGGCGATCTGGCGGTCGAGGTCGAGCTGCCGCTCGCCCTCGCTTCCGAGCCGCGGAATCGGCTGGCGGCGGAGGTCGCGTCCGCCACCGCCGCCCTGCGGGAGGGCGCGGCGCGCGAAGCCCGGCTTCGCTTGCGCCGGGCCTATCTCGACGCCTGGCTCGCCGAGCGCATCCTCTCTCTTCGCGCCGCCGAGCTTTCGACCGTCGAAACCTGGCTCGCCGCGGCGCGGGCCCGGCTCGCGGCGGGTGCCGATCCTCCCTTCGAGGCGAGCCTGGTCGAGGGGGAGATCCTCGGGGCCCGGCTGGCGCTCGACCAGGCGCG
Source organism: Thermoanaerobaculia bacterium (assembly GCA_035607445.1). Lineage (GTDB taxonomy): Bacteria > Acidobacteriota > Thermoanaerobaculia > Multivoradales > UBA5704 > DASYKS01. Next base: position 33 of record DATMZM010000106.1, on the reverse strand, counting down.
CGAGGAGCGCACCCTCGCCTGGGGCGCTCTGCG
>DATMZM010000080.1:0-3015 GCA_035607445.1 Thermoanaerobaculia bacterium | reverse complement strand
GCCGGGCGAGTCGGGCGAATCGAAAGCCAGGTGCGCGGCGGCGGCGGACAGGACGGCTTCCGGGTCGGCGAGGTGGGTGAGAACGTTGCCCAGCACGATCCGATCGAACGTGCCGAGTTGGGCCGGCAGGTGCTCCGCCGCGGCCTGGTGGAAGTCGAGACCCGGAGCGCGGAACCGGCGTTTCGCGTAGCGGATCGAGCGCGGCTCGGGGTCGATACCCACTGCGCGCCGGGCGCCGGCTTCGACCAGATCCGCCGTGCCGTATCCCGTGCCGCAGCCGAGGTCGAGCACCTCGCGATCCGCGGCGAAACGGGCCGCGAACGCGTAGAAAGAACGATGCGCCTGGAACAGGTCGTTCGGCACCTCGGGGGAGATCACCGGCCCGCGCACCGGCAGCCCGGAAAAAAGGCGCGCCAGGGCGTTTTTGAGGCGTTGGGTGTTGGGGTTCACGGGGGGAGACGATACCGCAGATGCGGCCCGGGGCCTGGAAAGCCCGGCCGTACAGCCCTCACCCCCGGCCCCTCTCCCAAAGGGAGAGGGGAGCAAAGCAAAAGCGTCTCCTGGCCGTTCTCGCCTCTCCCTTTGGGAGAGGGGCCGGGGGTGAGGGCCGCGAGGGCGTTGCCGTGAAATCAACGCGTGCCGCTCTCGGAGTCGCTGTTGCCGCTAGCCTCGCCGCCTCCTGGGCGCTCTGGCGTTTCCTTCCCCTCTCCGCCAACGATCCCCTCCGCGGCACCATCGTCCTCCTCCCCGTCCTGATGGCCGGGTTCGTCCTGCTCGAACGGGGGGCCATCCGGCTCGGCGCGCGGCGGATTCCTCCCGCGGCGGCGTTGGCCGAAGGGATAGCCCTCGTGCTCCTCGCGCTGCTCGCGATCGGCCGGGGGCATCTCGGAATCTCGGGGGCTGAGCCGGTGCTCGCGGCCGGTTTCGCGCTCATTCTGGCCCACCGTCTGGCGCGGCAGACGCTCGCGCTCCGGCCACTGCTCGGGACCGCCGAACCGAAAGGCGCGGCTCTCTCGGCGATTCCCGAGGTGCCCGCCTGGCCGTTTTTTGCGTTGCCGCTGCTCGCGTATCTCGCGATTCTGCCCTGGACCTCGGAGCAGCGGCCGCCGGACGGCGACGAGCCCTATTACCTACTGATCACCCACAGCCTGGCCTACGACTTCGACGCCAATCTGACCGACGACTACCAGCAGGAGGAGTGGCGTCACTTCATGCGGCGGCCGATCGCGCCGCAGCCGGGCGATCCGGTGGGCTCGCATGGCGAGCTCTACTCGCGGCACAACGAGATGCTGCCGCTGCTGCTCGCGCCGAGCTATCGGATCGCGGGGCTCCCCGGGGCGCTCGCCACGATGGCGGCGATGGCCGCGGCGCTCGCCTGGATGACCCTCCGACTCGCCCGGCGGTATCCACAGATCGGCCCTTCGGGCGCGTTGCTGGCTTACGCGCTCGCGGCGTTTTCGCCACCGTTGCTGCTCTATTCCGCGCAGGTCTGGGTGGAGGTCCCGGCGGCGCTGCTTGCCGCCATCGCGATCGATCGCATTCGCGCCCCCTTCGCGGGCACCTGGGACTGGCGGCGGTGGCTCGCGATCGGTCTGCCGATCCTCGTGCTGCCGCTGCTCAAGATCCGGTTCATCCTGCTCGCCGGGCCGCTGCTCGTGCTCACCTGGTGGTACGGCGGCCGGCCGAAGAAACCGCTGCTGGTGCTCGCGACCCTGCTCGGCCTGGTCGCGGCCGGAATCGTGCTCCACAACCAGATCCTCTACGGCAACCCGCTCAAGATTCACACCTGGCACGAGGTCGAGCCGACCTCCTACGGGTTCGTCGATTACGCCAAAGGATTCCTCGGGATCTTCTGGGACGCGGGCTTCGGCCTGCTCGGCGCGGCGCCGATCTGGCTGCTCGCGCTCTTGGCGCTCGGCGCCCTGCTGCTCCGCCGCCATCCGCTGCCGTTCGATCTCGCGGTGTTCGCGTTTCCCTACTTGGCGGTCGTGGCGCCCCGCTCCGAGTGGTACGGCGGCTGGTCTCCGCCGTTTCGCTACGCCCTGATCATGCTGCCGTTCCTGGCGCTCGCGGTGGCGCCCTATGCCGACCGGCGCCGACGGCTGGGAGTGCGGGCACTGATTGGGGGCCTCGGCCTTTTGACTCTCGCGCTCGCGCTGCTCTGGATCGCCGTGCCGGGGTGGACCTACAACTTCGCGGACGGCCGCACCTATCTGCTCGATCACCTCGCCTCGCGCCTCGGCCTCGATCTCGCGCGGCTCTTCCCCAGCTCGATCCGGCCGCGTCTTGCGACCTGGATCTTCCCCGCGGCGATGCTGCTCGCGGGGGTCCTGGTCCTGTTCGTACAAGCCCCGGGCGCCCTACGGCGACGAACCGGACGCCGGGTGACCGCCGGCCTTGCCGGCCTGCTCGGGATCGCCGCAGGGCTCGGTCTGCTCGCGGCGCTTCCCTCGGCGGCGTTTCGCCTGCCGACGCGAGTGGTCGAATTCGAGGACGAGCAGGTCGTGAAGAAAGGCGGGCACCTCGACCCCGAACGCTGGGTGGTCGATCGCACCCGCTTCCGCGGCACCTGGGTGCTGCGCGAAGGGGAGCGGATGGAGGCCCCGGTGTCGCCGGGAGGGCACAGGCTTCGCCTGGTGCTCCACGGCTATTTCATCCGCCACCACCCGGGGGATCTCGCGGTCCAGGTTCAGGCCGGTGGGCTGCCGCTCGCCACCCTCCGCTTTCACTCCGAGCGGATCTGGGAAGCGCGCACGGTCGGCCCCGTCGATTGGCCGGCCGGCGCACCCCTCTCGATCTCGCTGCCTCCCCCCGCGAGCCAGCTGCCGCCGGGCGGAATGGCGAACGGCATGCTGTTCGATCGGGCCGAGCTGGTCTGGGAATGAGAGTGGCGGCGGTCGTTCCGACCCTGGGAAAGAGCCCTCACCTCGAAGCCTGCCTCCGCGCGCTGCGCGCTCAAGGCCGGCCCGTCGAGATCGTCGTCGTCGATCAAGGGGAACGGCCGGTCGATCTGCC
>DATMZM010000416.1:0-11605 GCA_035607445.1 Thermoanaerobaculia bacterium | reverse complement strand
CTGGCTTGCGAAATCCTCCGCGAACGCCGGCGACGCGGCGATCGCGAGGCTCAGAGCGAGGGCAAGGCTGAGAAGCTTGGCGTGTTTCATCCGTTGCCTCCTTAGAAAATCCTCCCCGGATTGACGAGATCCGCGGCGGCTGGAGAGGGTCCTCTCGCCTGGAGAGGGGCCGCCGAGGTCGAAAGAACCGTGGCTCCGGCGCGCGAGCGCGACCCGAGGCCCGCGGGCATCGAAAGGGTAAAAAAAGACTCTAGGGCGAACGACGCCTAACGTCAAACGCACCTAAGACTTGCGCATACGAAGAGGCGCTGAGAAATACGTGTCACCCACCCGTCGAAGCGGGACTCGAATCGAGTGGGCGCGAGACCGGGCGGCCTCGTTACTTCCCGGCGACGTCCCGGGGAAAAGCGAGCGGGAGCCGGCGTCCCGCCTTCAGCTGGCCAGGGCAGACGCGGGATGCCAAGCGAGCTCGGCGGGGCTCTCCGTTTCGGTGTCCGGCCCGAGCACCTTGGCGAAGGCCTCGGCGTAGCGGTCCGGTTCGTCGGCGCGCGCCGAGCCGTGCGTGCCGAACCGGGAGAGCGCCGAGGCGACGCCGGTCCGCGCGGAGACGGCCCGCGCCAGCTCGGAGGACTGGCCGCGCAGCAGCCGCCGCACGATCTCCTGGTTCTCCTCGCGGCTGGTTCGGGCGCGCAGGAAGCTCTCCATCTGCTCGGCCATCAAGGGATCCGTCACAGGGTTTCCTCCCGGGCCGGAAAGCCGGCATTCCAAGCCCTCTATCGAAGAAAGGTTTCCGCTGGGCCCCGTTCGGGGACAGTCAAATTGCAGGTTCGACGAATTTTTCGGCGAAGGAGCGACCCCGCCGAGGAAGCGAGTGTTCACGGGTATCCTCCGAGTGCATGTTTCGCGCCCGCTCTCTTCCGTGGCCGATCCTTTTGACCTGGGGCCTCGCCGTCATCGGGGCGTCCTGTCGCCCCCGGCCCGAGGCCGCGCCGGGAATCGTGCCGGTGCCCCCGCCGATCTCCGCCCCCTCCGCGCCCTCGAGCCCGACGCCTTCGATCTCCGTCGTCCTTCCCGCCGGGGACGCCGAGCTCGAGGCCGCGATCCGCGGGGGCTCGTTCTTCCGTTGGGTCGCGCGCTCGGACTCGGAAAGGGCCGGCAGGCCGGTTCCGCGCGTCACCCTCGGCGTTTCTCCGGACGCGCGGGCGGACGTCCGGGTCGAGGTCGCGCGGCTTCCCGCCCCGGAACGTTTTGCCGCCCTCGCCGCGGATTTGCCGGTCCGCTTCGACGGGGATGCCTTCGAGCTGGGCGGCAGCCGCTATGCGAGCCCCGGGCAGACCCTCTCGCTGCGCCTGGTGCGCGCCGAGCGCCCGACCTGGCTGGTCGCCGGCCGGGACGCCGGGGCGCTCGGCCAGACGCTCGACGGGCTGCTCCCGGCGCTCTCCGGGATCGCGCGGCGCCGGGCCGCCGCGCCGCTCGGCGACTACCTGGTCCGCGAGACGCCCTGGCTCTCGCGCAGCGGCCGGTTCGTGCCCGCGGAGGCCCCGGGGAAGGGCTACAGGATCGACCCGGCGGGCGAGCGCGACACGATCGCGGCGCGCGACGCCGAGATCGCCCGGGCCGAGCCGATCCGGGTCGGCTCGATCGTCCTTCTCGTCCCGCCGGCCGGGCATTCCGGGCCGGCCGGTCCCGCAGCCTTGCCGCGCCGCGGGGAGCTCGCAGCCCTCGCCGCGGACCTCGACCGGACGGCGCGCGGACTCGCCATCCGGATTCCGTACGGCGGCGATCTCGGCGTCACCCTCGTTGTCGAGCCCGACCACGCCTCCCAGGCGCGCGACACCGGCGCGGTGGGCGCCGCGGTGCCGGGGGGCCGCGCGGACTTGGCGCTCGTCTACGCGGCCGAGGACCGGGACGCCTTCCGCTTCGCCCTCGCGCAGCTCTTTGTCGAGCGCTCGGGGCTGGCGCGCGGCTGGCCGCCGGAGCTCGCCGCCGGCGCCGCGCTCTGGCTCTCCCGCGGCTGGTACGGGCGCGACGCCGCGGCCTGGCTGCCGGCGCTCGCGCGGGCGGGCGGGTTTCCCTCCGCGGCGGAGCTCACCGCCGCGGAACGGGCGGAGGATGGCTCCGGCCCCCTCGCGACGCCGGTCGCGGCGGCCCTGATCGACAGGCTGCCGGGCGCGGATCTGGCGGCCAAGCTCGCGGGCGGCCCCCCGGATCGCGCGCGGGTCTCGAAGCTGCTCGCCGAGATCGCCGCCTCCGCCCTGGGCTCCCGGCCCCGGGAGGATCCGGCCGCGGGCGCGCGGAGGCCCCTGCCGCGCTTTTTCCGCGGCGTCTCGTTCGCGATGCTCAACTCGGTCGACGGCGGGTATCACGCGCCGAGCGTCGGCCGCGAGCTCGACCGGCTCGCCGGGCTCGGCGCCGACGCGGTCTCGCTGATGCCGTTCGCCTACGAGCCGGATCCGCACGCGCCGGAGCTGCAGCTGCTCGCCTCGAGCCCCGCTTCCGAGACCGACGCCGGCCTCGTCCACGCCGCGCGCCGCGCCCACGAGAGGGGCTTCCGCGTGCTCTGGAAGCCGCACGTCTGGGTCGGTCGCGACAGTTGGCCGGGGGACGTCGAGATGAGCAACGCCGCGGACTGGCGAGCCTGGCTCGCGGCCTACCGGCGCTACGTCCTCCACCAGGCGTTCCTCGCCGCCTGGGCGAAGGCGGACCTGTTCGCGGTCGGTACCGAGCTCGACCGGACCTTCGCGCGGGAGGCCGATTGGCGCGATCTGATCGCCGCGGTGCGCCTCGTCTATCCGGGCCCGGTGACCTACGCCGCGAACTGGGATCGCGCGGAGGGCGTGCCGGTCTGGGACGCTCTCGACGCGGTCGGCGTCGACGCCTATTTCCCGCTCGCGCCGGGGGAGTCCGCCACCGACGCCGAGCTGGCCCTCGGCGCGCGCGAGGTCGCGCGCCGGCTCGCGGCGCTCGCCGCCCGGGCGGGCCGGCCGTTGCTCCTGACCGAGGTCGGCTTTCCCGCCCGCCGTGCCGCCTGGCGCGCGCCGAGCGTCGAAGGCGGCACCTATGCGGAGACCGATCAGGCGCGCGCCTACGCCGCGCTCTTTTCCGCGCTCGAGCGGCCCCCCTGGCTCGCCGGCCTGTTCGTCTGGAAGTCGTTCAGCGACGAGGCGGGAGCGGGCGGCGCCGAGCCGGACTTCCGCTTCCTCGGCCGGCAGGCGGAGGGCGCGATCCGGGCCTACTACGGCGGCGGCTGACATAATGACCACCTGATGCACGACGACCTCTTGAGCACCGCCGTCGCGGCGGCCGAAGCGGGGGCGGGGATCCTCCGCCGCTACTTCCGCTCCGGCGATCTCGACGTCCGGAAGAAAGGGGACAACGACTTCGTCACCCGCGCCGACGCCGAGAGCGAGGCGGTGATCGTGGCGCGGATCCGCGACAGCTTCCCCGACCACCAGGTGCTCGCCGAGGAGCGCGGCCGGGACCGGGGCGGCGCCTCCGATCTCGAATGGGTGATCGACCCTCTCGACGGCACGACGAACTTCCTCCAGGGCCTGCCGGTCTACTGCCTCTCGATCGCCTGCCGGCGGGGCGCGGAGCTGCTCGCGGGCGTCGTGCTCGATCCGGAGGGCCACAACCTGTTCACCGCCGTCGCGGGCGGCGGCGCCCGGTGGAACGGCGCGCCGATGGCGGCCTCGCGGCGCCCGGGCCTTCGCGGCTCCTTCCTCGCGACCGGCTACCCCTGGCGCGCCCACGGCACCCTCGACCTCTATCTCGAGGCCTTTCGCGACGTGTTCCTGGAGGTCCGGGCGATCCGGCGCTGCGGCGCGGCGGCGCTCGACCTCGCCTATACCGCGGCCGGCGTCTACGACGGCTTCTTCGAGTTCCGGCTCTCGCCGTGGGACATCGCGGCGGGCGTCCTGCTGGTGCGCGAGGCGGGGGGCGTGGTCACGGACGTCGACGGGGGAGACGGCTCGTTCGCAAGCGGCAACGTGGTCGCCGGCGGGCCGGGCGTACACGCCGAGCTGCGCGCCGCGATCGCGCGCCACGCGAGCGAGGCGATCCTGGCCGGGAGGAACGAAGCCGAACGGATTTCGGTGTGAGCAAACCGGAACGCCCGCGCCGCCGGCCGTCGCTCGGGACCTCCGCCGGGCCGCCGCCGGGGCCCTGGATCGTCGAGGTCCAGATCCATCCGGCCGATGCGCGCAAGCGGGTCCGCTACCTCTTCCTCTCCCGCGTCGGCCTGACCGTGGCGTCGGTGCTGATCCTCGGCTATCTCTTCCTGGTCTCGCTCGGCACCGCGCTCGCGCGCGACGTCTGGCGGGCGATCTTCGGCAACGTCGAGATCCGGACCCTGACGCTCGAGCGGATGCGCCAGGGCGACCGGCTCGAGGCGCTGGTCGGCGAGCTCGGCGCTCTCGAGCAACGCACCAAGGGGCTCCGCATCCAGCTCGCCGAGCTGCGCCTCGCCTACGGGCTGCCGGTTCGCCGCCCGGAGGTTCTGCCGCCGCCGCCCGAGGACGACGAGTCGATCTACGGCGGGGCGATCACCCAGGGCGAGCGGATCCGCGCCGTCATCGAGCGCCATCTCGCGGCCCTCGACCGCGGGCTCGCCGAGGTGCGCGCGTTCGAGGCCGCGCATCCCGCCGAGGTCGGCTCCGTTCCCTCGCGCTGCCCGCTCGAAGGCGAGGACCTGGTCCTGATCACCCCGTTCGGCAACCACCGCAACCCCTTCACCAAGGAGCTCGAGTTCCATCCCGGGGTCGATTTCGCGGCGCCCGAAGGCACCCGGGTCAACGCCGCGGCCGATGGGGTGGTCGCTTTCGCCGGCCAGGTCCCGCTCGGCCGGAGCCCCACCTGGTACCGGCTCGGCCAGGTCGTCGTGCTCCGTCACGGCGACGCGTACGCCACGGTCTACGGCCAGCTCGATCGCAGCGACGTCCGGCCAGGGCAGCAGGTGCGGCGCGGCGAGCAGGTGGGCGCCGTCGGGCGCACCGGCTGGGCGCTCGCTCCGCAGCTGCACTTCGAGGTCCGGCGGCGGAATCGGGAGGGCGAGCTGGCCCCTGTCGACCCGCGGATCTACATGTTCGACCGCCACTGGCGCGACGAGGAGAGCCTGCTGGTCCGGGCGACCTCGAATCCCTGGGCGCCCCGCGGCTCCTGGGAGCCGGCCCCCGGTGTCCGCTAGAATTCCGCCATGACATCCAATCGCCGGGCCAGCGACCGGGTCATCCGGCGGGTGCCGGTCCGCTTCTGGCGCGTCGGCCAGGAGCGCACGACGACCGGCTATACGACGAACATCTCGGGCACCGGGATGTACGTCGTCACCCACCAGCCGGCGCCGCGCGGGGCGCGGATCCGGGTCGAGGTCCTCGACCCGCGCTGCGGCTTCATCGTCGAGGCCGAGGTCGCGCACGCGCATCGGGTGAGCACGGAGATGTCGGCGCTCGGCCTGTCGGGGATGGGCGTGCGTTTCCTGCCGGTCGCGGATCTCGTTCGCGAGCTGTTCCCGGAAGCGACCCAAGTCGTCGAGCGGCCGGCCGAGCCGACCCCGCCCGAGCCGGCCGTCGCGGCCACGGCGCCCGGCGCAGCCGCGCCGCCGGGCGCGGCGCCGATCGGGGCGCGCTCGCCGTACCAGGTGCGCTTCTCCTCGGTCGAACAGTTCGACGCGGTCTATCAGCGGGACTTGAGCCAGGGCGGGCTGTTCGTCGCGACCCGCGACCCGGCGCCGATCGGCGCCACCGTGGAGATCGACCTCTACCTGCCCGCGCCGCTCCTCGGCACGGTCCGCCTGAGGGCCCGGGTCGTCCATCGGATCGAGCCGCAGACCGCGGAGGGGCTCGGGGGGCCGAACCTGCTCGCCGGCATGGGCGTCGAGATCCTCGATCCGCGCGGGACCCTCGGCGCCCTCGATCCCTTCCTGAAAGGCTACCCGAGGAAGACCGACTCGCCGGGCTGAAGCGGGGGCGCAAGCGAGCCCGGCGCGCGCCGGGAAGCTCCGGGACGAGGCGGGCGGAATCAGCGATCGGCCGGGACGGTTAGAATGGAGGAGATTCGAAACCGCCGCGCCCGTCGCGGCAGGAGGAACAGACCGTGCCCTACAGCCCACTTCTCGTTCGACCGATGCGCGAAGAGCTCTCCTCGATCGGCGTCCAAGAGCTGCTGACCGCCGCCGACGTCGACCAATGGATGAGCGAAACGTCGGGCACCGCGATGCTCGTCGTCAACTCCGTCTGCGGCTGCGCCGCCGGCATGGCCCGTCCGGGAGTGCGCGCGGCCCTCGAGAGCGAGCACCGGCCGGACCGCGTCGCGACGGTCTTCGCCGGCCAGGACCTGGAAGCCACCGCCCGCGCCCGCGGCTACATCGCGGACATCCCGCCGAGCAGCCCGTCGATCGCCCTGTGGAAGGACGGCGAGCTGGTCTACTTCCTGCCCCGCCACCGGATCGAGGGGCGCTCCGCCGATCAGGTCGCTGCGGATCTCCAGGCGGCGTTCGCCGAGCACCGCGCGGTCGTGGCCTGACCTCTGGATGGGAACCTTCCACCAGGGCAGGGACCCGCTGCACGGCATCACGGTCGTGGTCGAGACCGACGGGCCGGAGCTCTACGTCGGGCGCTGCGACGACGTCGACGAGCGCGGGGTGATCCTCCATGACGCCGACGTCCATCGCGGCGGCGAAGGCGAGGCGCCGCGCGCGAAGTACCTCGAGAACGCGACCCGCTTCGGCGTCTGGAAGAAGTTCGACCGCATCGTCGTGCCGCGCGCGCGGGTGACCGCGATCCGCCGGCTCGGAGAGCTGTAGCCGCCGTGCGCTGGGGGAGCGCGGGCGCCGCGGGCGCCGCACTCGCGGTGATCGCCGGAGCGTTCGGCGCCCACGCGCTGGCCGAGCGTCTCGACGCCCATGCGCTCTCGCTCTGGGAGACGGCGGCGCGCTACCTGATGTACGCGTCGCTCGCTCTGATCCTCGTCGGACTCGCCGCAGCCGGGCGCCCGCATCCGCTGCTGCCGGCCGCCGGTTGGGCGCTCGCGCTCGGCGGCGCGGTCTTCTCGGGCTCTCTCTTCGCCCTCGCCCTCGGCGCGCCGCGGACGCTCGGCGCGGTGACGCCGCTCGGCGGCCTCGGCATGATCGGCGGCTTCCTGCTCTTGGCGCTCGCCTTGCGCCGGTAGGATAGGGTCTCTCCACGAAACAGCGCGCCGGGCCGCCTCGACGCGCTTCCTCACCCTCTCCAGGAGCCCATCGCATGTCCCACGGACGTTTCCGCATCCCCACGCCCGCGAACGAGCCGGTGCGCGCCTATGCGCCGGGCTCGGCCGAACGGGCGTCGCTCAAGGCCCGCCTCCAGGCGGTGCTCTCGGAAGAGATCGAAATCCCGCTCGTCATCGGCGGCGAGGAGGTCCGCCCGGGCGATCTCGGCACGGCCGTCTGCCCGCACGACCACGGCCACGTGCTCGCGAAGTTCCATCAGGCCGGCCCGGCCGAGGTCGAGAAGGCGGCCCGGGCCGCCCGCGCCGCCTGGCACGACTGGTCCGAGATGGCTCCGGAGGACCGCGCCGCCGTCTTCCTGCGCGCCGCGGAGCTGCTCGCCGGCCCCTGGCGCGACGCCTCGAACGCCGCGACGATGCTCAATCAGTCGAAGAACGTCTTCCAGGCCGAGATCGACTCCGCGGCCGAGCTGATCGACTTCTGGCGCTTCAATCCCCATTACATGGAGGTCCTGACGTCGGATCAGCCGATCTCGTCCCCCGGCGTTTGGAACCGTGTCGAGTACCGCGCTCTCGAGGGTTTCGTCTTCGCCGTCGCGCCGTTCAATTTCACCTCGATCTCGGGCAACCTGCCGACCTCGCCCGCGCTCATGGGCAACACCGTGCTCTGGAAGCCGGCCTCGACCTCGGTGCTCTCGAGCTGGGTGCTAATGCAGATCCTCGTTGCCGCCGGCCTGCCGCCGGGGGTGATCAACTTCCTGCCGGGCAAGGCGAGCAAGGTCGGCGATCCGGCGCTCTCGCACCCCGACTTCGCGGGCATCCACTTCACCGGTTCGACTCCGGTCTTCCACCAGATGTGGAAGACGATCGCCGAGAACCTGCCGCGCTACCGCTCCTATCCGCGGATCGTCGGCGAGACCGGAGGCAAGAACTTCGCGTTCGCCCACCCCTCGGCGAACGCCGAGGCCTATGCGACGGCGCTCGTCCGCGGCGCCTTCGAGTACCAGGGGCAGAAGTGCTCGGCCAGCTCGCGCGCCTACGTGCCGCGCTCGCTCTGGCCGGCCGTCCGCACGAAGCTCGCGGAGCAGCTCGGCGCCGTCCGCATGGGCACGCCGCTCGACTTCCGGAATTTCGTCTGCGCGGTGATCGACAAGAATTCGTTCGACCGGATCCGAGGCTACATCGACTTCGCGAAGAGCTCCGGCGAGGCGGAGGTGATCTTCGGCGGAAGCTGCGACGATTCGGTGGGCTACTTCGTCGAGCCGACCGTGGTGCAGACGACGAATCCGCATTTCAAGCTGATGGAAGAGGAGATCTTCGGTCCCGTGCTGACCCTCTACGTCTACGAGGACGCGGACTTGGAAGCTGCCCTCGATCTCGTCGACACGACGAGCCCCTACGGCCTGACCGGCGCGGTCTTCGCCGAGGACCGCGGCGCGATCGCGCACCTGACGGCGAGGCTCCGCCACGCTTCGGGCAACTTCTACATCAACGACAAGTCGACCGGCGCCGTCGTCGGCCAACAGCCGTTCGGCGGCGCCCGCGCCTCGGGCACGAACGACAAGGCGGGCTCGATGGCGAACCTGCTGCGCTGGACCTCGCAGCGCGCGATCAAGGAGACCTTCGTGCCGCCGACCGACTTCCGCTATCCCCACATGGCGGAGGAGTAGATCGGACGAGAGCAAATGCGACAGGGGCACGATCGAGCCGCGCCCCTGTCTTTTTGCGCTTTGACGCGCGAGGGTTCTCCGCTCCTCAGCCCGGCGGGAAGAACCCGTTCTTCGCCACCGGCACGCAGAGCTTGGTCGTGGCGCCCGCGAAGACGTTCTCGGCCGGCAGGTTCATCGCGCGCAGCACCGGATTGAGGTGGTTGAGCACGACCGGCTGGTTGAGCGGCGGCGCCTGCACCGGGTAGCACAGGACGTCGGAGTACGCGACGATCGTCGCCACCGCGTCCGGCGGCGCTTGACCGTTCTTCTTCACCGGCACGCACAGCTGGGGGTCGGGCGCGGTCGAGAACACCGCTTTCTGCCCGGGCATGGCGGCGTAGAGCGGATTCAAATGGTTGAGGAAGATCGACTGCCCGCCCGCGTGGACCGTGGGCTCGAAGCGGTAGCACTTGACGTCGAGCCACCGGATCAGCTGGGCGACCGCCATGGGGAGGACCTGGTTGTTCTTGCGCACGGGCACGCAGAGCTGTTGCGGCTCGCGGATCGTGCCGTCGACCGCGGGGCCGAGCAGCGGCGGGATCTCCGGGTTCAGGTGGTCGAGATGGATGTCGAGATCGAGGGACGGCCCGGTGATGCCATAGCATTTCCAATCCACGAAGCGGATGAAGGGCAGCACGTTGTCCGGCGGCGGGATCTGGTTCTTCTTGACCGGAACGCACAGCTCTTGGGGCTTTTGCAGGATGACGTCCTCGGGCGGCAGACCCTTCTCGACGAAGTAAGGGTTCAAATGATCGAGGTGGAGAGGCACGTTGAGCGGCGGCTGGTCGTCCAACGCGTAGCAGCGGACGTCCAGGTTGGCGACGAAGTCCTTGGGCGTCGGCAGGGGCTGCGCGGCGACGGCGGCCGGCAGGGCGACGGCTGCGAGCGCGAAGCATCCGAGAATGCGGAGCCGATGGACGGATTTGGACATTGCAACCTCCAGGCTGCTCGGCAGAGCAGCGGTCTCGGGAAGCTCGGCGGCCACCGCGCTTCCACTGCGTTCGAGGCCATGGCGGTCGAAGGTCGGGATTCGCCGCGGGACGAATTCCCTTGACGTCTACAATTCTCCGGTGCGCGCGGGCCGGCGAGCGGGACAACTCGCCGCGGCGCAGGCGGGCGCATAGAATCGCGCGCCGATGACCACTCCCGAGAGCTTTTCCGCGCCGCCCGCTCCCGCGCACGGGGGCGACCGGATCGGCTTGGCGCTCGCGCGCGAAGGCGTGCGCTTCCTCTACACGCTCTGCGGCGGCCACATCGCGCCGATCCTTGTTGGCGCCAAGCGGGCGGGCATCCGGGTGATCGACGTCCGCGACGAGGCGAGCGCGGTGTTCGCGGCGGACGCGACGGCCCGCCTGACCGGGGTCCCCGGAGTCGCCGCGGTGACGGCAGGGCCGGGCGTCACGAACGCGCTCACGGCTCTCAAAAACGCGCAGCTCGCCGAGGTGCCGCTGCTCCTGATCGGCGGCGCGACCGGAACCCTTCTGCGAGGCCGCGGCGCGCTCCAGGACATCGATCAGCTCACCCTTCTCGACAGCGCGGTCAAGTGGCTCGGCAGCTGCGAGCGGGTGCGCGAGCTCGCCCCCGCCGTTCATCAGGGCTTCACGATCGCGCGCGCCGCCGTGCCCGGCCCGGTCTTCCTGGAGACGCCCGTCGACCTCCTCTACGGCGAGGAGCTGGTGCGCGACTGGTACCGGGCGGCGGCGGGGAAGGGGAGGGACTGGAAGAGCCGGCTGCTCGGAACCTACCTCGGCCGCCATGCGGACCGGCTGTTCCGCGGCGCCGGCGCGAAGGAAGGTGCGCCGCGCCGGCCAGCGGTCCCGGTGCCCTCGCGCGCGCGCCTCGGCCGCGCCGCGACTCTCTTGGCGAAAGCCGAGCGGCCGGTGCTCGTCGTCGGCAGCCAGGCCGTCGCCACGTTCGGCGAAGTGCCGCGGATCGCCGCGGCGGTCGAAGCTCTCGGGATTCCGGTCTACCTCGCGGGGGGAGCGCGCGGGCTGCTCGGCGCGCGGCACGCGCTCCAGCTGCGGCACAAGCGGAAGGAGGCGCTCCGCGAGGCCGACCTCGTGATCCTCGCCGGCCAGCCGATCGATTTCCGGCTCGACTACGGCCGCCAGATCGGCCGCGGCGCGAAGCTCGTCGCGATGGCGCGCTCGACCGAGGGGTACGCCAAGAACCGGAGACCGACGCTCACGATCGAAGGCGACGCCGGCCTCGCGCTGCTCGATCTCGCCGAAGCGACGGGGCCGGCCGGTCGAACGCGCTGGGGAGCCTGGCTCGGCCAGCTGCGCGCCCGCGACGACGAGCGGGAGCGCCAGATCGACGAAAGCGCGGCCGAGCGGCTGCCGGTCGGCGTCAACCCTCTGCGCCTCTGCCGCGAGATCGACAAGGCGCTGCCCGACGATTCCGTGTTGGTCGCGGACGGCGGAGATTTCATCGCCACCGCGGCCTACTCGATCGCGCCGCGGAAGCCGCTCTCATGGCTCGATCCGGGCGTCTTCGGAACCCTCGGTGTGGGCGGAGGCTTCGCCCTCGCCGCGAGCCTCTGCCGGCCGGCATCCGAAGTCTGGCTTCTTTGGGGGGACGGCTCCTGCGCCTTCAGCCTCGCCGAATTCGACACGATGGCCCGCCACGGCGCTCCCGTGCTCGCGATCGTCGGCAACGATGCCTCCTGGAGCCAGATCGCCCGCGAGCAGGTGGAG
>DATMZM010000192.1:0-2537 GCA_035607445.1 Thermoanaerobaculia bacterium | reverse complement strand
CTCGGGCGGGCGGGAGCGGCAGCCGCCTCCTCGGCCACCACGCCCCCGGCCGCCTCGGCGATCGCGGCCGCGGACACGGCGGGCGCTCCGAGGATTCCGGGAGCCCCGAGCGCGCGCGCCAGCTCGGCGATCGTCGGCGCGGAGAGGAGCTGCTGCGCCGTGACGTCGAGCCCGGCCTTCTTCAGGCGCGCCGCGACCTGGATCGCGAGGAGCGAATCGCCGCCCAGCTCGAAGAAGTTGTCGAAGCGGCCGATCTCGGCGATGCCGAGCAGCTCGCTCCAGAGGTCCGCGATGCGGGTCTCGACCTCGCCTTGCGGCGCGACGTAGGCGCCCTGGGAGGCGGGACGCGCATGGCCTCCGCGGGCGGCCGTCGTTCCCACGGGCTCCGCCTTCCGGCGCAGCCACTGGTCGACGCGCGCCGAGAGGTCTCCCGTCGCGACCAGGATCTGGGGCAGGGCCGCCGTCTCTTCGAGGAGCGCTAAGACCGCGCGGCCCTCGTCGGGCGAGATGCCGAGGAAGCCGCGGGTGGCAGGCTGCGTGGGATCGAAGCGGAAGCCGTCCCAATCGATCGAGAGGAAGGGCGCGCCCTGGCGCGAGCGCTCCTGGGCGTAGGCGTCGAGCGAGGCGTTCGCCGCCGCGTAGGCCGCGAAGTCGAGGCCGCCCAGGACGCCCGCGAGCGAGGAGACGGCGAGCACGAAGTCGAGCGGATCCTCCCCCGTCAGCTCGTCGAGGATCATCAGGCCGCCGAGCTTCGGCTCGAGCTGCGCCATCGCGTCGTCGGGGCCCAGCTCGAGGAGCGGCCCGACGCCCCGGCGCACCTGGCCGGCGGCGTGGACGACGCCGTGGAGCGGCCCGAAGGCCGCGCGCGCCGCGGCGAGGGCTTTCGAGGTCGCCGCGTGGTCTCCCGCGTCGGCGACGAGCACCAGCACCTCGGCGCCGAGAGCTTCGAGGGCGCGCACGCGTTCGATGCGCGCGATCGTCTCGGGGTCGGTCGCGGCGTCCCACTGCCGGCGGGGCGGCAGCGGCGTGCGCGCGGTGAGCGCGAGCTTGGCGCCCGGCGCGCGGCGGGCGATCTGCTCCGCGATCAGGCCTCCGACGCGGCCCAGGCCGCCGGTGACCAGGTAGACGCCGCCGTCGCGGAAGCGGAGCGCCGGAGCCTCTCCCGCGCCGCGCGAGGCGACTGGCGCGAAGCCCTGCTCGAAGCGCTTCTCGCCGCGCAGAGCCACCGGCAGGCCCGAAGGCGCCGTCCGGAACTCCGCGAACAGCCGCTCCGCGAGCGCCTCCGCGTCCTCGCCCTCGGCGACGTCGATCGCCCGCGTCGCGACGTGCGGCATCTCCTGCGGCGTCACCTTGAGCAGGCCGACCGCCGCCGCGCGCTCGGCCACGACCGGCTCGCCGGGAAGGACCGGGAAGGCGTGCGAGGCGATCCAGGCGATCTCGAACTCGTTGCTCTCGCGCCCGCCGAGCGCCTGCGCGACGGTCGCGAGGGCGTCCACTCCGCGCGGCAGCTCGAGCCCGACGTAGGCGTCCGGCCGGCCGAGGCTCCAGAGGTGGACGATCGCGTCCGGCACCTCCTCGCCGAGAGCGGCCGAGACCGCCTTGGCGTCGTTGAGCGAGCCCGGGCGCGCGGCGAAGGCGCGCTCGCCGAGGGCCTCGAAGCCGAAGCCGGCGGTGACCGTCGTGACCGTGCA
This sequence comes from Thermoanaerobaculia bacterium, assembly GCA_035607445.1. Taxonomy (GTDB): domain Bacteria; phylum Acidobacteriota; class Thermoanaerobaculia; order Multivoradales; family UBA5704; genus DASYKS01. The sequence continues at coordinate 846 of DATMZM010000192.1, read as the reverse complement.
GCCCGCGTCTTCGAGCCGGCGGGCGAGCGCCGCGCCGACCCCCAGGTCGTCGAGCAGGAGGAGCCAGCGCTCCGCGAGAGCCCGGGGCGATCCGGCCGGGGCCTCGGTCCAGACCGGGCGATGGAGCCAGGCGCGGACGTCGCGCGGGCCGGCGGGGACCGCGGCGGCCATCTGCTTGGGCTCGATCCAGAAGCGCTGGCGCTCGAACGGATAGGTCGGCAGCGGCACCCGGCGCCGCGTTTCCCCGCCCTCGTAGGCCGTCCAGTCGATAACGAGACCGGCGAGCCAGAGGCGGCCGACCGCCCCGGCGAGCGCCAGCGCGGCGTCCGTGGCCTCCGTGCCCTCGCCCGCGGTCGAGAGCACCGTCCGCCCTGCCGGGCCGACCTCCGGGTGCTGGCGGGCTAGGCTCGCGAGCGCCGTGCCCGGGCCGACCTCGAGGAGGATGAGATCGGGATCCGCGGCGAGCGCTTCGAGCGCGGCGCCGAAGCGCACCGGGTTGCGCACGTGGTCCGCCCAGTACCCCGGATCGGTCGCCTCTTCCGTGGCGATCCAGGTGCCGCTCCGGTTCGAGAGGTAGGCCCGGTCGGGCGCGTGGAGCGCGACGGCCTCGACCGCGGCGCGGAAGTCGTCGAGGATCGGTTCCATCATCGCGGAGTGGAAGGCGTGGGAGGTGCGCAGGCGCCGGGTCGCGACGCCCATTCCGTCGAGCGAGGCGGCGAGGCGGTCGATCGCCTCCGCGGGCCCCGAGACGACCGAGCGCGCCGGGCCGTTGAGCGCGGCGAGATCGACGTCGGGGCCCATCAACGCCGAAAGCTCCAGCTCGCCGAGCGGCACGGCGAGCATCGC
>DATMZM010000511.1:0-3114 GCA_035607445.1 Thermoanaerobaculia bacterium | reverse complement strand
GCGATCTCGACGCGGACGACCAGAACGCCTTCTTCGCCGACTTCGCGACCGGTGACGCCGACTGGAACGGCGATGGAGTGACCAACGGCGCCGACCTCTCGGACTTCTCGGCCGCCTTCGCGGCCGGCTGCTGAGGGGGAGGCTTCGCTGACGAAGCGGCGGTTGGATCGCCTGAGGACGGAGCGCAACTGTTTGAGCCCGGTAGGGCGAGTTTGGGCACCGCTCGCAAGGCGATCCGCCGGCGCGGCGGTCGGAATGCCGCTTTGCGGCATTCCGTGCTAACTTCCGGCGGTTCCGACCTCGAAACCGCCGGAGGAAGCCCCGATGACCGCCGTCCTGACCGAGCCCGCTCCCCAGACCGCCTTCCCCACTGATTTCCCCCCTTCGAGCCGCGAGGAGATGGATCGCACGGTCGCGGATCTGCAAGCTGCGAAGGGCGCCTGGGTGGCGGTCTCTCCCGCCGAGCGATCGGCGTTGCTCGAAGAGGTCGGTCGGCTCGCGTTGGCCCAGGCGGACCGCTGGGCGGCGGCCTGCGCGCGCGCCGAGGGGCTCGAGCCGGGGCAGCCGAGCTGGGGAGAGGAAGCGCTCGTCGGCCCCTATTTCACGATCCGCAACCTCCGCCTGCTGCGCTCGGCGCTGAGCGATCTGGCCGCGGGCCGCAAGCCGCGCATCTCGGGCCCGGTGCGCACGCTCGAGAACGGGCGCGTCGCGGCGCGGGTGTTCCCGTTCGACGCCTGGGACCGGCTGTTCTATACCGGCGTCACCGGCGAAGTCTGGATGCAGGAAGGGGTGTCCGCCGAGAGCCTGCCGGCGACCCAGGCCGTCGCCTACGACCATCCGGACGCGGGAGGCGTGGCGCTCGTCTTGGGCGGCGGCAACGTCTCGTCGATCGGCCCGATGGACGCCCTCTACAAGCTGTTCGCCGAAAACCGGGTGGTGCTCCTCAAGATGCATCCGGTCAACGCCTATCTCGGCCCGATCCTGGCCGAGGTCTTCGCTCCGCTCGTCCGGCGCGGGTTCCTCCGGATCACCTACGGCGGGGCCGCCGAAGGGGCCTACCTCGCCGCGCATCCGGGCGTCGACGAGCTGCACATCACCGGCTCGGACAAGACCTACGACGCGATCGTCTACGGCCCGGGCGCGGAGGGACGCGCGCGCAAGGAGCGCGACGAGCCGATCAACACCAAGCCGTTCTCGGCCGAGCTCGGCAACGTCTCGCCGGTGATCGTGGTGCCCGGCCCCTGGAGCGACGCGGACCTCGCCTACCAGGCCGAGAACGTGGTCACCATGCTGACCAACAACGCCGGCTTCAACTGCAACGCGACGCGCGTGATCGTCACCTGGAAGGATTGGCCGCTGCGCGACCGGTTCCTCGCCGAGATCCGCCGCCTGCTCGCCGCGGTCGACACCCGCAAGGCCTACTACCCGGGGGCCGCCGACCGCTTCGCCGCCTTCGCCGCGGCGCACCCGGAGATGGAGCGCTTCGGATCCGCGCCGGGCGCCGCGGGAGACCGCCTGCCGTGGGGCTTCATCCCCGGCGCCTCGCCCGAGGCGAAGGACGAGATCTGCTTCACGACCGAGGCCTTCTGCGGCCTCTTCTGCGAGACCGCGCTCGCGGGGGCGACGGCGGCCGAGTTCGTCTCCGCCGCCGTGCGCTTCGCGAACGACAAGCTCTGGGGAACGCTCAACGCGACGATCCTCGTCCACCCGGCCTCGCGGCGGAACCGCGAGCTGGGACGCGAGGTCGAGCAGGCGATCGCGGATCTGCGCTACGGCACGGTCGCGGTCAACCACTGGGCCGCGATCGGCTACGGCGTGGTCGTCACCCCCTGGGGCGCCTTTCCGGGGCACGACCGGCGCGACATCCGGTCGGGCGTCGGCGTGGTCCACAACACCCCGATGTTTTCGCGGGTCGAAAAGACGGTGCTCCGCGCCCCCTTCCGCGTTCTGCCCAAGCCGGTCTGGTTCGCGACCCACAAGACCGGGCACCTCTTGACCGGCAAGCTCTGCCGCTTCGAGGCCGCCCCCTCGGTCGCGAAGCTGCCGGGGATCTTCGCGCTCGCACTGCGCGGATAGGGGCTAGAGCGCCGTCGTCCCGCCCCATTCGGGCAACAGATCGACGCCCGCGGCCGAGGCCATGCGCAGCGCCGCGACCAGGCCCGACTCGAGAGCGCCTTCCATGAATCCGAACCAGGCCGGCGACGTGTGCTCGCCGGCCGCGTAAAGGCAGCCGTTGTAAGGCGTCTGGTAGCTCTGCTGCGCGCCGACCACCTGGTTTGGCCCGGGACAGGAATAGCCGGTTTTGATGTACGGATCGCCGGGGGAATTCGCGAACGTCCCGCCGCTCGTCCCGAAGCCGGGATAAAGCTCGTAGACGAGCGGGGCGTAATAGGTATCGACCTCCCCGTGGGCTTTCTCATATGCGATCGGGATCGCCGCCGCCGTGCCTCCGGCGAAAACCGTGAGGTCGAATCCGGCGGTATCGGCTTGGTTGTCGGTCCCTTCCCAAGTCATGCCGATGGTGTCGAACAGGCCGCTCGGCGAGAGCTGTTGCGGAATCCAGAAGCGCGTCGAGAGCGGCGCCAAATACTTGATCGCCGGCCCGTTGTTGATCACCGAGTAGGGGAACGCGGCGCCATCGACCTGGATGGAAGGCCAGATCGCCACCGACGTCGCGACGATCACGGAATCGAACGGACCGGCCGTTCCGCCACCCGAGAAAGTGAGCGTCACGCCGCTCGACGTGTCGATTTCGGTGACGAGCTCTTGGGTAACGCTCAAGTTGCCGGCGCCGAGGAGGAAGCTCGCGAGCTGCTGATTGCCGGCGGTGCAGCGGAAGATTTCCGTGTCGTCGAAGAATCCCTGGCCGCCGCCGGCCTGGAACTGGGCGAGATTCGCCAGCCAGCTCTGCTTCTCGGGAAGCATCGTGTTGTTCAGCTCGAACTCGGTCTCGATCGCATCGGCGACGTTCTCGGGTGTGGCCGGGATGTACGCCTGAAGGCTCTGCGCGTCCAGTCCCGCCGCATTCGGCGTTTGCCAGGGCGTCCAAGGCGTGGTGACGACGGCCGACTGCTGGATCCAGCCGTCGAAGACGGCCTGCATTTCGTTCTGGAG
>DATMZM010000484.1:0-10890 GCA_035607445.1 Thermoanaerobaculia bacterium | reverse complement strand
GCGGATGCCGGCGCCGATCCGGTAGCGGAGCTTGTCGGCCTGGAGCGCGAGGGCGTTGAGAGCGGCGGTGTTCTCCTGCGCTTGCGCCCGCAGGGCGTCCTGCCGGTGCGCGAGGTCGCGGACCTGGTCGATCATCGTCTTGAGCTGCGCGGCCTCGCCGGTCAAATGCGGCAGGTCGGCGAGAGCGGGCTCGAGGTTGCTGATCAACGTGTCCCAGCGGCTCATGCGCTCGGCAAGGGTCTGACCGGTGGCTGACATGGCAATTTCCCCTCCTGAAAGAGACGGACCGGCGAAGTCAAAGCTCAATCGCTCTGCCGATCGAGTCGTTGATTGTTCCAGGACAATGATAGAACAGATCAATAGAGTCATGGAAGTGTCCAATAAGGTGATGCCATCATCCAGTCGAGTCGTGATGAGGCTCGACAGAGTCGTTGGAAGCTCAGAATCAGTCATGGAGTCGTCGAAGAGAGTCATTGGGCTGCCCAATTGACTCATGCGATCGTCCCATTGAGTCATGGAATCGATCGATCGAGTGATTGGACAGCTCAAGAGAGTGATGGGACGGCCCAAGAGAGTTATGGGGCCGCCGAAGAGCGACCTTCGGGTCCCGAAACCGGTTCCGGGGACGTCAACATCCAGTCTTACTGCCCCGGTTCTGGCGGGAATCCGTCTCAGGTTCGGCCGGTCCGAGCCCGGCCCCTCTCAACGATCACGAGCGCGATCCCGCCGAGAACGAGCGTGGAGGCCGAAACCAGGCGGAGGGTGAGCGGCTCGCCGAGGAAGGCGATGCCGCCCGCTGCCGCGAGCACCGGCACCGAGAGCTGAACGACGGCGGCGCGGGTGGCTGTGAGATCGCGGAGGGCGGTGTACCAGAGAGCATAGCCGACGCCGGAGGCGAGAGCGCCGGAGAGGGCGGCGTAGAGGAAGCCGAGGCGATCCGGGCGGAGGGACGCGAAGGAAGTCAGGACAAGGAGCGCAGCGAAGGGGACGGCGCGGGCGAAGTTGCCGGCCGTGGCGGCGAGCGGGTCGGCCGTTCCCCGGCCGCGGAGGGAGTAGACGCCCCAGGCGACGCCCGCTCCGAGCATCAGGAGCGCGCGGCCGAGAGGCGGCGCGGCGAGCCCGGGCAGGACGAGCGCGACGAGGCCGCCCAAGGCTGCGATCAGACCCGTGATCTGGATTGCGTCGAAGCGCTCGCCAGCGCTGAGGCCCCAGAGGATCATCGTCGCCTGGACCGCGCCGAAGAGGAGAAGTGCGCCAGTCCCCGCCGGCAGTCCCACGTAGGCGAAGGAGAACGCGGCGGCGTAGCCGAAGAGCGCGAGGGCGGAGGGCCAGTTGCCGGCCGAAGCCGGCGGGCTCCTCTCTGAAGCGCGCAGGCGTACGAGCAGCCAGAGGACGAGGGCGCCCGAAGCGATGCGCGCCGCGGTGAAGGCCGCCGGATCGATGCCCGTCGTCCGAAGAGCCGTCCGGCAGAGCAGAGAGTTGCCCGCGAAGGCGAGCATCGCGAGGGGAGTGAAGAGGGCCGGACTGCGCATTCTCGCGCTCGCTCGTCCGGCAACAGGGGAAGGATTCGTCGTCGGTGCGTCGGGCATCGCAGCATTCTCCCTCGCGCACCGCGAAGTCGTCGCTAGAGCGCGAAGGGTTGGGCTCGCGCACCTCAGCGCCGTAGCGAGGCTCGGATCCACGAGCCCGCAGGCAACTTCATCCTCCCGAAAAGATCTTGAGGTCGAACAGCGCGATCAAAATGGCGATCAGCGCCAGCCAAACGTTTCGGGAAAGATCGTGAAGATGCTGGACGTGCTCTCGCTCCCTGGGGTCATTCATCTTAGAGGAGAACACGACCCACTCGGACCAGAACCAGATCGGTGGCACCAAGACCCAGAATCCCACGACCGTCGGCCCGACCCAGCACGGGAGTGCCCCCGGGCAAGCCCTGTGGATGACGCCGAGATCCAGGCTCAGTAGCGCAAGGTATATTGAAATGACGGCAGATAATTTGGCGGCGTCGGCACGGATCACGCGACCCCTCCTCGATTCATGTCAAGAGACATGCACCTTAATCCCGGTCGATGCCGCCGGTCCCCTTTTTCTCGTCGTTGGCGTCCTTCGCAGGCGGCTTGCTGAGCAGCGCCCCGAAGTCTTTCCGCGCCGCCGCGCCGGTTTTCTTCCAGGCCGCGAGAGCCTGGTCGAGCCGTTCGCCGTAGATCCGGGCGATGCGCGCCTGCGGCTCGGTGGGCGGGCCGTCGGCCCCTTCGAGATCGGTTTCCAACCCCGAGAGGACGGCGCCGATCGTCGCGAGGCTCGCCTCCCCGCCGAGGAGCGGGGCGAGCGCGTCGCGAGTCGCCTTGGCGCGCGCCGCTTCGTTCTTCGACGCCTTTGCGGTGCCGGTCGCGACGGGTGCGAGCCGGGTGTCGAGAGCGCCCGCGGCTTCGAGCGCGTCGACGGTTTCGGCGAGCCTGCGGATGACCGTGCGCTCGAGCTCGAGCTGCGCGGCGTAATCCTCTTGGGTCGCGCGGCTCCGCGGATCGGCCACGACGTCGAGCGGCTGTTCGGAGGTCTTGCCGCCGACGGTCAGGCGAACGGTGTACTTGCCGGGCAGGACGAACGGCCCGGTGGGCACCGTCGCCGTGTCGCGATAGGGAGTGGCGGCGATCGTGAAGTCGTAGTCGGTCGCCTTGGGCTGGGGCAGGCGGAGGTCCCAGACGAAGCGGTTGTGCCCGGCCTTCGCGGTCGGCACCGGCAGCGGCCGGAGCCAGCGGTCGGCGAAGTACTGCCGGGCCGGCGCGCGCTGCGGCTTGTCGTCGCTCGAAAACGCCTGGACCGGAGCGCCCGCGGCGTCCCGGATCTCGATCTCGACCGCGCCGCTCGGCGCCTGCGGCAGGAGGTAGTCGATGATCGCGCCGGCCGGCGGGTTCGGCGTGGTCGGAAACTCGGGCGGCAGCGGCGTGTCCTTGTTCTCGTTGTCGGCCATCCGCACCGCGGGCGCGGGCGGGGCGAGCGTCGGTGCATCCGCTGGGGCCGACGCGAAGGCGCGCAGAGGGGTCAGGTCGTCGAGCACCCAGAGGGCTCGCCCTTGCGTCGCCGCGACGAGATCCTTGCCCTTGACCGCGAGGTCGTTGATCGCCGTGCGCGGGAGATTGAGCTGGAGCGGCAGCCAGGTCGCGCCGTCGTCCGACGAGACGAAGGCGCCCGTGCGGGTGCCGGCGTAGAGCAGGCCGGCGCGGGCGGGATCCTGGCGCACGACGTTCACCCAGGCGCCCTTCGGCAGGCCCGCATCGGCGCGCCGCCAGGTGGCGCCGAAGTCGTGGGTGACCTCGATCCAGGGATCGGAATCGTCGAGCCGGTGGCGATCGATCGCGGCGTAGGCCGTCGCCGGATCGGTCGGCGAGGCGTCGAGCGCCGCGACCTGGCTCCAATCGGGGAGATCGCGCGGCGTGACGTCGCTCCAGGTCGTGCCGCCGTCGCGGGTCACCTGGATGCGGCCGTTGTCGGTGCCGATCCAGATCAGGCCCGCGGCGACGGGGGAGGGCGCGATCGCGAAGATCACGCCGAAGCCGCAGGCGGTGGCGCGCGCGATCGGCGGCTCGGCCTCGCAGCCGGGTGCGTTCGGCTGCGCTCCCGTCAGGTCCGGGCTCGCCGGCTGCCAGGTCTGCCCGCGGTCTGTCGAGCGGAACAGGTTCTGGGTCGCCTGGTAGAGCGCGTGCGGCGGGAGCGGATCGATCGCGATCGGCGTGATCCAGGTCGTGCGGTTGGGGACCGACGGCGGACGCTGGCCGTAGCTCGAGATCGGCCAGGGGGAGACGTTGGCGACGCGGCCGGTTTCCGAATCCCAGCGCGAGACCTTGCCGCCCAGGCCGCTGCCGAAGACGATGCGCGGATCGGTCGGATCGGGCAGGTCGCCGTCGCGCTCGTCTCCCCCCACGGGGTGCCAGTCGCGGAAGGTGAGCTGGCCGTAGTTGCTGCGCGAGAGGACGGCGGTGGTGCCGCTGTCCTGCTGGCCGCTGTAGACCCAGTAGGGGAAGCGGTCGTCGATTGAGAGGCGGTAGAACTGCCCCGTCGGCTGGTTGTACCAAGGGCTCCAGGTGGTCCCGCCGTTGACCGAGACGGCGGTGCCCTGGTCGCTCGCGAGGACCATCCGTTCGGGGTGCTCGGGATTGACCCAGAAGAAGTGGTAGTCGTCGCCGCCCGGCGAGCCCTTGACGTAAGTGAAGGACTTGCCCGCGTCGTCGGAGCGGCGGAAGGACTGGCCGACCGTGTAGACCCGATCGGCGTCGTGCGGGTCGGCGAAGACGTTCGCGAAGTAGCTGCTCGCGAGCGCGCGATCTTTCTTGGCGGCGATCCAGGTCGCACCGCCGTCGTCCGAGCGATAGAGACCGCCCTCGGCGCCGGCGTCGATCCCGGCGTAGATCCGCCGGCCGGAGGTGCCGGGTGCGACGGCGAGACCGATCCGGCCGAGCGGCCCGGTGGGCAGGCCCTTCGTCCCCGCTCGGGACCATGTCCTGCCGCCGTCGGTCGACTTCCAGATGCCGCTGCCCGGGCCGTTCTGCGGGATGTGGTAGGCCTGCCAGGGGTAGCGCCTTACTTGCCAGAACGCGGCGTAGACGAGGTCCGGCGTCGCCGGGTCCGCCGCGAGATCGACGGCGCCGGTGTTCTCGTCGACGAACGCGACCTTCGTCCAGCTCGCGCCGCCGTCTTGGCTCCGGAAGACGCCGCGCTCCGCGTTCGGGCCGTAGAGGTGGCCGAGCGCGGCGACGAGGAGCACCTTCGGATCGCGAGGATCGATCCAGATCCGCCCGATGTGGTGCGTGTCGGCGAGGCCGAGCGACATCCAGGTCGCCCCCTCGTCCTCGGTCTTCCAGACGCCCGTGCCGTCCATCACGTCGTAGCGGGTCTGCACCTGGCCGCTGCCGGCGTAGATCGTCCGCTTGGCCGAAGGCCCGCGCTCGGCGGAGATCGCGAGCGCGCCGACGGAGGAGAACGGCGCGCGGTCGGCGAGCGACTGCCAGGTCACGCCGGCATCGTTCGTCTTCCAGACGCCGCCGTCCGCGGCGCCGAAATAGAACGTGTCGATCGCGTCCGGCACTCCCGCCGCGCACGTCGACCAGCCGGCGCGCAGCGGCCCGAGCAGGCGCCAGCGCAGATCCTGAAAGGAAGAAGGTTCGGCGGCGAACGCGAGCGTCGCGGCGAAAGCGAGGGCGGCTGAGGCGAGGACTCTTCTCACGGGATCTCCAGGAAGCGGACGGCGGGGCGCGAGCCCAGCTGTCGGCCGCCCACGATACCGCGAAGCGGGCGGCTGGGCGGCGGTCTCCTGGCTCCATTTAAGGCACCCGCCGGGGCGGGAGTGCCAAGTGGGCTCAGCACGGACGATCTATTCGCTCGGCACCGGCGACGCGCTTTGACACCGCAGGAGCCCGAAGTCCATACTGAGCGAGTGAACGGCCGTTGGTCCTCCGCCTATTGCCCTGGCGGCAGCTGCGGCGAGAACGGCGGCGGGGCTTCGTAGGTGTTGTGGTAGTACCAGAGGATCTTCCAGAACGGGTGGGGCTCCTGGCCGTCGCCCGAGGGGCGTGAAGGATCGTTGATGATCTCGCGATGGTCGGGCGAGAAGCCGACCACGGCCTCCTGCAGATAGGTGTTCCAGACCGGCCCGTCGTTGAGCGCCTGGACGTCGGTGATCTCGACTTCCGTCGGCACGCCGTTGCGGCCAGCGGTCGTGCCGCCCAAGAGGTCGGGGTGGTGCTGGAAGAGCCAGATCAAGGCTTCGCTCAGGACCGGACGGGCCTCGTCGCCGGGGCCGATGAAGCGCTTGAAGCGGCTGCCGACGGTGTTGGGACCCCAGCGGAGCTCGTAGGCCGCGCGCACGAGAGGGTCCGAGATGTCGAGGTAATAGGGGTTCGGATGGGCTCCCACCGCGCCCGGATCGGCGGTGAAGTTGCAGGTGTAATGCACGAGCGGGCTGGTCAGGGTGTCGAGCTGATAGATCGAAACCGACAGGCCGCGCGCCTGCGGGTCGTACCCGACGCCGGGGGTGGTCGGGGCCACGGCGGCGGAACCGAGCCGGGCGGCGAGGAGGAGCGCACCGGCGAGGTGAGCGATCCGGGATCCACGGGATCCAATCATGCGATGGTGTCCTTTCTGAGATTCCCTGCGATGACGGCCGGGCTGTGGCGGGGGATCTTCGCACGAGTCGCCGGCCAGCGGGTGCTTTCTCGTGCGGGATCGTCCGGGCAAGCCGGGATCTCGGGATCGACCCCGAGGAGCGCACCCGTCTACGGCCGGGACGGCGGGATCGTCCAAAGCGCCGCGGAGGCGCCCGTTCTCCGGCACCGTTCGCGGATCTTCCGAGGATTTGCGCGAGAAGCCCCTTTTCGGAGCCCCGATGTGCGAGCATTCGGTCATCTAACCGTACGAAACGAGACCGTATGTCCCGCGAAGAGCCGCGCTCTGCACGTCTTCATCCTCGTCCGGACATCCTCGCCGCGTTCGTGCGGGGCGATCTCTCCGGCGGAGTGCGCCGCGAGGTCCTGCGCCACCTGCTCGCCGGCTGCGGGATCTGCCGGCGCCGGGCCGCGGAGCTGACCGCTCCGCTGTTCGACAAGGCGGCGCGGCGGTCGCCGGCCGAGGGTCCCGAAGCGTACGAGCTGCCGCTCCGAAAGGCGCTCTCGGCGCTCCGCGGAGAGGGTGCCTTCGGGGGCGGCTCGACGCGCCGTCCAGAGCCTCCGCCGGCCTCTCGCGGGCGCCGGAGCGAGCCGGCGGCGGGGGCCGGGACCTCCCCGGTCGAGCTCCGAGAGAATGCCGAAGCCTGGCTCGAGAGAGCTCGCTCCCTGAAGCCGGGCGATCCCCGCCGCCGGCTCGCCGCCGGCGCCTTCGCGGCGCTCTTGGCCGAGAGGTGCGCCGAAGCGGTCGCCGGCTCGCCGGCCGCGGGCTCCGAGCGGTACGAGACCGCCGCCGACCGCGCGGCGGTGGCCTGGGCGGAGACGGCGAACGCGCACCGCGCGATCGGCGATCGCGCCGCCGCGGAGCGGAGCTTCGCACAGGCTCTCGCCTGGATCGATCGCGGCACCGGCGACGCCTTGCCGCTGGCGGAGATCGGCGAGCTCGTGGCGTCGCTCGAGATGGATGCGCACCGCTTCCAGGCGGCGGGACGGCTGCTCGACCGCGTCGTCGCCTCGCGCCTGGCTCTCGGGCAGGGCCATTTCGCCGGCCGGGCGTTGATCCGCCGCGGCCTGGTGCTCGGTTGCCTCGGCGATCCGCTCGCCGCGGTCGAGCGGATCGTCGCGGGGCATGGCTTCCTCGAGCCGGGGCGCGATCCGCAGCTCGCTCTCGCCGCCGTCCACGCCCTCGCCACCTGCCTTGCCGGCGCCGGGCTCTTCCCGCTCGCCGGCGCCGTCCTCGCGGGCGCTCGACCGCTCTACGCGGCGGCGGCGGGGCCGACCGAGCGGCTCAAGCTGCGCTGGCTCGAAGCCAGGGTCGAGATCGGCCTCGGCCGGGAGCGCCGGGCGGAGCAGGGACTGCGCGAGGTGGCGGCCGGCTTCGCCGAGCGGAAGCTTCCCTATCAGGCGGCCCTCGCGGCTCTCGACCTCGCCGCCCTGCAGATGCGCCAAGGACGCGTCGAGGAGGTCCGGCTCTCGATCGGCGATCTCCTCGTCTTCCTCCGTCTGGTCGGGGCTCGCCGCGAGGCGATCGCGAGCCTCGAGATCCTCGAGCGCGCTCTCGCCGCCGAGCGGGCGACGGCGAGGCTCGTCGCGCGGGTCGCGGCGCGCCTCGGCCGGCGCGCGCGGGGCTCGGAGACGCTCGAATCCCTGTTCGACTGAAAGCCGCGGCCGGGGCCGAGGAATGAAGAAGCCGTCTCTCGCCGCGCGGTCGCTCGCCGTTCAGCGAGCTCGCCGCGCCGGCCGCTCCTTGGCCGGGCGGGGAGGCGGCGCCAGCGGAACCGGTTCGATCTGATGAAGCTCGAGGCGCACGACGTCCCAGATCCGCCGTTCGAGGTCCGCCAGATCCGCCGGCTCGGCCGGGTCCGCTCGTCGCGCGGAGAGCGCGAGATCGGTCCGGGCCGGATCGAGCCTCGGCTCGGGGAGCCGCGAGAGCAGGGTCTCGGCGATCGGCTGCGGCGGCGCGAGCTCTCCCGGCTCGCCCGCGACCACCGCGGCGAACCGCTCGGGATCGATCCCGAACCGGTTCAGGAGGTGCTCCGCCCGCCGCGCCTCGCCCGGACCGCGAACGCCGAGGAGAGCGCCGAGCCAGGCGAGCGATGTGCTCCGCACTTCGTTCGGCATGTGGTGCGCAGTCTATGCCAGCGCCCCGGCAAACCCCGGTTTTTCCGGCGCTACGGATCGGAGATCTTCGCGGTCCAGATCGCTTCCCGTAAGCCGCCCCGGCGGTCGGTCCAGGACGGGAAGAACTTGCCCAGGAAGCCCGACAGGCTGTTGTAGTCGCCGTACTGGTTGCCGAGCTCGGCGCTGCCCGCGGTCTCGTCCGTCCGCTGCGTCGTCACTTTGAGCGGCGCGCTCCAGGTCGCGCCCCCGTTCGCCGAGCTCTGGTACCAGACGTTCGTCGTCCGCCGCGTGGCGTCGCCGAAGGTGTCGTAGTAGACGATCCCGATCCTGCCGTTGCTCTCGTCGACCGCCAGCGACTGGTTGAACTGGTCGGTCTTGCCGGGGCGGTTGTTGATCATCGAGGGCGCGCTCCAGGTCGTCCCGCCGTTGGTCGAGCGCGAGAACCAGATCCGGATCTTGCACGCGGAGGCGGCGTTGCCGCCCGGCTCGTCGGCGGGCGCCCGGCAGCCGGCAGCGCCGGAGAGATCGGTCCAGGCGGCGTAGACGTCGTTCTTTTGCGCCGTCTTGTAGGCGCCGCCCGAGAGGTAGATGAGCGCCCGGCGGTTCGCCATCGCGGGGACGCCGATGTCGAAGCTGTCGAAGGTCGAGGCGATCCTGACCGGCGCCGCGAACGAGGCGCCGCCGTTGCTCGACTTGGCGACGAAGATCCTCCGGTTGCCCGTGGTCGGCCAGAAAGCGAAGACGTGACCCGCCGCGTTGGTCTTGATGTCGGCGCCGATCGCCGTGCCCACCGACTCGGGCCCGCTGACCTTGACCGCGGACTTCCAGCCGGTCGCCGTGTGCCGGGCGACGAACGCCGGGTTGTCGTTGTGCCAGACGACGTAGACGTTGTCCTTGAAGGGCGAGCCCGCGGCGTGGTCCACCCACATCAGCTCTTTGTCGGTCGCGGTCTGGACGCCGGAGAGCGTCGCGTCGAACGTCCAGGTCGCGCCGCCGTTGGTCGATTTATAGGAGCGCAGGCGCAGCACCGAGGCGCTGCCGTTGAGGCCGATGGTCACCGATCGGGCGACGCCGTCGGAAGTCCAGTCGACGGCGGGATCCGAGTGGAACGCGTCGCCGGTCACGAGCGGCAGCGTCGTCTGTCCCCAGGTCGCCCCGGCGGTCGAGGAGAAGGCCTGGAGCTGGCGGCCGCTGCCGTCCAGGTTGTTCGCCGCGGCGACGATCCGCTGCGGGTTCTTGAAATTGATGCGAATGTCGGATTCGCTGCGCGGGCTCGCGGACGGGCCCGAGATCGGGAGGTTCGCTCCGACCGTGGCGCGGAGCGCCGGCTCGGCGACGTCCGCCTCGCGCCGCCCGGGGACGAGATCGGGGTGGACGCGCATCCACTCGGCGGCTTCCTTGAGGACCAGCGGATAGCCGCCGGTCGGATCGGTCGCCGAATAGCTCCCCTCGGGGTGGGCGCGGCGCCAGGCGGCGCGCAGCCAGAGCGGGATGCGCAGGCGGTCGCCCGCCTCGCCGGCCCGCAAGGCGGAGAAGTCCTGGTTGGCGAGGATCAGGCGCTCGAGGGCCGTGCCCGGGCGCGCGTTCATCTGAGCGGCTTGCGCCGCGACGGAGGGCCAGGGGCGGCCGGCGGCCTGCGCGACCGCCCAGGCGGTGCCGGCGGCGGCGAGAGCGGCGAGGAGGGCGATCGAGGGAGAGGTGCGCATGGCGAGGGAGCCTCCTTGAGGCGGCGACGCTATCAGAAAGGTCGCCGGACGCCCGGGACGGAGGCGGCGCCCCCCGGGGAGGGAGGCGCCGCTCGGGGCCGCTCGCCGAGGCGACTAATTCGTGCGCAGGTCGAGCTCCCAGAAATTCAGCGTCCCGGTGTCGGCGGCGGCGAGGTCGCGGACGCGCAGCTTCCAGGCGCCGTTGGTCGCCTTGCCGGTGAAGGCCGTGAGCGCTTGCGCCGGCGCGGTCAGGTCGGCGTACACCGTCTGGACGTTGTCGGTCGTGCCGCCGGTGAGGTTGTGCAGCAGGACCGTCGTGTTGTCCGGGCCGATCAACGCCACCTCGAGATCGCCTTGGAAAGTGTGGGTGATGTCGACGCGCACGCGCAGGCTCACGATCGTCCCGGTGGCGGCGACGTTGATCGTGCTGGTGATTCCCGTCGTATTGTTGTCGGGGATCGCCGTGCCGGCGGTCAAGGTCGAATAGCCGTTCAGCGTCAGTTTCCACGAATTGAACGTGCCGACGTCGGCGCCGGCGAGATCGCGGACCCGCAGCTTCCACGCTCCCGACGAGCTCTTGCCGTTGAACGCCGTGAGCGCCTGCGCCGAGCGGGTCGTGACGTTGTAGGTCGTGTTGATGTTGTCGGCCGAGCCGCCGGTGCGGTTGTGCAGCAGCACCGTCGTGCCGTCCGGACCGATCAGGGCCACTTCGAGATCGCCCTGGAAGGTGTGGGTGATGCCGACGTTGACGCTCACGCTCGTGAGGGTCATCGCGGTCGCGACGTTGATCGTGCTGGTCACGCCGGTGGTGTTGTTGTCGGGGATCGCGAGGCCCGGCGTGGCCGAGGAGGTCAGGACCTGGCTGCCGCCGCCCGAGCAGGCGCTGGTCGTCGCCGTCGCCTGGGCCGAAT
>DATMZM010000268.1:0-2347 GCA_035607445.1 Thermoanaerobaculia bacterium | reverse complement strand
ATGCCGATCTCGGCGCGCCCTTCGCCGAGCGCGGCGATGCCGCCCGAGCTGCCCCCCTGGGTGTCGACGAAGACGGTCGAGCCGGTCTCCGCGCGAAAGAGGTCCGCTGCATCGACCACGACCGGATTGACGGTGGTCGAGCCATTGATCCGTAGAGGCTCGGCTCCGAGCGCCGGTAGCGCCGTGGATGCGAGGATCGAAACCAGAGAGATCAGCAACAGCCGGAATCGGGTGCGCAGCACGAGCTCGCCTCCTCGGTGGTCAACGTGTAGTCCTGCCCCTTGGTCTCCTTGGGATGGCGCAACGCCGTCCGCGAGCAGTCGAACGGCGCGGCCTGCTCGATCGGGATCTCGGCGAGCGGAGAGACGAAATCGAACATCCCGGTGTACGGCTCGCGTTGGTAGAGGCGGTAGGTCTTGTCGCACACCGCGATGCGGGCGCCGCGTTGGATCCGGTGGCCGTCGTCGTCCAGCACTTCCTTCCACGGCCCGCGGTAGACGACCGCCTGCAGCCGCTCCAGGCAGGGGCCAATTTTTCCTTTGAAGGCCTCGATGGTGAGGGAGCGGAACTCGATGCCCCGAACGGTGCGCCAGGGCTCCCGCTGGCGCTCGAGGATCCGGATGCCGTAAAAGCCCGCCGCCTCGAACGCGGAGAGGAAACCGCTCTCGGTGAGCGCGCCGGAGATGCAGCCGCTCCAAAGTTCGGCGTCCTCTTGAAGCTCGGGCGGCACCTCCTCGTCGCTCACGATGTCCGAGATCACCGCCCGGCCGCCGACCTTGAGGGTCCGGAAGATCTCCTGGAACAGCTTCGGCTTCTCGGTCGAGTCGACCAGGTTGAGAACGCAGTTGGAGACCACGACGTCGACCGACTCGTCGGCCACCAGCGGCCGACTCCGGCGGAGCTCGTCGGCGAGCGCTTGGGCGCGGAGCAGCCCTTCGGTATTCGTCACCGGATCCTTCGCGAGCGCGGAGTCGAACGCGTCGAGGTCGAGAGCGAGATCCTGGATCCGGCCGCGGCGGAATTCGACGTTCGCGTAGCCGAGCCGCTCGGCGACCACCGGTGCGTTGCGGCGAGCGACGTCGAGCATTTCGGCGGTCATGTCGATGCCGATCACCCGTCCTTCCGGCCCGGCCACCTGAGCGGCGATGAAGCAGATCTTGCCCGTGCCGCTGCCGAGGTCGAGCACCGTCTCGCCCGGCTTCAGGTGCTTGCTCGGATCGCCGCAGCCATAGTCGCGCTCGATCACCTCGTCCGGAATGACCGCGAGGTAGCGGGGGTCGTAATCGACGGGACAGCAGAGGTCGGCGACCCGCTCGCCGGCGCCCTGTCGATACCGATCCTTGACGATGTCCTCGACCAGCGTAGTCATGCAAGCTCTCCTCGAACGGCCCTGGCGGGCGAATGGACGAACGCGACGGGCGTAGCGCTTCCGCGCGAACGCGGAGGTGCCGCCCCGAGGAACGGGCGATCTAGTGGGAGGCGGGGTGAGACGGCGGGGCACGCCCGGCGTGCGCCAGGCGGAAGCTCGAGCGCACGAAGCCGAGAACCGCGGGAGCTTCGGGGTGGAGAGAGGCGAGAGCGGCGCGCAGGAAGCGCGCGAGCGGCCGGAGCGGCAACTCGATTGCGGCTCCGTCGGCCAGCCAGGATTCGAGATCCGCGCGGGCGTCCAGGTCGCGAAGCGGCTCGAGGCGGACCACCGGGCGGCCGAGGCGGGCGAGCGTCCGTTCGAGTCGAATGAGAGTGTCGTGCCGGCACCAGAGGGTGGCCGTACCGAGATCGGGGATCGGCCGGGCCGCCGCGATCAAGTAGAGACCGCCGTCAGGGCTCGGGCCCAGAACGACCCGATCGGGGTCCGCGCGCAGCAGCTCGAGCGCCCGCGCGAGATGCTCCGCCCCGAGATCGGGAACGTCGGAGGCGGCGATCAGCAGCGCCGACGGGCCGCGAGCGAACGCGTCGCTCGCCGCGGCTTCGACGCGGGCGCCAAAATCGGTGCCTTCCTGGGGAATGAAGGCGATGTCGGATCCCAGCTCGACAGCCTGCGGAGAGCAGACGGCGAGAGCGCAACCGGCGACCCTTCCAGCGGCGAGGGCGGTCTCGAGAAACACTCGATGAGCGCTGTCCTCGAGATGACGAAACGGCGCCGGCAAGAGCCGCCGCCGTGAGCTCTCGGCCGCGATGCCGCGCGAGAAGATCAGGAGCGTCGGCCGGCCCTGCATCGAGACGAGATCGCTTCGGTCGGCCCTACCCGGCGGTTCGGGCGGCAGCGGATCGAGAGCCGGGCGGCGAGGCATCGGCGGTCCGCCTAGAACCTGGAATCCGCCCGCTCGCGCGCGGGCAGGATCTCGAG
>DATMZM010000243.1:0-3032 GCA_035607445.1 Thermoanaerobaculia bacterium | reverse complement strand
CTTGAAGGCGGCGGCCGATAAATGAACGCCGGAGGGATGACGATCGTTCGACTTCCCATGACCGCTTGCCTCGCCCTCGGTCTCCTGCTCGTCATGGCGAGCGACACTCCGGCCCGACGGCGGCGCCCGAAGCTGTAACAGTGCGCTCTCGGCGCTGCGGCCCGATTGAGCGCGGCCCACCCCGGCCCCTACCTTTTTGGGTAGTTGCTCTCTCGGCGGTCTTCGGGCACGATTTTTGATACTTCTGTTGGCGCTTTCCCTTTTGGGAACATATGGCGAGACCTCTCTTCCCGACGCTCTTCGGCGACCCGCATACGCGGGCGGTGGCGGCCGAGAAAGCCGGCCGCAAGGCCGACGCGCTCAAGCTCTACGCCAAGGGCAGCGACCACAAGAAGGCGGCGAAGATCGCGGTCGACCTGCGCGACGCCCCCGCGGCCGTCGACCAGATCCTGCGCACGCTCTACGGCCGGATCCCCAAGGGCTACGAAGGGCTCGATGCGCGCCAGACCGCCGAGTTCCTGGCGCAGGCGGGCAAGCTCAAGGAAGCGCTCAGCCTGTTCGACCTCGCCGAGGACTGGTCGCAGGCGGCCGGCCTGGCGCTCCGGCTCGGGCGGACCGAGCAGGCCGCCCACTATTTCGAACGCGACGAGGCGTACGACGAGGCGGCGAACTGCTATCAGCGCCTCGACCGGCCGGCGGACGCCCTGCGGGTGTTGGATCTCGAAGCGAAGCGCCTGCGCGAGATGAAGCGCCGCCGGAGCGATCCGGCGGTCGACCAGGTGCTCGCGACGATCGAGGGGAAGAAACGGGCGATCGCGGCGAGTCAGACGGCGAGCGACGCCGAGAACTGCAAGCCGAAAGCGGAGGGTTCCCGCTCGGCGCGCCAGCTCGAGCAATCCGGTCACGTCCGCGAGGCGATCGAGGCGTTTCTGGCCGGCGGCGAGAAGGACCAGGCCTTGCGCCTCCTGCACGCGAAGCGCGGCCTCGACCGCCGCTTTCGGCTCGACGTGCTGCGCCGGGCCGGCCAGCCGGTCGAAGCGGCGCGGCTCGCGGTCAGCCTCGGCTCGATGCGCGAGGCGGCCGAGCTGTTCGAACAGGGTCGGGACTGGGCGCGCGCCGCCGCCGCCTGGGAGTCGGCGGGCGAGCCGCTCCGCGCCGCCGCGGCCTTCGAGCGGGCCGGGCGCTGGCCCGACGCCGGACGCTGTCTGCTCGCCGGCGGCCAGCCGGCCGAGGCCGCGCGCGCCTTCGAGCGAGGAAAGGACCTGCTCGGCGCCGCGAGCGCCTACGAGCAGGCCGGCCGGCGCCTCGAAGCGGCCGAGGCCTTCCGCAAGTCCGGCGACGCGGCGCGGGCGGCCCGGGTCCTGCGCGCCGTTCCCGCCGACGATCTCGAATTTTCGGCCGCGACGCTCGCGCTCGCGCCGCTTCTCCTCGAGATCAAGGCCTTCGACGAGGCGCTCGCCCGCCTCGAGAGCCTGGCGGCCGGGGGCGCCGGGAGCGCGAGCGCGGAGACTCTCTATTGGCTGGGACGGGTGCTCGAAGCGATCGGCTCGGATCCCGAGGCGCTCGCCCGCTACCGGCTGGCCGTGACGCTCGACCCCGGCCACGCCGACGCCCAGAAACGCCGGGATCAGCTCGCCGCGCGCCAGCCGCGCCCGGCGCCCGGCGGCGACAGCGGGATCTGGCCCGCCGGCTATCGGCTCGCCAACCGCTACGAGATCCTGGAGCTCATCGGCAAGGGGGGCATGGGCTGCGTCTACAAGGCGCGCGACCGCGATCTCGGCGCGATCGTCGCGATCAAGACCGTCCTGCGCGGCCCGGGCGAGAGCTCGTCCGAGCACGAGGAGCGCCTGCACCGCGAGATCCAGATCTGCCGCCGGATCGACCATCCGAACGTGGTCCGCGTCTTCGATCTCGGCCGCTTCCCGGGCGGCCTGTTCCTGACCATGGAGCTGCTCGAAGGCGAAAAGCTGTCCGAGCTGATGCGCGACGTCGACCCCATGCCGCTGCCGAAGGTCCGGCGCATCCTGAGCGAGATCGCTGCCGGGCTCGGCGAGGCGCACGCCCTCCACATCGTCCACCGGGACTTGAAGCCGAGCAACGTCATCCTGACCAAGCGGCGGGTGAAGATCCTCGATTTCGGCGTCGCGAAGACCGCGGACGACGTCCACCTGACCCAGGCGGGATTCGCCGTCGGCACGCCCCTCTACATGAGCCCCGAGCAGCTCCAGGGCCAGGAGGTCGACGGCCGTTCCGACCTCTACTCCCTGGGCATCCTCGCCTTCGCTCTCCTCGCCGGTCACGAGCCGTTCCTCGGCGAGACCTTCACCGCGATCGCGTTGAACCACCTCCAGAGCCCGGTCCCCGATCTCCACCGGATCCGGCCCGACCTCCCGCGCCCGTGGATCGGCCTGGTCGAGATGCTGCTCGAGAAGCGGCCGGACGATCGGCCGCACGAAGCCGACGACGTGATCGCCGCGCTCGCGGCCCTGCCCACTTAGAGCCTCGCCCGGAGAGCGTGAGATGACCGAGATCCGTGACTGGCAAGGAATGAAGGACATGTCCGCCCGCCTGCTCAAAGAGCGCACCGGGGAGACCGTCGAGGCGTGGAACCGGCGCATCGAAGCGGAGGGCTTCCAAGACAAGGAGAGCCTCCGCGCCTGGCTCGCCGAGCGGGGGGTGACCGGCTACGCGCGGTCGCTCCTCGTCATGGAGCGCTTCGGCTACCCCGATTTCCTTCTCGCTTCGGCCGATGAGCTGATCGAAGCGCAGTACGCCGACCGGCCTCGGCTCCGGCCGATCTTCGAGGTCCTGATCGATGCCGCCGCGGGGCTCGGAGAGGTCGCCATCCAGACCCGCAAGCAGTTCGTCTCGCTCGTCTCGCCCCGGAGGACCTTCGCGCGCGTGCAGGCCACGACAAAAGACCGCGTCGATCTCGGCCTGCGCATCGACGGGCAGCAGCCCGTGGGTCGCCTCGAGCCCGCGATCCACGACACCATGAAGCTCCGGATCGGCCTCGCGGCACCCGAAGAGGT
>DATMZM010000482.1:0-7275 GCA_035607445.1 Thermoanaerobaculia bacterium | reverse complement strand
TCCTGGACCTGATGCGCGTGGCGTGCGCGGGCTGGCGCGGATACAAACACGACCTCGAGGGCGCGATGGAGATCGGGCATGGCCGGCTCGAGGAGCTGTTCAACGGGCATCTCGAGCTCCGCGTCCGCCACCTGGTCGGCTTGGCGCGGCTGCTCAAGATTCCGCCGTCCGATTTCCTCCGCCTCGCCTTTGCGGACGACGAGCAGACGGCGCCCTCGCGGCTCGAAGAGTGGGTCGGCGAACCCCAGCCGCCCAAGGGCCGCCGCAAGCCCCAGCCGCTCGCTTCGGAGCACGAGACCCGCATTCGCGAGCTGATCCGCGAGGAGCTGGGCAAGCGCGAGACCTGACCGCGGACTTGCCGGAACGGACCTCCCCGCCGTAACAAGCCGCTCGCCGCGCCGGCAAACGACGAGCCGCCAGATCCGGTGGCTTCCCGCTCCGCAAAGCGACCACACGCTCCCCGAAGCGGCTTCACGCTCCGTACGGCGGCTTCGGGCACCCTGAAGCGGCTTCACGCGCCGTAAAGCGGCTTCACGTCCCAGGAAGGGAATATACGTCCCAGAATGGGAACTTCCGTCCCAGAATGGGAATATGCGTCCCAGGATGGGAACTTGCGTCCCAGGATGGGAATATACGTCCCAGGAAGCGGCTCTACGTCGCGGGAAATGGCTTTACGTCTCAGGAAGTCGCTCGGCGTCGCGGGAAGCGGCTCTACTTCTCAGGAAGCGGCTCTACGCTCCAGGAAGCGGCTCTACGTCTCGGGAAGCGGCTTCACACCTCAGGAAGCGGCTCTACGTTCCAGGAACCGCTCCGCTCGGACGCAGCCTCGCGAACGGCGGTAGAGTTCCGCCGTGCCGATCGCCCTCCTCCCCGCCGCCGGTTCCTCGGGCCGCATGGGCCGCCCGAAGCTGCTGCTGCCGTTCGGGAGCGGCACGGTCATCGGCACGCTCGCGAACAGCTTACGGGCGGCGGGAATCGAGCGGATCGTCGTCGTCGCCTCGCCGGGCGATCTGCCGCTCCACGATTGGGTGCGCCGCTCGGGCCACACTCTCGCGATCAATCCCAGCCCCGAGCGCGGCATGCTCTCCTCGATCCTCGAAGGGGTCGCTACGCTCGGCGGTCCCGAGGCGCTCGCCCGGCGCAGTGAGCCGCTCCTCGTCTCCCCCGCCGATCTCCCCGCCGTGCAGCCCGAGACGATCCGCGCCGTCCTCGCGGCGCTCGATCTGCCCGGAGTCTCCCTCGCCTGGCCGGTCTATCGCGGCACGAACGGCCATCCGCTCGCGCTCGCCCCGGAGGCGATCCCCGAGATCCCGGCGCTCGATCCGGAGATCGGTCTCAAGCAGCTCCGGGAGAAGCTCGCCGACCGCTCGGCGACCGTGGAGGTCGACGATCGAGGCTGCGTGCAGGACCTCGACACGCCGGAGGAGTACGCGGCGCTCCGGCCGCTCGATCGGAGCGAGGGACTCGCGTAACCGCGGCGTGGCCTTCCGATCCGCCTCGATCCGGATCGACCCCCCGGCTCGCCTTCCTTTACTTGCCGTATTCGTCGTGGCGCCGCCACCACTCGTACGGTGGCGTCTGCGGCCAGCCCGCAGGGGAATCCTCCCACTCCTCCTGCCGGCCGAGAGGCGTCAGGTCGAGGAAGGACCAGACGCTGCCGAGCGCCTCGACGCCGCGGCCCTCCGTGAAATAGGTCCGGTAGATCTTGTCGCCGTCGCGCAGGAAGATGCTCAGGCCGAACGTCTCGCCCTGGGGGGTGGTCCGGCCGAAGTCGTCGTTGAAATCGCTCGCGGCGGAGGAGACCCAGGGGATCGTCCAGCCCATTCTTTTCTGATAGCGCCGGAGATTCTTGAGCGGGGCGCGCGAGACGAGAACGAACGAGGTGTCACGGGCGTGAAAATGCGCGAGATGGCCGATCTGATCGACGACCATCGAGCAACCCGGGCAGCCCGCCGCCGGCCAGCCGTCGACGTCGGGCGAGAACATGAAGTGGTAGAGGATGAGCTGCCGGCGCCCCTCGAACAGATCGGCCAGGCTCGCCTCGCCCTTCGGGCCCTCGAAAACGTACTCCTTCTCGATCGCGACCATCGGTCCCCGCCGGCGCTCCGCGGCCAGGGCGTCGCGCTTCCGGGTCGCCGCCTTCTCCTTCGCGAGCAGCTTCTTATGGGCCTTCTGCCACTCCGCGGGCGAGACGACCGGCGGCAGAGCAGCTTTCTTTTTGGCTGGCGCTTTCTCTTTCGTGGGGCTCATTCACAGATCTCCGCATCGATCTCGCGCTGTTCGGCGAGGGCACGGTCGAAAGCATTCGCTTCTTCGGCTGACCAGGTTCCGGCGAGATGGTCGACATCGAGGTGAAGCTCGGGGCCAGTCAGCAGCTTCGCCTCGGCGCGCCGCATGGCGGCTTCCGGCACCTTCTTGGGGACGTTGATCAGAGTGATGGCGCTCACGCGGGCTCCTCCCGGGGAGATCCGGCTCTAGCCGGCCTGACTGCAAGGGAATCCTATTGCACTGCCTGGTGGATGCGGCGCGCTTGGCTCGAAGCCGGCTCGGGGCGTCCTGCGCCACCCCGAGCCGTCCGGGAGAGCCTACTGCGCTGCCGTGCAGTGCTGGGTGTTGCAGGGGTTGCAGTCAGAGATCCAGCAGATCATCCCGCCACCGCTCGGATAGGTATCGCCGTCGGTGTCCATCGGATCCGTCCCGTTGGTCGCCGCGCCCTTCGCCAGGTGCAGCTGGGCCAGGGTCTCCTTCTTGAGGATGAGCTTCTTGCGGACCGGGTTCTTCTTCACGCCAGCCTCCTTTCGCGAGTGCGAGTCTCTACGACGGATGCTAAACCTCTTTGGCGCCCGGAACTCGCCTCAAGGACAAGTCGCGAAGGCGTTGGTGTCCTGCACCGGCGGGAACGGACGCCCGAGCGGATTGACGTACTGCTTGGTCCGGTTCGCCTTCGTATCGGTCACCGTGATCGTGACCGCGTCGCTGGTCGGCGCCGAGGCGAAAACCCAGTAGCGGTTGTTCTCGCCGCAGCTGTTGATCACCTTGACCAAGGCGTCGAACGACTTGGGGTCGGAGAAGAAGAACAGGCCCGAGCCGTCGGTGGGCACCCCCGCGACCTTGCCCGGGCGCAGCGGCCCGGACGCCGAGTCCTTCCATTTGAGATCGGCGCGGAACCGGTGGCCGGCCAGGCAGAGGACGCTCTGGGTCGGCAGGCAGTTGGGCAGGGCTCCGGGAGCGAAGAAGTTGACGCGGTGGCTGCCGGAGTAGTCCGGAAAGCCGTCCGGCTCCCCCTCGCCGGAGGCGAACTGCACCTTGAGGCCCTTGAGCTGGTCGCGCTGGCCGGGCGGGTAGCTGACCGCGAACGCCAGGGTGAAGATCTCGCCCGCGCGCAGCAGCGGCACGGTGAACGGCTGGATCCTGCCGGAGAAGCCGAACCAGGTCGCGCCCGAGAAGGGTTGGTCGGGGCCGATCGCGAGGCCGTCCGAGGTGTTGCTCGAAGGGTTGAGCGGCAGGAACTCGGCGAGGATCGTCTGCTGGCCGGATTGCGTGTTGAGCCGGGTCAGGAAGGCGCGATCGACGGTCACGCCGGCGGGAGGCGCATGCCCGGTCTGGCCGAGCCCGAGGCCGCAGGCGCAGGTCGTCGGCACCGTCGGACCGAACAGGCCGACCGGCGCGGCGAGGATCGTCTGCTGGCGACCCGCGGCGGGCGGCGGCACGCCGGGAAAGGGGTTGCCCGGAGCGAGCGGCGACCCGGCCGAGCCGCTCGAGAAGCCGCAGGCGAAGGCGGTTCCCGCGGCCGAGGACGCCGCGGCGGCGAGGATCAGGAGGACCGCGAGCGCGGTCCGGCGGCGGCCGAGGAACGAAACGGCGGGGAAACGCGGGAAGAGGGTCATGGCGACCTCCCGGGCAGGATGTTGCCGATAGGATAACTCCGAAATCGCGCACTTGCGCTCGCCGCCCGGTCCGCGGCATCCTTTTCGGAGGAAGCACGACGACTCGCGAGGAACCGAGACCATGACCGACACCTACGATCCAAGAGACGCCGACCGGCGCGGCCTCTCCCGCCGCGCGTTCCTCTGCGGGGCGGGGATCACCGCCGCCGGATCGGCTCTGCTCGAAAGCGGCCTGCTCGGCGCGTCCGGCCCCGCGACCTCCTCGGGAGCCGCGGTGCGCGGCCCCGGGCCGGTGCCGATCGCTCTCAAGGTCAACGGCACGCCCCGGACGGTCGAGGTCGAGCCGCGGGCGACGCTCGCCGAGGTGCTGCGCGAGAAGCTGAGCCTGACCGGCACCAAGGTCGTCTGCGACCGCGGCGCCTGCTCGGGCTGCACGGTCTGGCTCGACGGCGCGCCGGTCAACTCCTGCATGACCTTCGCCCTCGACGTCGGCGGGCGCGAAGTGACGACGATCGAGGGGCTCGCGAAGCCGGGAGAGCTGCATCCGGTGCAGGCCGCCTTCATCGAGAAGGACGCGCTCCAGTGCGGCTACTGCACGCCGGGCATGGTGATGAGCGCCGCCGCGCTCCTGGCTCGCAATCCCGACCCGAGCCTCGACGAGGTGCGCCACGCGGTGCGCGGCAACCTCTGCCGCTGCGGCACCTATCCGAAGGTGTTCGAGGCAACCCTCTCCGCCGCCCAAACGATGCGCGGCCGGAGGTCCTGACGTGATCGCCGAAGAGACGCCGAACCCGACCAGCACCCGCAAGGAGCGCTTCCTCGAAGGCGTCGCTCCGTCGAGCACCGTCGAGCGGACGATCCCGCAGGACGAGCCTCCCCCCTGGCCGGCGAACGCCGAGCTGCGCGCGGTCGGCAAGCCCGCCCCGCGCCAGGACGGGCGCGCGAAGACGACCGGCGCCGCCCGCTATCCGAGCGACGTCCAGCTGCCCGGCATGCTCTACGCGGACTTCGCCGCCTCGCCGTTCCCGCACGCCCGCGTGCTCTCGATCGACACCGCGGCGGCCGAGAGGGTGCCGGGCGTGCGCGCGGTCCACGTGCTCGACAAGATCCTCGGCTCGGCCGAGCTGGTCGATCCCACGAAGGAGGTCGCGTCCAAGTACCCGATCGTCCGCTACGCCGGCCAGCCCGTGGCCGCGGTCGCCGCGACCACCCCCGAGGCGGCGCGCGAAGCGGCGCGGAAGATCCGGGTCGACTACGAGGAGCTGCCGTTCGTCGTCGATCTCGACGAGGCGCGGGCGGAAGGAGCGCCGCTCGTCTTCCCGGCCGCCGCCGAGCAGGCCGGCTCGGAGGGGGGAGGCGGCGGACCGTCCGGCGTCGCGCAGAAGGGCAACGTCCGCGGCCCGATGCTCGGCCGGGACGCGACCCCCGAGACGAAAGCCGCGGTTCAGAAAGCGTTCGCCGCCTGCGATGCGGTCGTCGCGGGCACCTTCCGCACGCAGGTCCAGACCCACTCCGCGCTCGAGACGCACGGCGTCGTCGCGGACTGGAAGGACGACGGCCTGACCCTCTACGCCTCGACCCAATCGACGCTCTCGGTGCGCGACGAGCTGGCCACCATCTTCGACCTGCCGAAGGCGAAGGTGCGCGTGCTCACCGAGTTCATGGGCGGAGGCTTCGGCGCGAAGTTCGGCGCCGGCACGCACGGCCTGGTCGCGGCCACCCTGTCGAAGAAGGCCGGCGCGCCGGTGCACCTGTTCTACGACCGCAAGGGCGAGCACCTCGCGACCGGCAACCGGCCCGATTCGCTCCAGACGATCCGCCTCGGCGCGACCAAGGACGGCAAGCTGCGGGCGCTCGAGCTTTCGACCTTCGGCACGGCGGGCGTCGGCACGGGAGCGGGGACCGCGGGGCCGGCGCAGGCGCTCTACCGGATCCCGGCGATCTGGACCGAGGAGCACGACGTCTTCACCCACGCCGGGCCGGGCGCCGCGTTCCGCGCCCCCGGGCATCCGCAAGGGTGCTTCGCGCTCGAACAGGCGATCGACGAGCTGGCGGAGAAGCTCGGCCTCGACGTCCTCGAGCTGATGGACAGGAACGACGACCACCCCGCCCGCCGCGCGGAACGGAAGCTCGGCGCCGAGCGGATCGGCTGGGCGGGGCGCCGGCCGCCGGGCGCCGCGGCAGCGGGCAACGGCGCGGTCAAGCGCGGCCTCGGCGTCGCGCAATCGGTCTGGTACCGGATCAACAGCATGGAGTCGGGCTGCGAGGTGCGGATCTCGCAGGACGGCTCGGTCGAGGCGCTCTCGGCGGTCCAGGACATCGGCGGCGGCATCAAGACCGCGATCGCCCAGGTCGTGGCCGAGGAGCTGGGCCTGGCGCCCGCGGACGTCACGGTGCGGATCGGAGACACCTCTTATCCCCCCGGCCCCCCCTCGGGCGGCAGCATGACGACGAGCTCGATCACCCCCGCCGTGCGCAACGCCGCCTACCGGGCGAAGCTCAAGTTCCTCGAAGGGATCGCCGCGGGGCTCGGCGTCCCGGTCGCGAGCCTCGAGCTGTCGGGCGGGCAGGTGCGCGTCAAGACCACGCCCGAGCGCGCGCTCAGCTTCCGCCAGGCGGCGGCCAAGCTGCCGAGCGAAGCGGTCTCGGCGCAGGCGATGCGGAGCCCCGAGTACGGCGCGCGCGAGATGGATTTCCTGGGCGGCGTCCAGTTCGCGGCTGTAGCGGTCGACACGGAGACCGGGGTCGTCCGGGTCGAGCGCGTG
The DNA here is from genome assembly GCA_035607445.1 of Thermoanaerobaculia bacterium. Lineage (GTDB taxonomy): Bacteria > Acidobacteriota > Thermoanaerobaculia > Multivoradales > UBA5704 > DASYKS01. The sequence goes on along the minus strand of DATMZM010000482.1, from coordinate 623 downwards.
GTCGCGGTCCACGACTGCGGCCGGCCGATGAACCCGCTCGCGATCGAGAGCCAGGTCAACGGCGGCGTCCTCCAGGGGATCTCCTTCGCGCTCTACGAGAACCGCCGGCTCGACCGCGCGACGGGCCGGATGGTCAACCCGAATTTGGAGCAGTACAAGATCCTCGGCGCGATGGAGACGCCCGAGATCGAGGTCCACCTGGTCGAGAACTACCTCGCGCGCAGCTCGACCGACGCGGGGGGCATCGGCGAGCCCGCGACCATCCCGACCGCGGCGGCGATCGCGAACGCGATCCATAACGCGATCGGCGTGCGCATGCGCGAGCTGCCGATCACCCCGGCCCGCGTGCTCGCCGCGCTCGGCAAGGTGCCCGAGGCGGGACCCGCGAAGGCGGCGCTCGAAACGCCCGCCAAGGCGCAAGGAACGGGGGTCGCGCGATGATCGCCCGCTTCGAATGGGTGGACGCGAAGAGCGTCGAGGAAGCCATCGCGGCGCTCGCCCGCGAAGAGGGCGACATCGGACATTCCCCGCTCGCGAAAGCGGGAGGCGTCGACGTCCTGGACCGCCTGAAGGAGGGTCTCGACACGCCGGGCCGGCTGGTCAATCTGCGGACGGTTCCGGGC
>DATMZM010000352.1:0-3191 GCA_035607445.1 Thermoanaerobaculia bacterium | reverse complement strand
GGCAGCCGGGTCACGGGAGGCACGGTCAACGGTTCGGGAAGCTTCGTCTTTCGCGCCGAGCGCATCGGCAACGACACGGTGCTCGCGCAGATCGTCCGCCTGGTCGGCGAGGCGCAACGAAGCCGGGCGCCGATCCAGCGGTTGGCCGATCGGGTTGCCGCCTGGTTCGTGCCGGCCGTGGTCGCGGTGGCCATTCTGACCTTTGCGATCTGGCTGGCCTTCGGCCCCTCGCCGCGGTTTTCCTGGGCTCTCGTCAACGCGGTCGCCGTGCTGGTCATCGCCTGCCCCTGCGCGCTCGGCCTCGCGACGCCGATGTCGGTGATGGTCGGCACCGGCCGGGGCGCCCGGTCCGGCGTCCTGTTCCGCGACGCTCAGGCGCTCGAGACGCTCGAGAAGATCGACACCCTGGTGATCGACAAGACCGGCACGCTGACCGAGGGCAAGCCCCGCCTGGTCGCCGTCCAGGCCGCTTCGGGAGTCGAGGAGAGCGAGCTCCTCCGCGCCGCGGCCAGCCTCGAGCGCGGCAGCGAGCATCCTCTCGCCGCGGCGATCCTCGCCGGCGCGGCCGAGCGGGGGATCGAGGTGAAAGCCCAATCGGGGGGATCGGAGCCGTCCGCCGCGCAGCCGTTGGAAGGCTTCCGGGCGCTCGCCGGCAAGGGCGTGACCGGCCGCCTGCAGGGCCAGGAGGTGGGGCTCGGCAACCGCGCGCTCGCGGCCGAGCTCGGCGCCCCAGAGGCGGATCTCGCCGCCGGTTTCGACGTCCCCGCCGCGCCGTTTCGCGCCCAAGGGCAGACGGTGGTCGCGGTGATCCGATCCGGCCGCCTGCTCGGCCTCCTCGGCATCGCCGACCCGATCCGCGAGAGCACGCCGGCCGCGCTCGCGGCGCTCCGCGAAGAGGGGATCCGGCTGGTCATGCTGACCGGAGATTCCCGCGCCACGGCAGAGGCCGTCGCGCGCCAGCTGGGGCTCGACGAGGTGATCGCCGAGGTGCTGCCGGACGGCAAGGCGCAGGAGATCGAACGCCTCCAGAAAGCGGGCCGCCGGGTCGCGATGGCGGGAGACGGGGTCAACGACGCCCCCGCCCTCGCGCGCGCCGAGGTGGGGATCGCGCTCGCGACGGGATCCGACGTCGCGATCGAAAGCGCCGGTGTCACCCTGATGCGCGGAGACCTCTCCGGCATCGTCCGCGCCCGGCATCTCTCGCGCGCGACGATGAAGAACATCCGCCAGAACCTTTTCTTCGCCTTCGTCTACAACCTCCTGGGCGTGCCGATCGCCGCCGGAGTCTTCTACCCGGCCTTCGGCCTCCTCCTCTCGCCGATCTTCGCGAGCGCCGCGATGTCGTTTTCCTCGGTCTCGGTGATCGCGAACGCGCTGCGGCTGCGGAGCGCGAAGATCTGATCTTCGCCGCCAGCGGGAGAGACCTCCTGCCTTGCCGCCACGCCCCGCGCGGGAAGCCATCCAGCAGAACGCTCATGTCACCCACCCCCCTCCCCACACTCTACGCCGAGCGCCGCGACCGTTTCCGGGCCGAGGAGCGGGCGCTCGCGCGGCGATCGCTTCGTTTTTCGATCGCCCGTTTCGCCGCGGCGTTCGCGTTCGCCGTCTGCCTGATCGCGATCGTCGCCAAGGCGTCCGAGCCCGCCACTCTGGGGGTTCCTCTCGCGGGCGCGGGGGTGTCGCTCGTCGCGTTCCTCGGCCTGCTCGGCGCGCACGACAAGGTGATCCGGGCGGAGCGGCGGCTCGGCGAGCTCGGGAAGATCCAGAAGGAGTCGCTCGCCCGCCTGGCTCGCGAATGGGATGCATTGCCGGTTCCGAGCGTCGCGGTGCCGGGCGTCGATTCGCCTCTGGCGCGCGATCTCGGTCTGTTCGGCCGCGATTCTCTCTTTCAGTTGCTCGGCACGGCGCGCACGCCGCCGGGCAAGGCGGCGCTCGCGGGCTTCCTGCTCGCTCCCGCCGCGCCGGCCGAGATCCGCGCCCGCCAGGAGGCGGTCCGGGAGCTGAACCCGGAGCTCGAGCTGCGCCAGGGAATCGAGATCGGAGCGCGCACGATGGACTCGGCGAGCCCGGACGTCGAGCCGTTCCTCCGGTGGGCGGAGGGCGATCCCTGGCTCCTGCCGCGCCGCCGGGGGTTGCTCGTCGCGGCCCGTGCGCTCGCGGTCTCGACGCTCGTCGCGTTCGGATTCGTCGTCGCCGGCCGGCTCCCGTTCTCGGTCTGGGCGATCCTTCCCTTCGTCAACTTCGTCCTCTCGTTCTCGATCGCGAAGCACGTCCACGAGGCGTTCGACCGCGTCGCCGCGCGCGAGCGGGACTTCGCGAGCTACGCCGAGCTGTTCCGGCTGCTCGAAGGGCGCCGTTTCGAATCCGCCAAGCTTCACGCGCTCGGGGAGGCCATGACCGCGGACGGCGTCTCAGCCTACCGGCAGATCGATCTCCTGCGCCGCAGGCTGACGCTCTCGGACGTCCGCCACTCGGCGCCGATCCATTTCGTGCTCCAGAGCCTCGTGCTGTGGGACGTCCACCTGCTCGCCCTCCTCGAACGCTGGCAGGTGAGCGCCGGCCGGCGCGCCCGCGGTTGGCTCTCGGCCCTGGGCGAGGTCGAAGCGCTCGCCGCGCTCGCGACCCTCGCGCACGACGAGCCGGAATGGACCTTTCCCGAGATCGTCGAGACCGGCACGCCGGAGATCCGTGCCGAGGCGCTGGGGCATCCCCTCCTCGCGGATGCCGAGCGCGTGGCGAACGACGTCGCGCTCGGCCCGCCGGGGACGTTCCTGCTCGTCACCGGCTCCAACATGTCGGGCAAGAGCACTCTCCTCCGCGCGATCGGCGTCAATACGGTCCTCGCCCTCGCCGGGGGCCCGGTCGCCGCGAAGAGGCTCGCGCTGCCCCCCGTCACTCTCGGCACCAGCGTGCTCGTCGAGGACTCGCTCGCGACGGGCGTCTCCTTTTTCTATGCCGAGCTCCAGCGCGTGCGCGCGATCGTCGATTTGGCGGAGGCGGCCCGAGGAAAGGGTGGCACGCTCCTCTTCCTGCTCGACGAGATCCTCCGCGGCACCAACAGCGCCGAGCGCCAGATCGCGGTCGCCGAGATCCTCCGCCGCCTCCTGGCGCTGGGCGCGATCGGGGCCGTCTCGACCCACGACCTCGCCCTTGCCGACCTCCCGGCGCTGCGCGACGCGGCGCGGACCGTC
>DATMZM010000500.1:0-6767 GCA_035607445.1 Thermoanaerobaculia bacterium | reverse complement strand
CGACGAGAGGCAGGAGGCAGGCGAGGAGGAATCCCCGCGTCGTCGAGCGCCGGCCGCCGCTCGGACGGTTCCAGCCGATGTAGCCGAGAGCGAAAGTCATCAGCAACGAGCCGAGGACGAAGAGGCCGTCGGGCAGGAGATACGCGGGCGCGTCCAGGAAGGGCAGGGAGAGAGGAGGGCCCCACGGCACGATGTTCTTCGCCGTACAGACGGCGACGTAGAGCCGGGGGACGACCAGCACGGCGAGCAGGAGCGGGACCAGCACCAGCCAGTAGACGTAGAGGTTGCGGAGGAAGATCGAGATCAGCGTCCAGGAGTCGGCGGACAGGACGCCGAGCTTGGGCGTGAGGTAGTTGCTGAAGTTGCGCATGTAGTCGAGCGGCGCCGGCTCGGGCTGCAGCTTGCGGGCTCCGGGCACCCGGCCGCCGAGCTCGTCCGAGACGCCGTCGAGCCCGCGCGGGTGACGGTGGATCCAGGCGCTCAGGAGGCCGCCCAGATAGCCGCCGCCCGAGACGGTCGAGAGATAGTCGAAGGCGTGCAGCAGGTTCCGGCGGGCCAGCCCCTGGACGACGCCGAGACCGAAGACGGCGCTGCGGATGCCGCCGCCCGAAAGGCAGAGGGCCGCGAGGCCGTGAGGATGGGCGTGGACCCGCCGGTAGACCTCGCGGAGGCGGCGCTCGCCGCTCGCCTCGAGCTCGGCGGGGAAGATCTCCTCGAGCAGCAGCCGCAGGAGGCGCGGTCGGTCCGCCGGCGGGTCGGCGAGGAGCATCTCCATCTCCTCCGACAGGCGGATGCCCTCGATCCGGCAGGCCCGGGCCAGCTCCCCGATGCCGAGCAGAGCCCCCTCCTCGCGCAGCAGGAGGTTGAGCTCGTCCGCCAGCGCCTCGCGCAGCTCCCCGGCCGCCGGGCCGCCCGCCCGCTCCCGCTGCTCGAGACGCAGGCGAAAGGTGGACGAGAGCCGCGGGCGCAGCCACTTGCAGACCTCGTCGCCGGGATCGTGCAACCGGGCCAGGAGCCCCGGCAGCGTCCGCTCGCGGATCTGCTCCGGGGTGAAATCCCAGGGAGAGGCCGGCAGCGGCTTGCCCGGTTCCGGCCCGGCCTCCGGCAGCAGGGCCTCGAGCTCCTCCTCGAGCACCTGGCACAGGTGCAGGGGAAACTCCGTCGCAGCAGCGGGACGCGCCATGAGCCGATCCTCCCGTCTTCTTCCCTGATGGCTGGAGCTCTTATTTTAACTCTGTTGATAGATTTGTGGCGAGTGGGCGCCACGGAGGGATAGATCCCTTCCGAGACCGAACGGGTGAGTCCGGGAGAAGGGAGGGCCGAGGAGGCGTTCCCGCGGGCGGCGCGGCCCGCGTCTCGGCTACCGCTCGGCCCGGGCGCGGATGGCGTCGAGCCAGGTGACGCGGAGGATCGCGCTGCCCGGGGCGATCAGCCGCCAGTAGGCGCGGAAGCGGCGGAGCGTTCTCGCGTCGGTCGCGAAGATCCGGGTCTCCGTGGTCAGGAGGCAGCGGTCCCCTTGCGACGCTGCGAGCGGCGCGACATGAAAGCTCATCACCGCGAGAGCGAGGCCGGGGATCTTGCGGAGGTCGCCTTTCAAGGCGTCGCGGCGGAGGCCCCGCGGCGCGACGACGATCGTGCCGATGACGACGTCCCGCAGGTCGTCGGCGAGGAGGCGAAATCCGGACGAGGTGGCGACCTTGAGGATCGGCTGTTCCGCCGAAGGCGAGAGGATCGTCTCCCGCGTCGTGCAGCACGGCAGGCGCGGCGAGCGGATCCAGGTGAAGAGGCGGAAGAGGCGGATCTCGCCCGCGGGGACGCCCCAGATCGCCTGGTGAATCGCGGCGGGGGAGGCCGCGACCTCGGTTTGGTGGAACTCGCGGAATTGGTACTCGGGGACGAAGTCGTCGATCCTCTGTCGGCTCGCCGAATGCTCGAGCGGCGCGGGGATCGCCAGGCCCGCGAGCCCGAGAAGGATGCCCGCGGCGACGAGAGCCGCGCCGCGCCGCCGGGACGTCAAGCCCAGGCGACGCCAGGGGCGCAGGCAGACGAAGAGCCCGAGGGCCCCGCAGAGCAGGCCGAGATAGACCAGGACGGAACCGAGGAGATCGCTGGCGGACATGGCGGGTTTCGTGGGGAGAGGCCCGAGGGCAGGATAGCGCGACGAAGGGCTCCGAAGAAGCGCGGATCAGAGTGGGCCTCCTCGGCCGGCCGGCGGTAGAATCGAGATCCGTTGCCCGGAGGCTCCGCGATGAAGAAATGGATTCGATGGATCGGCCTCGCCGTCGGCCTCGTGGTGGTCGCGGTCGCCGCCCGGGCGGTGATCGGGATCGGCCCGCGCAACCTCTGGGGGATGCTCCGTTACGACACCCGCCAGGAAGGCGCGCTCGAGGTCGGCGACCGCGCGCCGGACGTCGGGCTCCTCGCCCTCGACGGCAGCACCCGCGTCCGCTTGAGCGAGCGGATGGGCGGGAGGCCGCTCGTCGTCGTCTTCGGCAGCTACACCTGACCGCCGTTCCGGCGCTCGGTCGAGCGCCTGGCCCGGATGTATCGTCGCTACTCGGATCGCGCGGAGTTCGTCGCCGTCTACATCCGCGAGGCGCATCCGACGGACGAATGGCAGATGCCGAGCAACGAGAAGGAGGGCGTCTGCTATCCGCAGCCGAAGACGACCGCGCAACGGGCGGCGATCGCCAAGGACTTCGTGCACCGCTTCCACTTCCCGATCCCGCTCCTGGTCGACGACATCGACAACGCGGCGGACGCGGTCTACGCCGGCTGGCCCGAGCGGTTCTACGTCGTCGACGAGCACCGGACGATCGTCTGGAAGGGCGAGACCGGTCCGGCCGGCTTTCACCCGGAGGAGGTCGAGGCCTGGCTGAGGAGGCGCTTCCCGGGTTGAGGGAGACTCCCCGGCCGGCAGGCCCGTGGGAAACGAGCCTGCCGGCCGAGTCGGACTACTTGAACTGGATGCGGGTGTTGATGCCGAACGTCCGGGGCTGGTTGATCAGGAAGCCCACGCGCGCGAGGGTTCCCCGCTCCTGATCGAGCGCCAGGAGCGCCCGCTCGTCGGTCAGGTTGTTGACGAAGAGGGCGACGTCGAAGCGGCCGTGGGCGACGCCGAAGCGCAGGTTCGCGATGTCGTAGGCGGGCAGCTCCGGATCGAAGGTGAAGGTCGAGGCGGTGAGCGGGCCGCCGATCGTGCCCGGGAAGGCGCGCAGGTTCACGGTGCCGAACCCCGCGGCCTGGTCGCCGACCTGGGTGAAGCGCGAGCCCACGTGCTGGTAGGTGCCGGTCAGATACCCGAGCCAGTCGGCCTTGAACGGCCGCTGATAGGTGGCCGCGGCGGCGACCTGGAGCTTGGGGACGGACGGCAGGCGGTTGCCCTTCTTGATCCCCGAGACGACGGAGACGTTGCCGGAGGCGTCGGTCGAGGTCAGGGTCGAGAGCAGCTCCGAGTCCGCGTAGCTGGCCGAGAAGGAGAAGTCGAAGTTCGCGTTGACGGCCGCCGAGGTCTCGAGCTCGAGCCCGCGGCTGCGCGCCTTGGGCACGTTGAAGATGACCCGGGACGAGCACGAGCCGGCGGTCACCGTCGCCTGCAGGTCGTCGATGTTGGTGTAGAACGCCGCGACGTTGACGACACCGCGCCCGCCGAGCACGCTCGACTTCGAGCCCACCTCGTAGTTCCACAGCGTCTCGTCCTTCCAGTTGTCGTGGCCGCCGAAGGTGCGCAGGTCCTGGGGCGTGCAGAGGGGGACGTTGAGCGGGTCGTTGATGCCGCCGAGCCGGAAGCCCTTGGAGACCTGGGCGTTGAGCGACGTCTTGTCGCTGATCTTGTAGCTGCCGATCAGGCGCGGCGCGAGGCCGTCGGCGTCGGTCGAGCCCTTGGTCGAGACGAGGGACGTGCCGTTGTTGTCGTTGCCGAAGATGCCGTCGAAGACCTGCGTGCGGTCCTCGTTGAAGTTGTAGTAGCGCAGGCCGCCGGTCAGGTCGAAGCGGTCGTTGACCTTGTAGGTCGTCTCGCCGAAGACCGCGAACTGGTCGAGCTGGTACTTCAAGTCCGAGAAGAACAGGACGTCCTTCGGCGCGCGCAGCCCGCGGGTGGGAATGCCGGAGAGGTCCTCGAAGCCCGCGACCAGGAGGCTCTGGGCGTACTTGCGGTCGACGTTGCTGTAGAAGACGCCGCCGAGCCAGTCCAGACTGTCGCTCTTGCCGGACAGGCGGAGCTCCTGGGTCAGGATCTTGACCTTGGTCGCGTCGTCGAGCGGCGCGTCGAGCGAATAGACCCTCTCGGGCAGGCCGATGCTGCCGCCCGTGATGCTCGCGGTCAGCGCCGTCGCGTCGCGCACGACCAGGATGTCGCGGTCCGTGTAGGAGGTGACGGAGGTCAGGACGCCGCTGCCGAGCTTGTAGTCGAGGTTCACGTCGGCGAGCAGGAACTTGTCGGAGAACGGCTCCTCGAACTGCGTGAACTGTTCCCGTTCCCCGAGGTGGACGGCGGGCCGCGTCGTCGTGAACGGGTTGCCCAGGATGTTGTAGGCGTCGGCGCGGTTCCAGCCGTCCGTCTTGAGCTCCTGATAGACGACGCGGGGGGTGATGCTCAACCGGTCGTTCGGCTGTGTGCGGAGAGCCCAGCGCACGCCGGTCCGGTCGCCGCTGTTGACGTCCTTCTTGACCCGCAGGCCGGGCTGGACCGCGTCGACGAAGCCGCCCATGTTGGTGCGGTACGCCGCGAGGCGCATCGCCGAATTCTGCCCGATCGGAGCGTTGACGGCAGCCTTGACGCTGCCCCCGAGGCCCCCCTGGCCGATGCTGTCGAACGAGAATTCGCCCAAGGCCTCGCTGAGCCCGAGCTTCGGCTGGTTCGAGATGTAGCGCACCGTGCCGGATTCCGAGCCGGAGCCGAACAGGGTGCCCTGCGGGCCGCGCAGGACCTCGACGCGGGAGACGTCGAAGAGGTCGAGGTCGGGAGTGAAGAGCGAGAGCGAGATCACCGATTCGTCGAGGTAGATGCCCACCTGCTCCTTGACGCCGGGTTGATCGCGCACGATCTGGCCGGCCGAGACGCCGCGCATCGCGACCTGGCTCTGGCCGGGGCCGAGGTTCTGGACCGAGAACCCAGCCACGTTCGCCGCCACGCCCTCGATGTCGCTGGCGCCGCGGTTGCGCAGGGCCTCCTCGGTCGGCGCGGCGACGGAGAAGGGAACCTCCTGGATCCCCTCTTCGCGCTTGCGGGCGGTGACGGTGATCTCCTCGGTCACCACCTCCGGCTGCGGCTCGGCGGTCTGGTCCTTGGTCTGGTCCGCTTTCGGCGTCTCCGGCGGGGGCTCCTGCGCGGCGGCCGCCCGCGGCGCGGCGCACAGGGCGATGATCAGAGCCACCAGGGCCAGCCCGGAAAGGGCCGGCGCCAGCACCCACCAACGGACGAGCCTTCGCCCCGCGAGCCCGATCGGAATCGACACGTTGCCTCTCGCGTTCATGTCATCTCCCTTCATGGAACCATCGGCCGGGCGGAGCGCCCGGCGTCGGATCGATCAGCGGCAAACTGCGGGATTTCTTACCACAGGTCGGTACGCCGGGGAGAGGGTGAAGGTTTCGGCGAGCCGGGGCGGTCTCATCGCCAAGTGTCAGCCGCTGATCGCCACTCCCTGCGCGGGGAATCGTCGGTCGAAGGTGTAGATCTTCGCAGCGCCGTGCTCGCGGGCCTCGGCCCACAGGAGGGCGTCCGCGAAGGAGACCCTGCGCGAGGGGCGGCAGAGGTGGAGGGCTTCCAGGACGCGCGCCTTGGGGAGGTGGGTGAGTGTGATGTTGGCCTTCTGGACGAGCTCGGCGAGGGCATCGACGAGGACTTCGCGCGAGATCCCGTAGACCGATTCCAGCACGTAGGCCGATGCCATGAGGATGGTCTCGCAGAGGAGGAGGGGCTCGGTGCCGTCGAGCAGGGCCGCCGCCCTCTTGGCCATCGCGGGAGGATCGTTGGTCAGGTAGCGGACGATGAAGTTCGAGTCGATGAAGGCGGAGGGGCCTTCTGCCATCGCTGCCTACTTTCGCCCCTCGGCCTCGCGAGCCGCGGCGTCCCACGCCTCCTGGCGGGCCTTGTCCCAATCCTCGGGCGAAACCTGCCGCCGGGTGGCGCCTGCGAGAATCCCGCGCAGGGAGCGGCGATGCTCGGGAGGGAAGAATCGGATCTCGACGTGATCCTCGACCAGGGTCTGAACCGACACGAAGCCTGGCTCGACCCCCAGAGCTTCGCGGATCGGCTTTTCGATCACGAGCTGACCCTTCTCTCCGACCACGTTGGCCAAGTACTACTCCTCTTTCAAGGTACGACTTCTGTTAGAAGGTAAGCCTGGCGCCCGGTTCTGTCAACTCCTCGATTCCCAACGGCTCCTATTTTTCTGGGAGCCCCCTCACTCCCCCCGCAGCGCGATCATCGGATCGACCGCCGCCGCCCGCCGTGCCGGGAGATAGGTGGCGAGGAGCGCCACCGCGCCGAGGGCGAGGACCGCGGCGAGGAGCGTGGCGGGATCCTGGGCTTCGACTCCGAAGAGGAGGCTGCTCAGGAAGCGCGTGAGGGCGAGGGCGGCCGCGAGGCCGAGGGCGAGGCCGATCGCGACCAGGACCATGCCTTGCGCGACGACTCCCGACACGACTTGACCTCCGCGCGCTCCGAGCGCCATGCGCAGGCCGATCTCGCGGGTCCTGGCGCCGACGCGGAAGCGGATCACGCCGTAGACGCCGACCGCGGCGAGGGCGAGCGCCAAGGTGGA
>DATMZM010000324.1:0-17030 GCA_035607445.1 Thermoanaerobaculia bacterium | reverse complement strand
CTACCTCGTCGGAAACACTTTTTACCGGCGATTGGAAGAGGGAACTTTTCAGAAGTTGTTGACCGCTCTCATTCTGGCGTATGGCGCCCTGTTGGTGGTGAAGTAAGACTCCGGTGTTCAGCAGCTGAACGTCGCCAGCCGCCCCCGCACTCCGCCCGTTTCGACGTCCACTAGCTCCGCGTCCGCGAAGGTTCCCGCGAGCCCGGCGGCTTCGGGGCAGAGGACTCGCACGTAGTTTCCCGTGAGACCCTGGCCGCAGCCGTCGCGCCGGGGGCGTTCCCAGAGGACGGTCGCGCGCTTTCCGATTTGCGCTTGCCAGAATCGCTCCTCGCTTCGGGTCGCGAGATCGAGCAGACGGGCGATGCGCTCCTTGCGGACGCTTGCCGGGACCTGGCCGGGCATTCCGGCGGCTTGGGTTCCGGGGCGGGGGGAGTAGGGGAAGGCGTGAATCTTCGCGAACCCCATCGCGGCGACGAAGGCGAGGCTCGCCGCGAATTCGCTTTCAGTTTCGCCCGGGAAGCCGGCGATCACGTCCGTCGTGATCGCGACTCCTGTCACCGCGGCGCGGATCTCGGCGAGGAGGGCCGCGTAGCGCTCGGGGGTGCCGGGGCGGCGCATGCGCTTCAAGGTCGCCGCGGCTCCGCTCTGGAGCGAGAGATGGAGATGACGGCAGAGGCGCGGGTCGGCGAAGAGGTCGAGCAGGCGGCGGTCGAATTCCCAGGGGGCGATCGACGAGAGGCGCAGGCGCGGCGCGGGTCCGTCTTCGGCGAGCGCTCGGAGGAGGGCGGCGACGAGGTCGGGGAGACGGCGGCCTTCGCTGCGCCAGGAGGAGATCTGGACGCCCGTGACGACGATCTCCGGCGCTCCGGCCGCGGCGAGATGCCGGGCATCGGCGACCACTTCCTCCAGAGAGCGGCTGCGCTGGGGTCCGCGGACGCTCGGGATGATGCAGAACGCGCAGCCGATGTCGCAGCCGTCCTCGATCTCGAGGAAGGAGCGGGTGCGGCCGAGATTCGGCGCCGCGCAGGGTGCGGCGGCCTCCGAGGCGATCTCCTCCTCGTTCGACGGGACAAGATCGGGGAAGGCGCCGTGGACGAGCGCGAGCAGGCTCCCTTTCCGTTGATTGGGGACGATCAGGTCGACGCCCGCGACCTTCGCCGCAACCTCGGGGTGCGATGTCGCGTAGCATCCGGCGAGCACGGTGCGGGTCGGCCGGCGCGGCGGCCCAGGTCTCTCGAGCCTCCGGGCGCGGCCGGCGGCCTGACGGGAGCTTCGCTCCGCTTCCGCCGTCACCGTGCAGGAGTGGACGACGTGGAGGTCGGAATCCTCGAGCGCCGGAGCGATGCGCCAGCCGGCGGCCGCGAACTGCGCCGCCCAGCGCTCGGTTTCCGCCTGGTTGAGCTTGCAGCCGAGGTTGGTGAAATAGACGCGCATCGGGATCGGGTTGGATCCTATCGTCGATGATCGAGAACCCGCTCCTTCGATCCCAACCCCTGGCTGCCGGCCGCTCGCCGCGCTCGGTCGCACGGTTTTCCCTGGCGGCTGCCGCTCTGCTCCTCCTCGTTCCGGCGGCAGCCCGGCCGGCCGCGGGGCCTTGGCGGACGAACCCGCAGGGCGCCGTTCGGCTGATCGCCGCGGAGAGCGCCGTGGCCCGTGGCGGCACGATCCATTTGGGCGTTCAGTTCCGCACCGCCCCCGGCTGGCACGTCTACTGGAAGAACCCCGGCGACGCGGGGTTTCCGCCGCGGGTCGACGTCCTCGCGCCGCCCTCGCTGCGCGGGGTCGCGCTCCTTTTCCCGGCCCCGCGCCGGTTCGAGCTGCCGGGCGGGCTCGCCGCGTTCGGTTACGAGGGGGAGGTCGTCTATCCCCTGACGCCCGGCACCCTGGCGGAGGGGCCTGACGGACCTGTCCGGGTGGAGGCCGACGTCGATTACCTGACCTGCGCCGCGGACTGCGTGCCCTACCGCTATCGCCTGGCGCTCGACTTGAGACCCGGCGGCTCGACCATGCGCGATCCCGGGACGGCGCCGCTCGTCGAGCGGTTTGCGGTGCGCGTCCCGGAGCGGGACGGCGACCTTCCGGGGGTGGAGCTGACCGCGGCGCTCGCTCCCGACCGCGCGCATCCGACCTCCCTCCACGTCGAGGCGCGGGGGCTCGCGCCGGGCTCCGCGGCGTCGCTCTTCCTCGAGCCGCAGGACCTGTTCGAGACGGGCCGCCCCGCCGTGCGGCGGACGGCGGACGGCGTGGCCTTCGACGTGCCGCTCGCCCGGACGCGGACGGACGTCCCCCTGCCCGGCCGCTACGAGCTGGCCTTCACCGCCGCGGGCCTCCGAGAGAACGGTCGGGAGGTCGCTGTCGAGGCGCGGCGAGCTTTCGGAAGCGACGCGATAGCGACCCCGATCCGCCCGGCTTCCGGCTTCGCTTCGAGCCTCGCCGCGCTCCTGGCGGCTCTCGCCGCCGGGTTGACCGCAGCCTCTCTGGCCCTCTGGTTGAGGACGGAGTCGCCGCCGACCCTCGGGCGCGGTCTCCTCGGCTTCGCCGCTCTCGGGCTCGCCGTCCTCTGCCTCTTCGCCCTGGCGCAGCGGGTGGCGCCGGTCGGCCTCGCCCTCCTCGAGCTCTGCCTGCTCGGCGAGGCGCTCGCTCTCTGGCTCCGCCTGCGGCCGGCCGGACCGTCGGCCGGCACGCCCCGCACCCGGCTTCTCACCGTCGTCGCGCTCGTCGCGGGCCTCCTCGCTGCCTGGCTCGCGCTGCGCCATGCCCTTCCGGCCGCGATGTCGAACTTCGCGGACTCCCCACGAATCACTTCAGGAGATGGCACATGAAATCGCTCCGCACCGCCACCCTCGCCCTGGCTCCGGCGCTCGCGCTCGTCGCGGGCCTCGCCGCGACCCCGGCTTCGGCCGCCGCCGTGGGCACCAAGGCTCCCGCGTTCCAGCTGAAGGACCTCAACGGCAAGCCCCACTCGCTCGACCAGTACAAGGGCAAGACCGTGGTCCTCGAATGGCTCAATCCGAACTGCCCGTTCTCCGATCGCCACGCGCGCGAGAAGACGATGACGGCGGTCGAGCACAAGTACGGCCAGGTGGTCTGGCTCGGGATCAACAGCACGAACCCGCAGCACGGCGACTACCTGGAGCCCGCCGCGCACGCGGCGTGGGCGAAGCGCAACGGGATCGATTACGCGATCCTCTACGACCCGAGCGGAAGCACCGGGCATGCCTACGGCGCGAAGACGACGCCCCACATGTTCGTCGTCGACGGCTCGGGAAAGATCGCGTACGAAGGAGCGATCGACGACGATCCGAGCGGTCGCAAGGAGCGCGCGCAGCGCCGGAATTACGTCGATGGTGGGTTGACGGCCGAGCTGGCCGGCCGGCCGGTCGATCCGGCGACGACGAAGCCGTACGGCTGCTCGGTCAAGTACTAGCGTCAGGTTCGCTCGCCTCTCCCTCCGCGGGGGCCCGGCCGCTCGGCCGACCCCCGCACCCTCTCCTCCCTCTTTCGATCCCCGGTGGGCGCGTCCGGCGGTTACGCCGGCTCTGCCCTTTCCATGGAAAATGTATTATCTGTAAACTAAAGTTTGCGCGTCTTCTGTGAGCGCGAGCCTTCCACCCGCTCGCTCCGGGCGCTTCGGAGCCGCTCGCGTGACCTGAGAGGAGAGGGATTCATGCCGAGTCAACTCACGATCTTCAGTCTGATGCTGTTCGCGGCAGGCCAAGGCGCCGGAGAGGCGACGTTGAGCGACGAGGCCGCCGCTTACCTCCACGACCGTTACTATGCTTGGATAGTGACCGAGCAGCCGGGGAGGGGATCGCCTCTGACGGCATGGGCCGTCATCGGTACGGAGGTGCTCGCCTGCGCCTTTGCGGTCGGGCAAACCGCGGCGGCGGCGTCGGGCGGAGGCGAGATCGGTCAAACCGAGATCGAGGACGCATGCATCGACGTCGAAACGGAATCGGGCACCTACTACTGCCCGATCGCTCAGACCTGAATCGAGACGGCGCGCGGCGGGAGGCCGTCGCGCGATGAAGCCTCGTTTCTGGATCTGGGCTCTGGTCGCGGCGGCCGGTGCCAAGGTCGCCGCGGCGCTCGGATACTTTTTCTTCGTCTCGAATGCGTTCGAGTGGCAGGATCCGCTCACGCCGAGGCCGTTTTACACCTTCGCGACCATCTTCGTCTTCGCGGTCGGTGCCCTCTTGTTCCTCATCGGCGGCCGGGGCGATCGGCGAGCCCTGGACCTCGGCGTCCTCTTTCTTCTGCTGTCGGCGACGTTCACGAACCGGCCTCTCGCGCTCTTGACCGGCGCGCTGCGCGGGGCTTGGGGGCCTCTGCCTCGGATCCTGGACCAACTCGAAATGGACGCCTTCCTGCCGTTTTTCCTCTGGCGGTTCGCCCTCCATTTCCCGCATGGGCACTTGCGCTGGCTCCAACGGCGCGTGGGCAGGATCGCGCTCCGCGTCTCGGCCGGGGCCGGCCTGGCCCTTTTTCTTCTCAATCTGCTCGGCTTGTCGACCTCGGTCCGCGCCGGGATCCTGACGCCGCTCGTCGATCGCTTCAGCCGCGATTCCGGCGCTCACCTCCTCTTCGAGCAGGTGATCCTCGTCCTGCTGCTGCCGGCCCTGGGGATGATCGCCCTCCGGCTGCGCGATGAGACGGGGGAAGGTCTCCGGCGCGTCCGTCTCTTCTGCAGCGGGCTCCTGCTCGGATTCCTGCCGCTCTTCGTGGCCTGCTTCGGCGAGTTCGTCCTCGGGCGGCTGGCGCCGCCTCTCGGCGACCTGGCCGAGCGGAACCACAGCGTTCTGCTTGCGCTCACCTTCCCGTTCTTCTGGACGGTGCCCTTTACTTCGGCCTACGCCGTGCTCCTCCATCGCGTTCTCGACCTGCGGCTGATCGCGCGGCGGATCCTGCAATACGCCCTCGCGCGGGCGACCGTCCTCGTCTTGGGGCTGGCTCCCTTCGTCCTGCTCGGCGCCTACCTGTACGTCCATCGGAGGTTGCGCATCGATCAGGTCTTCTCGGGGTTGGGCCTCCTCGAGCTGGGGCTGGTCGCGCTCTTCGGAGTCGCGATGGTGCTCCTGCGCCGAGGGATCCTCGACGCGGTCGACCGGCGCTTCTTCCGCGAGCAGTACGACGCGCGCCAGATCCTGACCGAGCTGGTGCAGCGCATCCGGACGGCGGCGAGCCCCGAGGATCTCGCCAACCTGGTTCTCGGCGGCATCGATCGCGCGCTCCATCTGACCAGCTCCGCGCTCCTGCTCGAGAACCGCCGCTCGGGCGTGCTCGAGGATCCGCGCGGGCGCGCCCGCGGCATCGACCTCTCGTCGCCGCTCGGGCTCGTGGCGGCGAGCGCGGGCGAGGCTCTCGACGTCGACCTCGAGGACCCGGCCTCGCAAGTCGCGCGGTTGCCCGAGGCCGATCGCCATTGGCTGGTCGATTCGCAGCTGCGGCTCCTGGTGCCGATCCTCGCTTCGAGCGGCTCGCTCGTCGGGCTGATCGGCCTCGGCGAGAAGAAGAGCGAGCTGCCGTTCCTGCGCGAGGACCGGCGCCTGCTCGAAGACGTCGCCCGCACCGCGGCGCTCGGCCTCGAGCTGCACCGCGGCCGCGAGCGGGAATCCGAGCGGCCGATCGAGGAGCGGCCGGGGCCGCCGAGCAGCGGCTCGAAAGCGGCGCGCGAATGCCCGCGCTGCGGCGCTCTGTTCAACGCCGTTTTGGTCTACTGCGGCAATTGCAGCCATCGGCTCGATCCGGCGCCGATCCCGCACGTCCTGCCGGGCCGCTACCGGTTCGAGCAGCGCCTGGGCACCGGGGGGATGGGAGTCGTCTACCGCGGCACCGACCTGGCGCTCGGGCGGCCGATCGCGGCCAAGACCCTCCGCCGGGTCTCTCCCGAGGACGCGATGCGCTTGCGGCGCGAGGCGCGGAACGCGGCGCGCGTCTCCCACCTGCACTTGGCGGCGATCTACGGCATCGAGACCTGGCTCGGCATGCCGATCATGATCTTCGAGTACCTGGCCGGCGGCACTCTCTCCGACCGATTGGCGGCCGGACCCTTGACCGCGCTCGAGACGGTCGATCTCGGGATCGCGATGGCCGGCGCGCTCGAGCGCCTGCACGCCGCGGAGATCCTCCACCGCGACGTCAAACCGAGCAACATCGGCTACGCGAGCGACGGCACGCCGAAGCTGATGGATTTCGGCATCGCCCGGCCGCGGTTCGGACCGTCCCGGGAGACGGCGCCGAGCGTCCCGGACGAGGCGAGAGGGGAATCCTCCCTCCTGCCTCCGACCTGGATCGGCGGGTTCCAGAACGACGATTGGCCGACCGCCTCGACCCGCTCCGGCCTGGTCGCCGGCACGCTGCCCTATCTCGCCCCGGAGATCCTGAACGGCAGCTCCCCGGACGCCGCGACCGATCTGTGGAGCCTGTCGGTCGTGCTCTACGAATGCATTCTGGGGCGCCGGCTGTTCGCCGGCAGCGACGAGAAGCAGGTGCGCGTGCGCATCCAGCTGGTCCGGGTGCCGGAGCTCCGCACGCTCTGCCCCGAGAGCCCGCCCGCGCTCTCCGAGCTCTTCCGGCGCGCGCTCCACAAGTCGCGCGCCGAGCGACCGGGCAGCGCGCGGGAGCTGATCCGCCGCTTGGCCGAGGCCCGAGGGGAGCTGGTGCGCGCCGGGGCCTAGAACGGGCCGCCGAGCTCGGTCATCAGGGGGCGCGTCTTGGTCGCCAGGCCGACGCCGTCGCCGAGCGGCAGGACGACGGCCTCGAGCTGCGGGTGGATCATCAGATAGCCGTTGAAGCTCTCGAGGGCTTCGGTGTTCGCGTCCGCGTCCTCCGGAGGCTCTGCGACCCGGCCGCCCCAGAGGAGGTTGTCGGCCACCACGAGCCCGCCCACTCGCAGCTTCGGCAGGACCAGATCGAGATAGCGGCGGTACTCGGTCTTGACCGCGTCCAGGTAGACGAGATCGAAAGGGCCCGGGACGTCGCGCAGAACGGCCAGGGCCTCGCCGCAGACGAGCTCGACCCGGTCGGCGACGCCCGCGCGCTCGAGGTACCCGCGCGCCTCGGCGAGGATTCCCGCGTCGCAGTCGATCGAGATCACCCGCGCCTCGCTCGCGCCGCGGGCGAGATGGAGAGCGCCATAGCCGATCGAGGTCCCGATCTCCAGGATCCGCTGCGCGTTCGAGGAGCGGGCGAGGATGCCGAGAAGACGGCCGACCTCGGGATCCGAGATCTTCAGATCGCGCGCCGCCGCGGCCTCTTCCATCTCGCGGCGGAGAGCGTCCCGCGGCGGCAGCAGGCGGGTGAGATAGCTCTCCTGCTCCGGGCGCAGGATCTTGCCGAGGCCGTGTTTCACGGTGTCACGCGCCGCGCCGGCCCGGCCGAGATGGGATCAGGAAGCGGCCTTCGGAGCCCACGCGACGTTCTCGAGCGCGACGGTGCGCTTGAAGGGCGAGCCGGTGACCTCGAGGTGGTAGTTCGGATGGAGGCGGACGACGCACTGGCCGTCGGCCGGCAGGGCGTCGACCGGGATCTGGACCAGATGGCTGCCGGGGCCGGAGATGTTGGTCAGCACGCCGCCGCAGCTGCTCGCGATCTCGACCGAGGGCGGGTTCGGGCCTTCGGTGACCAGCTTTTCGCCCGGGTTGTCGCCCTGCGGGATCCGGAACGAGAGGAAGAAGGCGCCGGTCTTCTTGATCGGCGCGAGCCGGAGCGCGCCGTTGCCGGTCAACCAGCGCCGGATCAGGGTCTGGCGGTCGCCGCCCCCTTCCGCGGCGAGCCAGGTGCGGGTGAAGGCGAGCTTCGGCGCCTGCGGATCGACCGGCGGAACGTCGATCGTGGCGACCACGTACTCGCGCTTGCGGAACTCCTCGCCGCCGGCCTCGAGCGTCCAGCGGTCGCCTCCGGGCAGGTAGAGGCCGGCGACCAGGCGGTGCTTGCCCGCGGGCAACGGCGTCGCGAGGGCGGTCTGGTAGATGTGGACGTTGTAGGTCTGCGGGCTGCCGGGCTGGAACGCCGCCGGATAGGGGTGATCGAACGTCCGCTCGATCTCTCCCTTCTCGTCGACGAGGTGGACGAAGACGGTCGGGATCGTCGGGACCGCCGAGATCGGCTCCCAGGTGAACTTGAGGGCGGCGAGCTCGGGATAGGGGAGGCGGAGCGCGTTCGGCTCGACCTTGAGCCGGGCGACGGGGGCCTCGGATCGCCCGCAGCCGGCCGTTACGGCCAGCACGAGAGCGGCAGTCGTGGCAAGAAGGAGGTTTTTCATGGCGCCGAGACGCTAGCGGCGGCCGGCGGGCCTGTCAAGCTTCAGAGCCCGAGAATCTCGACCCGGCCGTTGGTGGTCCCGACTTCGATCCGCGGTCCGCCGCCGTTCAAGTCGCCCGAGAGGCTCGTGCGCTTCGCCTTGCCTTCGATCGGCAGGTCGGTCGTGACGCGGCCGTTGGTGGTCGAGGCCGAGATCGTCGCCTGCGCGTTCCTCGGCAGCTTCAGGGTCACGCTGCCGTTGACCGAGGAGAGCGAGGACGCGCCCCGCGCCTCGATCTCGGCTTCGATCGAGCCGTTGACCGTCGAGGCTTCGATCGAGCCCGAGACGTGGCGGAGATCGAGCGAGCCGTTCACCGAGTCGACCGACAGCTTGCCCGAGGCATCGGCCACCGAGACGCCGCCGTTGGTCGTCCGGAGCGTGAGCTCGCCCTGGCCACCGTGGAGCGAAACGCCGCCGTTGATCGTCTCGACGTGCAGGTCGGCCTGCCGGGGCACCTTGACGTGGAACTCGACCTTGCGATCGACCGAGTGGCCGGAGAGCCACGACAGGACGCCGCCGCTCGAATGCGGGAAGTGCGCCTTGACGCGGACGAGGCCCGGCTTGGCGTCGACCGTGACCTTGAGCTCGGCGAGCGCCTTCCGAGCGGTGGCATCGCTCGGCGACTTCACCACCTTCTGAGCCCGGACCTCGACCTCGGCGCGATCCCAGGCCTCGATCGTGACCGCGCCATTGACGTTGTCGAGCTCGAAACGGCCCCCGTTTTCGAGAGCGTAGACGCCGGAGACGACCTTTTCGAGGGTCGTTCCGCGAGCGGGCAGGGCGGTGGCGGCGAGCAGGACGGCGCTCGCAGGGAGCAAGAGGAAGCGGCGAAGGATCGTGCTCGACACGGGTGGAGCCCTCCGGGAGGCCGCGGGGGTCCGCGGACCTTTCGCTCCACCCTACGCCAGCCGGAGCGAAAGGTTGCGACTGCGGCCGGATCCCCTCCGCCGGCCGACCGCGGTACGCTTGCGGCCGGAGGGCGTGGCCCGATGCCCGAACGACCGATCACCGACGACCTCGAGCTGCTCCTGGACGTCCTGCCCGAGGGGTTGCGGCGGACCCTCGTCGAGCGCGAGGACCTGGGCAGCCTCCTCGAGGTCGTGCTCGACCTCGGGCGGCTGCCGGAGGCGCGTTTCCCCGGCCGCGGCGTCGACCTCTCGGCCGAGCCGGTCTCGCGGGCCGAGATCGCCCACGTCGTCGAGCGGGTGGGTCGCTTCGCGGCCGACAACCGGGCCGGGATCGAAAGGACGCTGCACCGGATCTCGGCTCTGCGCAACCGGCGCGCCGAGGTGATCGGTCTGACCTGCCGGGTCGGCCGGGCGGTCTACGGCACGGTCGACATCGTGCGCGACGTCATCGAGTCCGGCCGCTCGCTCCTCCTGCTCGGCCGTCCGGGGGTGGGCAAGACGACGCTCCTGCGCGAGGCCGCGCGCGTCCTGGCCGACGAGCTGGGCCGGCGGGTGATCGTGGTCGACACCTCGAACGAGATCGCGGGCGACGGCGACATCCCGCACCCGGGCATCGGCCGCGCGCGCCGGATGCAGGTGCCGGCGCCGTCCGAGCAGCACGCGGTGATGATCGAGGCGGTCGAGAACCACATGCCGCAGGTGATCGTGATCGACGAGATCGGCACCTCGGCCGAGGCCGCGGCGGCGCGCACGATCGCGGAGCGCGGCGTCCAGCTGGTCGCGACGGCCCACGGCAATACCCTCGAGAACCTGCTCCAGAACCCGACGCTCGCGGATCTCGTCGGCGGCGTCCAGGTGGTCACGCTGTCCGACGAGGAGGCGCGCCGCCGCGGCACCCAGAAGACGGTGCTCGAGCGCAAGGGGCCGCCGACGTTCGACGTCCTGGTCGAGATCCAGGAGAAGGATCGCCTGGCCGTCCACCGCGACGTGGCGGACGTGGTCGACCGGTCGCTGCGCGACATCCCGCCGCGGCCGGAGGTGCGGTTGCGCACGCCCGAGGGGGTCGAGATCCGGCCGGGCGACGCCAAGGCGGAGGGGCCGCAGGAACCCCTCGGCCCGCGGCTCGATCTCGCCTGGCCGGGCCGCCCGCGCGGCCGGACCCGCAAGGTCTTCAGCTACGCCGTCTCGCGGGGCAAGATCGAGCGCGCGCTCCGCAAGCTGCGCGTGCCCGTGGTCCTGGTCGACGACCTCGACGAGGCGGACGTCGTGGTCGCTCTCAAGGGCCAGGAGCGGCGCCAGCCGAAGAAGCTCCGCGAGGCGGCCGAGCGGGGGCTGCCGATCCACGTCGTCCGGACCAACACCCAGGCCCAGATCGAGGGCTTCCTGCGCGAGCTCTTCGACTTGAGCGAGGCGGGCGAGAACGGGGAAGGCGGCGCGCTCGAACAGGTCGAGGCGGGCATCGACGAGGCTCTCGAGTCGGGCCGCCCGGTCGAGCTGTCGCCCCAGGCGAGCTACCTGCGCCGCCTTCAGCACGAGCTGGTCGAGACCTCCGGGCTCACCTCCCGCAGCAAGGGCGACGAGCCGTTTCGCCGCGTCGTCATCTTTCCGTCGTCGCGGCAGGCGCAGTGACCGCCAGGGCGGGAGCGGAGACGGCGGGAGGCGGCCCCGCCTCGCCGTCGCCGTTCAGGCCGTCGAGCTCGTCCTTGAACTCGAGGACGTAGATCTCGAGGACCGCGAGGAAGAGCGAGGCGATCACCGGCCCGACGATGAACCCCATCGCGCCGAAGACCGCGATGCCGCCCAGGGTCGAGAAGAAGACCATCAGGTCGTGCATGCCGGCTTCCTTGCCGACCAGGCGCGGGCGGATCACGTTGTCGATGTTGCCCACCACGACGATCGTCAGGGCGAGCATGGCGATCCCCTGCCAGACCTGCCCGATCGCGAGCAGATAGACGGCGGCGGGCAGGAGGACGACCCAGGCGCCGATCAGCGGCACGACCGAGAGGACGGTCGCGACGACCGCCCACAGGATCGGCGAGCGGATGCCGAACATCCAGAGGATCAGGCCGGCCAGGCTGCCCTGGACGAGCGCGATCACCAGGGTCCCGCGCACGGTGGCGCGCGCCACCGAGGCGAAGCGCGAGATGATCGAGTCCTCGTGCGCTTCCGGCAGGGGGATCAGGTACTTGAGCCGCGCCATGAGCCGGTCGCCGTCGCGGAAGAAATAGAACATCGTAAACAGGGTCATGAACAGGACCAGGACGACCTGGATCGTGCCGGTCGACGTGGCCCGGACCACGGTGGCGAGCGCCGCTCCCGCGGTCGTCGCGGCGTCCTGGATGCCGGCCTTCCAATCGAAACGGTCGAGGCGGAGCTCGCGGAACCAGGCCGTGCGCTGGATCGCTCCCAGCGGCCCGGCGTCGCCGCGCTCGAGGAGCGCGCGCACCTGCGCTTCGGCCGAGTTGTAGAACTGCACCGCCTCGTCGACGACCAGGGCGGCGACCCAGTAGAAGGGCGCCACCAGCCCGCACAGGAGGACCAGGCAGCAGAGGAACGCGGCGAGCGACCTGCGGCCGCCGAGGCGCCGCGCCAGGCGCTCGAAGAGCGGGTAGAACAGCGTGCAGAACACCGTCGCGAGCAGGACCGGCACCAGGAAGTCCCGCACCATGTAGAAGAACAGCGCGGTCGTCGCGATCAGGACGAAGACGAAGAAATAGCGGCTCAGACGTTGTTTCTGCATCGCGTCCCGTGCCCCCGGTGAGGTGCCGATCGGCCGCGATTGTCGCACGAGGGCGGGCCCCCGGCCGCGGATCGAAAAAACGGGGGTTGACCTCGGCTCGGTCTCGGGTCATAGTCCCCGCCCACTGAATGCTTGCCGAAAGCCGTCCCCCCCGCCCGGAGCCTCCGCTCGAGCGCACCGGAAAGAGACCCGTCTCGACGGGGCATCGGGAACGCCTGGCCCTGGTCCTGAGCGCGATCCTCTGGTGCCTGGGCGGGCTGCCCCTCCGCGGCCTGGAAGCCCAGGTTTCCGCAACCGCCCAGAGCGTCTGCACCCAGGCGTCGACCCCTTCCCTCGCCGCCTGCCTTTCCGGGGGTCTCCCGGCTGAAGCGGGCAGGGTGCTGATCCCGGCGAGCGGCGACGCGCCGGTCGCGCCCGGAGCCGCGCCTCTCGAGCCGGAGGCGATCCCGGCGCCGCGCGCCGCACCGGCCGTTCCGCCCGCGGCTCCCGGCTGGTCTCCGTCGGACGAGACCCCCTGCTCGCCCGAGCCGTCGGTCGAGAAGGAGCTCGCCCGGCGCGATCTCCTGATCCCGGTCCTGGGCGTCGTCCGCGACGATCTGCGCGACTCGTTCTTCGATCGCCGCAGCGGCCGGCGCATCCATCACGCCCTGGACATCATGTCGCCGCGCAACACGCCGATCCTCGCGGTCGAGGACGGCACCCTCGTCAAGCTGACGCGGAACCGCCTGGGCGGCCTCACGCTCTACCAGCTCGACCCGTCGGGTGCGTACGCCTACTACTACGCTCACCTCGAGCGCTACGCGCCCGGGCTGCACGAGGGGGATGCCGTCGAGCGGGGCCAGGTGATCGGCTACGTCGGAACCTCGGGCAACGCCCCGAAGCGATCGCCGCACCTGCACTTCGCGATCTTCCGCCTGCCGGAGGAGCGCTACGGTTGGCTCGGCCAGCCGATCGACCCGTTCGACGTCCTGCGGCCGAGCCGCTGCCTCGAGGCTTCGGCCCGCCTGGCGGCGAGCGGCGCGAGCGCGGGAAGCGGTGGGGCGGTGGCGGGCAACCCCTGAAGCGACGCTTCGCCCGCTACTCGTGATGCGGGCCGCCCGCGAACTTCTTCTCCCCGGCGTCGACCCGTAGCGCGAGCCGATTCTGCTTCGGCGGCAGCGGGCAGGTGGCGAAGGCGGTGAACGCGCAGGGCGGGTTGTAGGCCTTGTTGAAATCGACCACGACCTTGCCGTCCTTGGGCGCCTCGGTGTCGAGGAAGCGGCCGGCGCCGTAGGTCTCCTTGCCGCTCGTCGCGTCGGCGAAGATCAGGAACAGCCCGCCGCCCGAATCCTCGAGGCCGTCCAGGCGGTAGCTCTTGCCACCGACCGAAAAGACCACGGCGCCGGGCGACGGCGTGTCCTCGATCTGACCGAGGATGTTCGGCACCGGCACCTGCTTCGGCGGCTGATAGGGCTCGAAGCGGGCTTCGACGCGCCACGCCGGGCGGATCGGGTAGGTCTCGATGCCGGGGAAGTGCGCGGCGGCCTCGCCGCTCGTGTCCTTGACCCGGATCCCCAGCCGGTCGCCCCGCTTGATGACGAAGAACCGCAGCGTGCCGAGCTCGAGCTGGGTCGTTTTGCCGGCAGCGTCCGAGGTGAGAGCCATCTCGGTCACCTCCTTGCCGTCGCTCGTCACCTTGGCGCCGGGCGCGACCTTGACGCTCACCGCATCTCCCGTCCGGACGAACGTGCCGGCCACCGCCGGGGCGCTCCCCTCGGGGAAGATGACGCGGTTCTGCGGGTCGCTGCCGAAGCGGTTCTCGCCCTCCTGGAGCCAGAAGAGGCCGACGAGCGAGAGCCAGCCGTCCGGACGCTTGAGGCCGTCGATCCGCTCCTTGTGGAACGCCTCGATCTCCTTGACGTAGGCTTCGGACGGTGCCGCGGCGGGTGCGGGCGCGGACTTGGCGGCGCGAGCGCCCGAGGGAAGGCCGAAGGCCGCGAGCGCTGCGAGAGCCGTGGCGGCCGAGAGGATGCGGTCGATCTTCATGAGGAACCTCCGTCGGCGCTCGGCGCCGCCCATCGCGATCGAGCCGGGGTGAGCGATTCGAGCCGATCGAGCGGCTAGCATAGCCTAGCGATCGGAGGCCGCCCGGATGTCGAAGCTCTTGATCTACGACGGCGATTGCCCGCTCTGCGAGGCGCTGAGCGCGGGCATGCTCCGGTGGCCTCTCCGCGGCACCGAGCGGCGCGCTCTCCAGAGCCTCGAAAGCGGTCTGCGCGATCGCCTGCTCGAGGCCGGCATGCGCGAGGAGATGGCGGTGCTGGAGACCGCCACGGGCGAGATCCGGATGGGGGTCGCCGGCTTCGCCTGGGCGCTCTCGGAACGCCGGCCGGGCCTCGCGCGCCTCCTCGCAAGACCCTGGGTGCTCCGTCTTCTCGGGTGGATCTACGGTTGGATCGCCTCGAATCGCCGGATTCTCGCGCCGCCGCCCCGTCCCGCCTTCGAGTGCGCCTGCGAGCCGGCCGCCCGGCCCGCGCGGACGCTCCTCCTGATCGTCCTCTTCCTCTCGATCGCGGTCGCCGAGACGCTCGCCGCCGGGGCGCTCGCCGGTCCGCGCCTCGGTTTCGGTCCCGGCCGGCGCGGCGCGCTGGCCATCCTGGCGATCACGGGCAGCGGCTGGCTCGTTCCGGCCCTCGCGATCGCGCTCGCCCTGGCCGGTCGCCGGCTGATCGCCTTCGGCCACCTGTCGATCGTGATGGCGGGGGGAGCGGCGATCTTCCTCGCCGGCGCTCTCCTCGGCGCTCTCCTCCCGGGCTCGGGGCTCCCCGCCGCGCTCGGCGTCGCGGCAAGCTTCGCCTGGATGCTCCGGAGCGTCCGCCGGCGCCTCGCGTTCCTCGCCCTCCCCGGCTGGGTCGCCGCCCTCTGGGCCGCCGGGCTCTGGGCGGGATCCGGTGCCGCGCTCTGGCTTCTCTGGCCTCGTTAGCTCCCTCCGCGCTGACGGACGCGGCCCATCGGGGTTCCACGAATTTCCGGAGAAGTGTTGAGATCGAGCCCTCCTTTTCCGTCTATATACAGAGAGAGGAGGGTTGTGTATGATATCGCTCGACAGGAATCGATATCTTGTCACCGCTATGATTCGAACGTTGATCAGCCTCGAAGCCGAGGACAAAAGCTGGCTCGACCGGAAGGCCGAGGAGGAGGGTGTCGCCATGACCGAGATCGTTCGCTTGGCCGTTCGCCGCCTGCGGGACGAGAGCGAGGCGCTGTCTTTCGAGCGACTGCTCGCCGCGACTTCCGGTCTCTGGCAGGGTGAGGAAGGGCTCGAGTACCAGCTCCGGATCCGGGGCGAGTGGGACGACCGATGACCGTCCTTCTCGATTCGGTCGTCCTGATCGATCACTTCCGCGGCATCGGGGCCGCCACGGCCTATCTCGCCGAGGTTCGCCGCCGGGCTGCGGTCTCCGTGATCACCCGCGCCGAGGTGCTCGCCGGGTTCGACGAAGAAGACCTGCCGGCCGCCACGGCGCTCCTCGACAACTTCCCGACGCTCGCGATCGAAAAACCGATCGCCGACTTGGCGGCGCGCCTGCGGAGAGAGCACCGCTGGAAGCTGCCCGACGCCTTCCAGGCCGCCCTCGCGCGCTACCACGCCCTTTCGCTCGCGACGCGCAACACGCGTGACTTCCCTCCCGGCCGGTTTGCTTGGGTCGAAGTGCCCTACGGGACGTGAGGTCGCTGAGCGGATTTCATCGGGTCTCCGCGCGGCGCGACCGGGGTGGCCCGGGTCACGCCACGGGCGCGGCGGCCAGGCTCGGGCGGGGCGGCCGGCGGCGCGGCTCGGAGCGCGCGGGCGAGGGCTCGAGCCGGCCCGGGCGCCGCAGCGCGTCCTCCGCCCGCCAGCTCTCGGCCGCGTCGAGGTCGACCAGGAAGCGTACCGTGCGCCCGGCCAGGTGCGCGATCGGCACGCCGTCGCGAAACAGGATCCGGTGGCCCGAGACGGCCGGGAGCTTGGCGCCCGGGGTGACGATCCCCGCGAGGTTGAGAGGATCCGAGGCGGCGATGCTTCGCAGCTCGCCGGTCGTCCCCTCGCGGCGCACCTGGCGCAGGCGCCCGACAGCTTCGGGGAGCGCGAACTGCTCGCCGGAGAACCCTTCGACGAAGCGGCCGCCGCGCAGCTCGCCGCGCGCTTCGAGCCGGCGGAGGACGGGCAGCAGCTCGCGCCAGGGCGGCGCGAGCGATTCCCGCTCGAGCAGCTTGCGGAAGAGGACGCCGTAGCGGGCGAGGAGCGCTCGCGCGGCGACCTCCGCGGCGGCCTCGGGCGGAGCAACGGGGCTCTCGGCCCGCTCGGTTCGCAGCAGTGCCCAGCGGCCCGCCGGGCCGAGCCCGCCGGCTCCCGAGAGCCCGTTGCGTCCGGTCCGGTGTCCGCGGGCGCTCGCTCGCCGATTGGCGGGCGCGGCGGGCGCGATCAACGCGCGCAGGCCGGCGAATCCGTCCGCCGTCGCGAGGCCGCAGGCTGCCAGCTCGCCGAGCGCGCTCTCGAGCTGCGACGGGAGGAGCCCCGTCGCCCGCGCGAGATCGGAAGGGAAGGAGGCGCCGCCGCGTTCGAGGGCCGAGAGGACGCTCCGGGCGTCGCCCGAAAGCCCGGAGGGCTCCGCGGGCGGGGCGATCGACCCTTCCCAAGTCGGGGCGGACTCGCGGGCGAAGAAGGCGATCGGCGTCGCGCGCACCGGGCCGCCGCGGCGGGACGGGCCCTCGGTTTCGGGTCGCGCGGGCGGATTCGCGCGGCGCCAGATCAGCCGGCCGGAAAAGCACAGGGCGTCGAGCCAGGCCGGGTCGTAGCGGCGCAGGCGCGCGGGCAGGATCTCGCCCTCCCAGGCCGCCGCGGGCGCCTCGAACCCCTCGAGCTGGGCGAGGATCGCGGCGAGACCCTCCGGCCCTTCGGCGCGCGCGGCGGACGGAGCGGGCGCGGCGCGCTGCCAGACGAAGAGGAAGCGCAGGAAGTCCGCGGCGGTGACCGGCTCGATCTCGCGCCGCAGGCGCTCGATCGTCGCGCGGTGGATGCGGGCGAGGAGGCGGCGATCGCACCACTCTTCCGGTCCGA
>DATMZM010000426.1:0-2137 GCA_035607445.1 Thermoanaerobaculia bacterium | reverse complement strand
TGGCCTTGGTCGTACGGCTGAAGCTGAGCGGTCGGTCGATCCTGATCACGCGGACCCGCCTGGCTCCGCGGGTCCGCGCTCTGTCCATAGGCCCCCGAGCCCGCGAGAGCGCTCGCGGCCAGGGCCAGAAGTGCAAGTCGGTTCCGTTTCATGAGATTTCCTTCCGTCTGAAAGTGGCGCCGAACACCGGCAACTCGCCGGACGCCTACGACCCTTCGACGAAAGCACCTCCTGTGCCAACCGCGCGGGCGAGAGCGGAGAGGCGGCCGGTCCCTCCGAGCTCGCGATGCAGAAGCTCGAGCGATCGACGTCACGGGGAGCCGAGTCGGATCTTGGGCCGGCCGCTAGCGCAGCTCGAAGATCCGCCCGCGGATGCCGTTCGCGGGACAGAAGGAGCCCGGCATCTCCCCTTCCCAGGCGAGGAACAACTTCCCGTTCGAGAGCGCGGCGGCAAAGCCGTGGGCGCGCGGCAGAATCAGCTCGGGTTGCGCGTAGCCGATGTTCACGATCGCTCCCCGGCGCTTGAGGTCCGCGCCGACGTGCAGCGCCTTCAGGCGGTCGCCGTCGAGCCAGGCGAGCGCGAAGTCGCCAGCGGCGTTCGCCAGGAGCTCCGGCTGGGCGAGCGTGATCACGTTGCCGATCGACCGCGGGAGGCCGATCGCCTTCAGGTTGGCGCGCCGGCGCTCGACCATGACCCGGGTCGCGCCGTTCGTATTGCGCTTCGCCCAGACGAGGACCAGCTCGCCGTTCGCCTGGCGCGCCACCGCGACGCCGTCGACGGCGCGCTGCCCGATCTGGATCTTCTGGCCGAGCGGCGCGCCCGACGGCCGGAAGCGCTGGCCCCAGAGCGTCGAGAGGCCGGTGGCGTCCGGCTCGAGCCAGAACGCGGTCGCGATGCCCGCGTTGTCGAGCAGCACCGCCGGGCGTACCTGGCGGTCGCTCGCGGCGGCGTTGCCGAGCCGGAGCGCCGTCGTGACCGGCGCGCCGGCCGGGTTGAGCCCGAGCAGGCGGTAGCTCAGCTCGGCCGGGGCGGCGGCCGACGCGCGGAACACCTCGGCCCAGGAGAGCGCGGAGCGGCCGGAGGCGTTGCCCGCTAGCTTCGGCAGATCGCCGAACGTGCCGGCCGAGGCCGTGCCGTGAGGCTGCGCGCCGCCCGCGTCGGAAACCACGGCGCCTGCGGCCAGGGAGAAACGCTCGACCCAGACGTCCCGTCCGCCCGGCCGGTCCTGCGCCCAGGAGAGCGCGAAGCGGCCGGCGCCGAGGTTCGCGAGCGCCGGGCAGGCGACCCGCCGCGCGGCCGGGTCCTCCAGGGAAAGGGTGGCGTGGAACTCCGCGCCGACGGCTCCCGCGGCGTCGATCAGACGCCCCTTGACCGCACTCGCGTTGATCTGTCCGGCGCTGTCCTCCATGTCGTCGATCCAGACCAGGGCGAACCCGCCGCCGGGCAGAGCGACCGCCGCCGGTTGGGCGCGCGACTGGAGGCCGCCCGGGCTCGGATCGACGGGGGGAGGATTGACGATCTCGGGGACGACTTCGAACGCGTTGCCGACGGGAACCAGCTCGCCCCGAGCCGCGGGCGCCGCGACCAGACCGGCCAGGATGAGGATCAGGATGAGGGTGCTCCGGGATCGGGCCATGCGCGCCTCCGTGCAGTTGCTCCTCGGTTGTGATGCCAGTGGAGCATATTCCGGGGGAGGGAAGCAAGGAAGCCGCTGGTTTCGACTTCGCTCCGCCAGCCAGCCACGTCGTAGAATTTGGCGAAACGGTCCCCGGATTGTTTTTTGCCGCCGAACGTGCCATCATCCATCGACTTCTCGTACCGGTGTGTTGTGCGCCAGTGCAGGGAGTTTCCGGCGACACCTCGAGGGGCTGGCGTTGGTGCCGGCCCTTTTTCGGTTTTACCGGATCCGCAGGTCGAGACGGCGAGTGCCGCCTGCTGCGGAAAACAGGCCCAGCGTGAGGGCGTTGTTCACGAAAGTAGTCGGCACGCACGGCACTGACCGGACTCCGATTACACACCCCCAAGGAGTAGGTAGAGCATGCGTACGACCGGCGTTGTGAAGTGGTTCAACGACACGAAGGGCTTCGGTTTCATCACCCCCGACAATGGCGAGAAGGACTGTTTCGTCCATCACTC
>DATMZM010000421.1:0-2164 GCA_035607445.1 Thermoanaerobaculia bacterium | reverse complement strand
GGGCGCTTCCACCAGGCGGATCTCGCGCTCGAAGACCCGCGCCGTCGTCGCGAGGACCAGCCGGGCGGAGGGGAGGGAGGGGTAGGGGAGATCGATCCGGTAGCGCGAGAGCGACGGCGGATCCCCCGCCTTCGCCTGCCGTTTCAAGGCGGAGAGCGGGAGCGAGAGAGGCTCTTCTCGCCGCTCCGGCAGGTAGGGAACCTGGCGACCCTGGGCGTCGGTGATCCGGACGTCCGCGAGCCCCGGGCTGCGCGAGAGGGCCGCGGCGTCGAGGAGGAGCGAGGTCAGCCCCGGCGGCCCGGCCGGGATCTTCCGCCGGTCGTGGAACTTCTCCCGGTCGATCGGCGCGCCCAGGGCCGGCAGAGGGCTCGCTGCGGCCACCGCTTCCTCGGGATCGAGGTCCCGGACCTCCCCCCAGCGCGCCGCGGCGGTGCGGGCGCGGTCCAGCTGATCGCGCAGGGCTTCGAGGTCGTAGCGGGGCGCCGCGATGTCTGAGCCAGCCGGATCGCCGAAGCGGGCGTGGAGAGGAGAGGCATCGGCGGCCTCGAAGTAGATCCAGGGCAGGGGCGCGAGCTCTGCGGTCACCCTGGCGAGCGCGAGCGGAGGGTTGTTACCGTCGTCGACCGTCAGCTCGAGGTCCGGTCCTTCCGGCGGGGTCACCGGGATGCGCAGGTCGGCGGCCGAAAGGCCGTCGCGCACGGCTCTCCGGAGCGTCGACTCCCCCAGGCGCACCGGGGCGATCTCGGCGCTCTCCGGGGCGCCGCTCGAAAGGCGTCCCTCGGTCACCGCCGCCGGGCGCAGGAGCGGCCCGCCCGGCCCTCCGGAGACGTCGAGCGCGAGCGCCACGAGCGGCAGGTGGGGGGAGGGCAGGCGGAGGCGGAAGCGGCTCTTGCCCGGCTCGCTCGGCCGGCGCTCGAACGGCACCGCGATCCGCGCCGGCGGTCCGGCATCAGCCGTCCGGACGAGCCGGGCTGCCACGCCCTGAGGCAGCGGCAGGCGGGCGCTCGACGCGTCGTCCCAGGTCAGGCGCAGGTAGCGGAAGTCGCCGGCCGGGATCTCGACGTCAAGCCGGCGCAAGCTCTCTTCCGGCAGGTCGAAGACGGTCCCCTCGGAGACCAGGAGCGTCCAGCGGCTGCGGTCCCCTCCCCCCTCGAGACGGAAGCGCTTCAGGAACGGCGCCGGCAGGCCCGCGATCCTCACCCTGTCGATCGTGCCGGCCGATCCCAGGTCGACCTCGAAGCCGCTCGCGGTCTTGGTCGCGGCGATCGGCAGGAGATGCCCCGGCCGCCACTGCGGCTCGTTGCGGGCGGGGGCCACCAGGAGATAGGGGACCTCGCGGCCGGCGGCATCGAACAGGCGCAGATCGGCGAGCCCGCCGCGGAAGGCGCCGAGCTCTCCCGGGCCGGTCCCCGGCTCGTAGGCGAGGGGGGAGGCGCCGCGGAGGAGGGGAACGTCGGGCTCCAGGCGGTTGGGTCCGGCGGCCCCGGCGAGGACAGGCCGCTCGAAGCGGAAGCGCGGCTCGCGCCCCGCCCCGCCCTCGGCGGCGACCAGCGCCGAGGTGGCGCAGAGGCCCGTGACGAGACAACGGAAGCCGCGCGAAATCACCGCGGCCGGATCCTTCATGTCACTTCGCCTCCCGTCGCGGCAGGACGTACTTCTGGATCAGGACCGCCATCAGGGCCAGGCAGACGCCGAGGCCGGCGAACGAGCCCACGCGATAGAGGCCGCCGAGCCGAGCCATGTCGTGCACGAACCCCTTGAGCACGGCGACGAGCAGCAGGACGATGGCGGCGATCCGCGCCACCTGGTTCGGCCGCACGATCCCGGCGACGAAGAGGGCGATCGCGAAGAGCGCCCAGCCGAGCGTGTAGGCGAGGTCCTCGGGCAGCGTCGCCTGGCCGGTCAGGAAGCCGAAGGTGAGGCTCGTGCCGCGCGAGAAGAAGTCCGCGATCTCGATGTTGATCAGGAGGAAGAGGAGCACCACGGCGCCGCCCGCCGCGAGGCTCGAAAGGCGCGGCACGGGCGGCCCCACCAGCCGGTCGTCGCCGCGGGCCAGGAGCCAGGCGGCGAGGAAGAAGGCGAGGGCGGGGACCAGGTAGGCGTAGAGGTACCAGTTCCAGATCGCGAGGCTGCCGCGCGGGTGGTAGTCGAGCACGGCGGGGTT
>DATMZM010000420.1:0-3923 GCA_035607445.1 Thermoanaerobaculia bacterium | reverse complement strand
TTCCAGGCTTTCGACCGGAAGGGAAGGGGCGGCGAGGCGACGGTGCGCATCCCGGCGCCGGTCGTCGACGCGCTCCTCTCCGGGCGGCCGGACGAGCTCGACCTCGCGGCGGCGATCGACGCGTTCGCGCGGACGGGTCAGGGCGAGCTGGTGACCGTCAACGACGACCGGGACACGGTCCGCATCTGGGTCAACCGGGACGAAGGCAGATAACCGGCCGGAAGCCGCTCTTCATTTGGCTCGCCTTCAGGGGGCCAGCCGCTCTCTCGCCCAGCCGCCTTCACCCTCTTTGCGCCGGTAGCGGAGCCGGTCGTGAAGGCGGCTGGGCCTCCCCTGCCAGAACTCGTAGACCTCCGGAACCAGGCGGTAGCCGCCCCAGTGCTCGGGGCAGGGGACCTCGCCGCCGGCATAACGGGCCTCGAGGGCTTCGGCCTCGCGCTCGAGCTCCTCGCGGCCGGCGATCGGGCGCGACTGGTGCGACACCCAGGCGCCGATCTGCGAGCCCCGCGGGCGGCTCGCGAAGTAGGCTTCGGACTCCGCGCGCGAGGTGCGCTCGACCCGGCCCTCGACGCGCACCTGCCGGTCGAGGCCGGGCCAGAAGAAGACGAGCGCGGCGCGCGGGTTCGCCGCCAGCTCCTCCCCTTTGCGGCTCGCGAAATTGGTGAAGAAGGTCAAGCCCCGCTCGTCGTACCCCTTGAGCAGGACCACCCGGGCCGACGGCCGGCCGGCGGCATCCGCCGTGGCGAGCGTCATGGCGTTGCTGTCCTCGGGGTCGGCGGCGAGCGCCTGGTCGAACCAGCGGCGGAACTGCTCGAGCGGGTCGCCGGACGCCTCGGCCTCGGCGAGCCCGAAGGCCGTGTAGTCGCGGCGCCGGTCGGCGAGGTTTCCCATGGCTGGAGTGTATGCCGCAAGGCGATCCGCCGGCGCGGGAAGAGGTGGCGGGAATCGGTCACCGGATTCCTCGAATCCCCGCGCTTTTGCGTTCCGGAGATCATCGATGCGTCTCCGGTCTCTCACAGAAAGCATTTAGAATCAATAGATTACGATTGACTTACGCCTACATTGCGCCTAATCTCCGAGCGTACGAAGCGGCCATCTATCGACTCGAGAGACGACCCATGCTCCATGCCGTTCGCAGCGCCGAAATCGATCTTCCCGCCTTCCCGCCCCCGGCGCGGACGGCGCTGCCCGAGGCCCTGCGCGCGCGCGTCCGGAGCGCCCGCGAGATCGGCCGGCGGCGGGAGCGCGAGCCTCTGCCGACCGGCGTCCCCGCGCTCGACCGCCTGCTCGAAGGGGGGCTGCCGCGCGGCGAGCTGGTGGAAGTTCTCGGCGCGCGCTCGAGCGGTCGCCTCTCCCTCGTCCTCGACGTGCTCGCGGCGGCGACCGCGGCCGGGGAGTCGGCGGCCCTGGTGGACCTCGGGGATCACCTCGATCCCAGCCAGGCCGCTGCCGCGGGCTGCGATCTCGCGCGGCTCCTCTGGGTGCGCCCGCAGAAGGTCGAGCACGCGCTCGCCGCCGTCGAGATGCTCCTGGGCGCGGGCTTTCAGCTCGTGGTCGTCGATCTCGGCTTGCCGCCCGTGCGCGGCGGACGGGGCATCGAGGCCGGCTGGCTGCGGCTCGCGCGCGCAGCGGATGCCCAGGGGGCGGCCCTCCTGGTCTCGGCTCCCTACCGGGCGAGCGGCACGGCGGCGGCCGCCGTCCTCGAGCTCGACCGCGGCCCCGTGCATTGGCTGCGCTCCGGTTCCGCTCTCCTGGGCGGCCTGGGCGGCTTCCTGACGCTCGAAAAACGGCGCGGGGGTGCGACCGGGCGGCATGCCGGCATCTCCTGGCGGACCGCGGAGAGCCCGCTCGCGCCGCCGCTCCCGGAACCGTGCGGAGAGGGCGTCGATTTCGACCTCCGCGCGCGCGCCTCGGCATGATCCCGCCGCTCGGCCTCGAAACGGCGATGCCACGCCTCGCCTGCCTCGCCGTCCCGCTCTTTCCGCTCGCCGCCCGGCTGCGCAGCGAGCCCGAGCTGACGCGCGAGGCGCTCGCGATCCTCGAAGGCAACGGCCAGGCGGCGCGGGTGGTCGCCTCGACCCGCGCCGCCCGCGCCGCCGGCGTCCGGCCCGGGCTCTCGCTCCCCCAGGCGCGGGCCCTCTGCCCGAAGCTCGCCGTGCGCACGCGCGACGGCACCTGCGAGCGGGCGGCGCAAGAGGCCCTGCTCGAAATCGCCGACGGCTTCTCGCCCCGGGTCGAGGACGCCGGCGACGGCGTGGCCTACATCGACCTGGGAAGCCTCGATCGCCGCTATCCGGGCGCCGCGGGCGAGGTGTCCCTCGGGCGCGACCTCGCCCAGGCCGGGGAGGCCAGGAGCCTGCCCGTGCGCGTCGGGATCGCGTCGAGCAAGCTCGCCGCGCGCGTCGCCGCGGGGCTGCCCGGATCGCCGGTGATCGTTCCCGCGGGCGAGGAAGCCCTCTTCCTCGCGCCCCTTCCCCTCGCCCGCCTGGCGCCTCACCTCGAAATCTCCGGCACCCTCGAGCGCTGGGGGCTCTCCTCGATCGGCGACTTCGCCCGCCTCGCTCCCGCCGAGGTCGCGAGCCGCCTGGGCCGCACGGGCAGCGATCTGCACGCGATCGCCCGCGGTCTCGACGCCCGCCCCCTCGTGCCGCGCGAGCCGCCACCCTCTTTCGAGGAGGGGATGAGCCTCGAATGGCCGCTCGCGAGCCTCGAGCCCTTCCTGTTCGTCGGGCGCGCGGCCCTGGAGCGCTTGTGCCGCCGGCTCGAGGGGGCGGGGCTGGCCTGCCTGCGCCTCGAGCTCGACCTCGGGCTCGAGCCGGAAGGCCACCTGCGGCGAGCGATCGATCTGCCGGCGCCGACACGGGACGCCAAGACCCTCCTTGCGCTCCTCCGGCTCGATCTCGAAGCCCATCCTCCGGGAGCGCCCGTCGTCGGCTTCCTCGTGCGCGCCCATCCCGATCGGCCGCGCGAGGCCCAGCTCTCCCTCCTCGGGCCGGCCGCCCTGTCCCCGGACCGGCTCGCGACCACCCTCGCCCGGCTCTTCGCCCTCCTCGGTGCCGAGCGGGTCGGATCGCCGTCGCCCGTCGATCGCCACCGCCCCGAAGCCTCCGCCCTGGTGGCGTTCGCGCCGCCTCCGCCTCCGGACGTCCGTCCGGCGCCGCACGGCGGCCGCGGGCTCCTGGGCGTCCGGGTGCTCCGCCCGCCCCTCTCGATCGAGGTGCTCACGGGAGGCGACCGGCCGGCCGCGGAGACGCCGCTCGAGGTGCGGCCGGTACTTCGCGACGACGGAGAGCGACGGCCGGAGATCCGCGGCAGCGTGCGCGTCGCTTCGGGGCCCTGGGCTCTGGAAGACGGCTGGTGGACCGACGACCCGGCCGATCGCGAGTACTGGGACGTCGAGCTCGCCGGCGGCGGCGTCTACCGCCTGTTTCGGGACCGGCGGACCGGCGACTGGTTCGCGGATGGAATCTACGACTAAAGAAAACGCGGGCCGGGGTTGCCCCCGGCCCGCATTCGGACGACAGAAGAGGAAGACGAACTAGCTGCCGATACGGGCGTGGCTCGCAGTGCAGGCGCTGTCGAGCTGGACCGCATCGAAGCCGACGCTGAACCGGCCCGAAGCGTCCATCTCGATCGACACCCACGCCTGAGCCGCCGCCGGATCCTCCGGCGGGTTCGCACCCGCAGGGACCACCGTCGTGTTCAGGTTCGCGAAGATCCAGCCGAAG
Organism: Thermoanaerobaculia bacterium; assembly: GCA_035607445.1. Classification (GTDB taxonomy): domain Bacteria; phylum Acidobacteriota; class Thermoanaerobaculia; order Multivoradales; family UBA5704; genus DASYKS01. Next base: position 195 of record DATMZM010000420.1, on the reverse strand, counting down.
TCGAACGACACCGGGAAGTCCGGGCCGTCGATCTGCGTCCGCTGCGACTCCGCCGGGAACGGAATCAGGAACTCACCCGGCGGCGGCGGCGAGAACGGCGGCACCGTCTCGACTTCCGGCGTCTCCTTCTCGTCGAACGTCACCAGCTGCTCCTGGCCCAACGGATACCACGACGGCAGCGTGCCGCACTTGAAC
>DATMZM010000316.1:0-3768 GCA_035607445.1 Thermoanaerobaculia bacterium | reverse complement strand
ACGCCCGCCTGCCCGACTACATGGTGCCGGCGGCGTTCGTCGTCCTGCCCGCGTTCCCCCTGACGCCGAGCGGCAAGGTCGACCGGAAGGCGCTGCCCGCGCCCGACGCGGCGGCGAGCGCGATCGGCGAGCGGACGGGCGCCGAGGCGCCGCGCGATCCGATCGAGTCGCTCCTCTCCGACCTCTTCACCGACGTGCTGGGCCTCGGGGCCGGGCCGCCAGTGTCCGAAGGGTTCGCGGCGGCTTCGGGGCCGCTCTTTTCGATCCACGATTCGTTCTTCGAGCTGGGCGGCCATTCGCTCCTCGCGACGCAGCTCGCCTCGCGCGTCCGCGACGCCTTCTCGGTCGAGGTGCCGCTGCGGGCGATCTTCGAGGCGCCGACCGTGGCGAGCCTCGCGCGCCGCGTCGAGGCCGAGCAGCGCGCGGCGCGCGGGCTCTCCTCCGGGCCGATTCCGCGGCTTGCGCGGCCCGAGCGCGGCGCCGCCGAGCTGCCGCTTTCGTTCTCGCAGGAGCGGCTCTGGTTCCTCGAGCAGCTCGAGCCGGGGAGCCCGACCTACAACATCCCGACCGCCGTCCGCGTCGCGGGCGCCCTCGATTCCGCGCGCCTCGAAGCGGCGCTGCGCGTGCTCGAACGCCGCCACGAGTCGCTGCGGACGACCTTCCCGACCCGCGGCGGGCGCGCCGTCGAGCGCATCGCGGAAGCCGCCGAACCGGGTGGGATCGCTCCGGTTGCCGGCGAAGCACGCATCCCGTTCGCGCGCCTCGACCTCGGCGCGCTGCCGGAAAGTGCGCGCGAGGCCGAAGCGCTCCGCCTGGCCGCGCGCGAGGCGGTGCGGCCCTTCGACCTCGCCGCGGGTCCGCTCGCCCGCATCGCGCTCGTCCGGCTGGGAGCGCTCGATCACGCGCTTCTCCTCACCACGCACCACATCATCTCGGACGGCTGGTCGATGGGCGTCTTCGTCCGCGAGCTGGCGCTCGCCCACGGCGCGCTCGCGCGCGGCGAGGCGCCGAGCCTGCCGGAGCTGCCGATCCAGTACGCCGACTTCGCCGCCTGGCAGCGCGGCTTCTTGACCGGCGACGTGCTCGACCGGCAGATCGATCACTGGCGCGCGCACCTGGCCGGAGCGCCCGAGCTGCTGCCCCTGCCGATCGACCGGCCGCGGCCGGCGCTCCAGAGCTACCGCGGCGCGTCGGTCGCGGCGCCCTCGCGGCCGGGGGTCGCGGACGCCCTCCTCGCCCTCTCGCGCCGCGAGGGCGCGACGCTCTTCATGACCCTCCTCGCGGCCTGGTCGTCGCTCCTCTCCCGCTACACCGGCCTCGCCGACGTGCCGGTCGGCACGCCGATCGCGAACCGCAACCGCGCCGAGGTCGAGGGGCTGATCGGCTTCTTCGTCAACACCCTCGTCCTGCGCACGCAGGTCGAGCCGCGGGCGAGCTTCCGCGCTCTCTTGGCGTCGGTGCGGGAAGCGACGCTCGAAGGCTACGCGCACCAGGACCTGCCGTTCGAGAAGCTCGTCGAGGTGCTCGAGCCGCAGCGCAACCTCTCGTACTCGCCGCTCTTCCAGAGCATGCTCGTGCTCCAGAACAACCCCGACCGGCCGCTCGAGCTGCCCGGGCTCACGCTCGAAGGGCTCGGCGTCGCGGGCGAGGTCTCGAAGTACGACCTGACGCTCAACGCGCTCGAGCTGGGCAGCCGGCTCGGCTGCCGATTGGTCTACAGCACCGCGCTGTTCGAGAGCGCGACGGTCGAGCGCATTCTCGGGCACCTGCACGGCTACCTCGCGGCGGTGGCGGCCGATCCCGACCAGCCGGTCGGCGCGGTCGATTTCTTCGCTCCCGAGGAGCGGCGGCACCTCCTCGTCGAGTGGAACGCTCCCGCCGTCCCGTACGCGCCCGACGGCGACCTGCCCGCGCTCTTCGAGGCGCAGGTGGACGCCGGGCCGAAGCGGCCGGCCGTCGTCTTCCTCGGCCGCAAGCTCTCGTACGCCGATCTCGACCAGCGCGCGAACCGGCTCGCCCGCCATCTCCAGGGCCTGGGCGTCGGGCCGGAGGTGCTCGTCGGCGTCCACCTCGAACGGAGCTTCGATCTCGTCGTCGCCCTCCTCGCGGTCGAGAAGGCGGGCGGCGCCTACCTGCCGCTCGATCCGTCGCTGCCCGAGGAGCGCCTGCGCTACCTGATCGAGGATGCCGCGGCGGCGGTGCTGATTACGAGCGGCGCGGCGGGATTGATCACAAGCCGCTTCGCGGCGGGCTTCGCCGATCTCGCCGCCGGCTCGGTCGCAGGGCTCCGAGTCCTGAACCTCGACGAGGCGAAGAAGGCGATCGCGGGGGAGAGCGCGGAGCGCCTCCCCGCGACGGCTCTCCCCGACAACCCGGCCTACGTGATCTACACCTCGGGCTCGACCGGCCAGCCCAAGGGCGTCGTGATCAGCCGCCGCGCGCTCGCCAACCGGCTCCAGTACGCGCGCTCGACCGATTTCTCGACCGACCGCGAGGCGTTCCTCCAGAAGACGACGATCAGCTTCGACGTCTCGGTGCTCGAGATCTTCGCGCCGCTCGTCTCCGGCGGCCGGACGGTCCTGCCCGAGCCCGAGGGGCACAAGGATCCCGCCTATCTGGTGCGCCTGATCGCCGAGCAGAAGATCACCCAGGCCTCGTTCCCGCCGTCGACCCTCTCGCTGCTGCTCGACGCGGGCGCCCTCGATGCCTGCCGCGATCTGCGCATCCTGGTCACCGGCGGCGAGACCGTGCCGGCCGACCTGCCGGATCGCGTCCACGCGCGCCTGCCCTGGATCGACCTCTACAACCGCTACGGGCCGACCGAGGCGACGATCTCGGTCACCGGCTGGCTCTGCCGGCCGGGGGCCCTAGAGCGCACCCTGCCGATCGGCCGGCCGACCGCGAACGCCGAGGTCTACCTGCTCGATCGCGAGGGCCGGCCGGTGCCGGTGGGCGTCGCGGGCGAGCTGCACCTGGGCGGGCTCTGCCTCGCCCGCGGCTATCTCGGCCGCCCCGCGCTCACCGCGGCGAGCTTCGTGCCGAATCCGTTCGCGGCGCGCCCGGGCGAGCGGCTGTACGCGACCGGCGACCTCGCGCGCTACCGGCCGGACGGCGCGATCGAATTCGCCGGCCGCATCGACGGCCAGATCAAGATCCGCGGCTTCCGCGTCGAGCTGGGCGAGATCGAGGCCGCTCTGCATCGCCACCCGGCGGTGCGCGAGGTCGCGGTGATCGACCGCGAGGACACCCCCGGCCAGCGGCGGCTCGTCGCCTACGTCGTGCCGGAGCCGGAGGCGGGGGCCGGAGACAACCTGGCGCGCTCCCTGCGCGAGCACCTCTCGACGCGGCTGCCCGCCTACATGGTGCCGGCGGCGTTCGTCCGGCTCGATGCCCTGCCGCTCTCGCCGACCGGCAAGATCGACCGCCGCGCGCTCCCCGCGCCCGCGCCGGAGGCGACGCCCGCGGCCGGCGAGGGGATGCCGACGCGGACCGAGACCGAGGCGCTCCTCGCGCGCATCTGGGCCGACGTGCTCGGCCTGCCGCGCGTCGGGGTTCACGACAACTTCTTCGAGCTGGGCGGCGACTCGATCCTGTCGATCCAGATCGTCGCGCGCGCCGCGGAGGCCGGCTGCCGGATCGCGCCGCGCCAGATCTTCCAGCACCAGACGGTCGCCGAGCTGGCCGCTGTCGCGGGCACGCTCGCCGCGGTCGAGGCCGAGCAGGGCGCCGTCGTCGGGACCGCGCCGCTCCTCCCGATCCAGGCCTGGT
>DATMZM010000409.1:0-5090 GCA_035607445.1 Thermoanaerobaculia bacterium | reverse complement strand
CGGACCCGGCGGCGCCCGGAGTCTCCGCCGCGCCGCCCTCGATCCAGCGGCTGTGCTCGCATTGCGAGGAGGAAGGGAAGGTCCAGCGGAAATGCGCGCATTGCGAGGAGGAGGAGAAGGTCCAGCGCGCGCTGCCCAAGGCGGAAGAGGAGGACAAGCTCGAGCGGAAGGAGACGGCGGCCGGAGCGGGAGGGTCGGGCGGTGCGGGAGCGGTGCCGACCGTCTCGCCGCGGACGGAATCGCGCATCGCCGCGCTCCGGAGCGGCGGCGGCCAGCCGCTCCCGCCCTCTCTCCGCTCCTACTTCGAGCCCCGCTTCGGCCGCGATCTCTCCGCCGTGCGGCTTCACGCGGGCGGCGACGCCGCGGAGGCCGCGCGGGAGGTGCGGGCGCGGGCCTTCACGGTCGGGCGCGACGTCGCGTTCGGCGCCGGCGAGTACCGGCCCGAGAGCGCGGAGGGCAAGCGGCTCCTCGCCCACGAGCTGGCGCACACGGTGCAGCAGGGCGGCGCGGCCGGCCCCTTACGCCGGCAGCCGGCGCCGCCTCCTCCGCCCCCACCACCTACGCCCACCGCGCTGCCGGCGACGACGCCGACGCCGGGGGCGAGCGACTTCAAGATCGAGCGGGTCGGCACCTCGACCCAGGGCGAGATCTTTTTCGCCCGCTCTTCCGCGACGCTCGACGCGCCCGCGAAAACCCAGATCGCCGCGGTCAAGAAGGCGGCGCCCGCGAGCGTGCGCCTGATCGGCTACGCGAGCGCCGACGAGGCGCCGGCGATCGCGCAGAGCCGCGCCGACGCGGTCAAGGCGGAGCTCAAGGCGGCGCCCGACGCGGTCGCCGTCGCCTCCGCCGTCGGCAACGCGGGAGCGACCGAAGGCCGCAGCGATTTCTCCGGCGCGCGGAGCGTCGAGATCCTGGTCGGCTCGGCGCCCTCGGCCACCGTCGACTGCAAGAAGAAGGTCGGCGGCAAGCTGGTCAACCCCCCGAAGCAACCGTGCACGACGATGGACCCCAACACCTGGACCAGCTTCGGCAAGGCGCACAAGCAGGCGGACGACGCGATGAAGGAAGCCGTCGCCGCGGTCGCGGGCACGCCGAGCGCCGACGACGAAAAGCTGATCGATCGCTTTTTCGGCGGCCACGACGCCGCGACCCTCGCCACCCTGCGCACGAACCTCGGCAAGCTCGCCACGCACGTCCACGGCCTGCCGTCGATCACCGACTGCGGCGGGCAGTGCGACGCCGGCCTCTGCGACGACGGCTCGACGATCGCCTACAACAACGACGTCGACGCGAAGTCCCGGATGACGCTCTGCGTGCCGGCGTTCAAGAACCTCAACCAGAACGACGAAGCGCGCAACCTGATCCACGAGAGCGCCCACGGCACCTCGCCGCTCGGCGGCGCGCCGGCGCCGACCAAGGGCACGAAGGACCTCGCCTACCGCCACGAGCGGATGATGTTCCAGCTCTCGACCGCCGAGCGGCTGCGCAACTCGGACAGCTACGCGCTGTTCGCCCTCTTCCTCCACGAGGCCAAGTCGACGGGCACCGCGGGCGCCGTTCCCACCGGCATCAGCACGCCTTCCAAGGACGCGAAGAGCGGTTTCCTGGCCGGCGAGGAAGACCCGCTCGATCTCGCGCTCGCCAAGCTCGAGAAGCGGCTGGCCTGGGCGTCGGACTGGGTCGGCCAGCTGTACGGTCAGATCCTCAAGATCCGCACCGGACCGCTCACCTGGGCCACCTCGTGGGCCGACGGCCTCATGACCGAAGCCTCGAAGCGCTTCCCGCTGACCGCGCCGCCGGCCAAACCGACGCTCGACGATCAAGTCCGGGTGGCCGCGCTCAGCGAGCGCTACCGGCGGATGAAGAGCGCCGTCAAGCGCAACCTGACCGCCACCCGCGTCGGCGCGGGCGTCGCGACCTGGACCTCCGCCTCGTGGGTGGCCGCGGCTTCGCTCGAGGTCGGACCGGACTTCTTCCGCGCCACCGCCGACGATCAGATCTCCCTGCTCCTCGAGAGCCTGGCGAAGGCGACGAAGGACGTCGAGACCGCGTTCATCCCGGCCTACGTCTCCCTGGCCGCCTGGATCCACGGCAAGAACCCATGAGCCCGCCCTCCCGCCTCGCCGTCCGCCCCGGAGCGGAACCCGCGGCCCTCCGCGGGGCCGGCATCGTCGCCCTGCCGGTTGCGGCCACGAAAGAGGCGAGGGCGCTCGAGGTCGCGGGCGCGCTGCGCCTCTTCGTCGCCGGTCCGGATTCGGGCGAGACGGCGCAGCTGCGCCTCGACCCGGGAGGCCCGCGCGCGCCCGCCTCGATCTTCTCGACCCTGCCGGCTCTGCCCTTGGCGCTCGCCGACGCGGCGTGCTGCGGGAGCGAGATCCTCGTGACCGGCGCGGATCCGCTCGGGCGAGCCGTCGCGGTCGGTCTCTCGGCCGCCGACGGGAGCCTGGTCTGGCGGCGCGAGATCCAGCCGAAGGGGTTCGCCTGGCCGCTGCCCGGCTGCGCCCGCGGTCCGGTCCTGGTTTCGCAGGGCGGCGGCGGGGCGATCGAAATCGTCGCGATCGCGGGCGGCGAGCCGTCCGCTCCCCGCACCGTCGCGGCCGGCGGCTCCTCGCTCTCGACCTTCGCGCTCTCCCGGGGCGGGCGCTCGCTCTGGGCGGCCTGGGGCCATGCCGGCGGGATCCATGCCGTCGACCTCGGAAGCGGTCCCGGATCGAATCCGGGGGGATCGGATGCCGGATTCGATCTCGCGCTGGGCGCTCCTCGCGCCGGCGGGCCCGCGGCGCTTCCGCGCGAGCTCGCCGTCGCCACCTGGCGGGGCGGAGTCGCGCTCGCCTGGCTCGGTCCGGACGGCGCGTTCCTCGCGCTCTGCGACGGCGCGGGCAGGCCCCTGGACGAGCCCGCGCGGATCGATCTCGGCGACGCCGAGGGCGGCAGGCTGCGCCTCGCCTCGGGACCGGAGCCTCTCGCCTGGGTGCAGCGCGGCGAGGCGATCGAAGGCGAGCCGATGCGCTGGACCTCGATCCTTTCCCTGCCCGGTTCGCCGCCGGCGACGCTCGACGGCTTGATCCACGACGTGGCCTGGTGGGGCGAGCGGGTCGTCGCCGTCGGCGAGGGCGAGATCCTGATCCTCGACAGCGAAGGGCGCGCCCCGCGCCCGGAGGCACGGCCTTGACCGCCCGCGCCCACGACGGCGGCGTCCCGGCCCGGCCCGGAAAGCGGCCGGGCGGCGCGCGGCCGCCGCGCCGGGAGCCGCGCGGCGGCCCGGGTCCCCTCTGGCACCGCCTGGCGACGAGCGCCGGCCCGCTCCAGGCGAAGCTCACGGTCAACGCGCCCGGCGACGCGTACGAGCGCGAGGCAGATCAGGTCGCCGATCAGGTGATGCGGATGCCGGACCCGGGGATGCCCGGAGTCTCGGAGGCGCCGCCCGCGGTCTCACCCCGCACCGAGTCGCGCATCGCCTCCCTCCGGAGCGGCGGCGGCGCGCCGCTCTCGCCCGCGCTCCGCTCCTACTTCGAGCCGCGCTTCGGCCGCGACCTCTCGGCCGTGCGCCTCCACGCGGGCGGCGAGGCCGCGGAGGCCGCGCGGGAGGTCCACGCGCGGGCGTTCACGGTCGGCCGCGACGTCGCGTTCGGCGCCGGCGAGTACCGGCCCGAGAGCGCGGAGGGCAAGCGCCTCCTCGCCCACGAGCTGGCGCACACGGTGCAGCAGGGCGCCGCCGGGACGATCCGGCGCACGACCTACATCGATTGCACCGACGACCAGCTGACCTCCCTCGTCCTGCCGGCCAAGCGGCGCGCTCTCGCGGACCTCGACGCCGTGATCCCGCGGCTCTCGGCGGATCCCCTCTCCAACCTCGTCAAGGCCGCTCTCTTCCTGGCCTTCCGGAGCGACTCGACGACCACCGCGTCGACCGTCGCGTCGACGCTCCAGGAGATCCGCGACGGGATCGAGAGCGGCACGATCGAATGCGAGCAGCCGGATGGCTGGCAGTACATGTGCGAGAACGACCGCCTGGGCTACACGAACTTCGCCGGCACCATGCACGTCTGCATGAACGCCTGGCCGGACTCGACCGACCGCCTGCGGACGCTGATCCTGATCCACGAGGGCGGGCACGCGTTCTCTTGGATGGTCGGCGATTCCGGGTACTTCGGCTACGAGGACTGCGCGGAGGACGAGAGCACCTCCGGGCTCGACACCGCCGCCCGCCTCCGCACGCCCGACGCCTTCTCCTGTTTCGTCTCCTATCTCCGCTACGACACGGGCATCGAGGACCGCGCGCGCAGCTACCGCGGCGCGAACCTGGCGATCGAGCAGAGGCCGGCCGGGCCGATCGACTTGAACGGACCGGACCCGCACAGCCCGATGTTCTCGATCACCGGCGTGCCGGACAACAGCGGCTTCCGCTTCCGCTGGGTGCTCGCGGACGGCGACGACCGCCGCTACCTGATGCGCGACGACTCCGGCGTCACCTTCGACTACGGGTCCTATGCGCGGAGCTACATCGGCGGCCCGACGCGGGCGCTGCTGCGCGAGCGCGGCATTCATCAAGGGAAGGTGCTCTGCCGCGTCGACGTCCCGGCCGTGGGCAATACTCTCTTCACGCAGGACGTCACCTTCACCTACTAGGAGCCGCCGGGATGACCGCCTCGTTCGACGGCAGCGCGCGCAGGTCTCCGGCCCGGAGGCCGGCGGAACGGTCCCGGACCCCGGCCCCGGACGGCGGCGGCCCCGGCCCCCTCTGGCACCGCCTCGCGACGAGCGCCGGCCCGCTCCAGGCGAAGCTCGCGGTCAACACCCCGGGCGACGCCCACGAGCAGGAGGCGGACCGGGTCGCCGACCAGGTGCTGCGGATGCCAGACCCTGCGGCGCCGGGATTCACCCCGGCACCGCCCGCGATCCAGCGGCTCTGCTCGCATTGCGAAGAAGAGGAGAAGGTCCAGCGGGCCTGCGCGCACTGCGAGGAGGAGGAGAAGATCCAGCGCGCGCTGCCCAAGGAGGAAGAGGACGAGAAGCTCCAGAAGAAGGAAGCCGCGGGTGGTGGGGTGCCAGCCGTTTCGCCCGGTGGCGGGGTGCCAGCCGTTTCGCCG
>DATMZM010000406.1:0-2634 GCA_035607445.1 Thermoanaerobaculia bacterium | reverse complement strand
CGCGGACCGGCTCGGCGCCGCTGAACGCCACCTGCCAGCTCGTCAGGTCGAGCGCCCCGGCTTCCTGAGGCGCGATCTTGCGCGCGGCGAGCGCGTAGGCGAAGTCCGGACCGCCCGATGTCGTCGCCCGGTAGCGGTCGATCGCCTCGAGCCAGCGCGCCGGCCGCTGCAGGAACGCGACCGGCGACATCAGCACGCAGCGGCCGCCGCTCCAGAGCGGCTGGAGCACGTTCCCGATCAATCCCATGTCGTGGTAGAGCGGCAGCCAGCCGACGACGATCGAGTCCTCGGTCTGGCCGAACGCGGCCTGGATCGCCGCCTCGTTCGCGGCCAGGTTCGCGTGGCGGACGACCACTCCCTTGGGCTCGGAGGTCGAGCCCGAGGTGTACTGGAGGAAGGCGATCGCTCCCGGCTCGATCGCCGGCGGCTCGAAGGGAGGCGCCTCCACACCAGCTCCCCCTTCGGCGGCAAGCCAGGCGAGCCCCGCGAGCGCCGGCACCGCGGCGGCGAGCGCGGGACCGGCGGCGGCGATCTCCGCGGTCGTCAGCACGGCGCGCGGCGCGGCGTCGGCGGCGATCCCGGCGAGGCGCTCCCCTTCCCTCTCCGGCCGGCGCAGCGACCTCGGCGGGTAGGCCGGGACCGCGACGACGCCGGACAGGAGGCAGCCGAAGAACGCGGCGACGAAGTCGAGACCCGGCGGGAACAGGAGGAGCGCGCGGTCGCCCGCGGCGAGCCCTGCGGAATGGAGGGCGAGGGCGACGCCCCCGGCGCGGGCGTCAAGAGCGCCCCAGTCGAGGCTCTCCGCCTCCGATTCGCCGTCCGCGAGCCAGGTGTAGGCCCGGCGCCTCGGCGTCTCGCGCGCGCGGCGGCGGAGGCGATCGACGACGGTTTCGTCGAGGGACGGGTCCCCGATCCCGGCGCGCCCGCCGCCGGGGAAGAGTTGCGGACGATGCGTCATACGGTTCGCGGACGCCGGTGAAGGCGAGCGGGCGGCGGCGCGCGGCGCTCCGCGGCCCGTGGCAGGGACAAAGCGTGCGACGTGCGGGGAGTTGTCTCGAACACTTGGATGATGGGGCGGAAACGACCGCCCGATTCGAGGGTGGTCACTCCAGAAGTGCCGCCGAGGCCGGCGAAGGGGACGAAGCCGGACCTAAAAAATCAGGACCGAACGCCGGTCGCTCGCGCGCCGTGGCGATCAGGCTCCCGGCGCGGGAAGCGCCCGCTCGGCGAGCCAGCGCTCGACGACGCGCAGGGCTTCGGGGCGAATCTCGTGCGCCATCTCGAATTCCCGGTACTGCAGGCGAACGCCGAAGGCGCGCACGCGCTCGCGGCTCTCGCGGGCACGCTCGACGTCGACCTGCGGATCGCGGGTGCCGTGGAGCATCAACACGGAAAGCTCCTCGTGGGCGGGGCTTTTCGGCAGGTCGTCGGCGAGCAGCTCCGGCAGCCAGGTCGAGAGCGCGGCGAGACCGCGAAAGCGTCCCGGATCTCGCAAGGCGAGCTCGAACGCCATCGTGCCGCCCTGGCTGAAACCGCCCACGAACAGACGCTTCCGGTCGATCGGATAGCGCTCGAGAGCGGCGTCGAGCCAGCCGTGGAGCTCGTCCGAGCGCCGCCGGAACTCGTCGACGTCGGGCGCGGCGCCGGGGACGAGGCGAAACCAGCCGTAGCCCTCCACGCCGGGGCCCACGGGCATGCGGACCTCGCCCTGCGGACAGAGGACGAGCGCCTGGCCGCCCAGGAGATGAGGCGCGAGACCGAGGAGATCGTGCGCGCTCGCCCCCCAGCCGTGAAGCAGCACCACGGTGGGAAACGGGCCGGGGCCGGCGGGAACGTGCGCGGTGTAGAGGAGATCCATGGCGCGCGAGGATATCAGCCGGGCCGGCCGCTTTCTCCCCGCGCGGCAGGCCGCGGACGCGGAGTCAGGAGACCGGCACCGCGGGCGCCAGCGGAGCGAGGTCGGCATCGCCCTCGTAGAGGACGCGCTCCAAGAACAGGCCCGACGGCGGCGCCGTCCAGGCGGCGGTGTTCGCCGCGCCGCGGGCCGGCCGCGCGGCGAGGAAGGCGCGGAAGTCGTCCGGCGAGAGTCCGCCGCCGCCGACCTGGACGAGAGCGCCGACGATCCGCCGCACCATCTTCCACAGGTAGTGCGAGGCCTCGAGACGGAGGAGGACGAGCGAGCCCGCGGTCGCGATCTCGGCCCGCTCGACGACCACGCGGGTGCTCGCCTGCTCGTCCGGCCGCTCGCAGAACAGCCGGAAGTCGTGCGGGCCCGGCAGCTCGGCCGCCGCCTTGCCGATCGCCGCGAGGTCGAGCGGGCGCTTGACCCACCAGACGAAGCGCTTGGCGAGCGCCGTCCGGCGCAGCGCGATCTGGTAGAGGTAGACCCGGGACTGCGCGTGATGGCGGGCGTGGAAGCGCTCCGCCGCCGCGGCGCAGGCGAGCAGATGGACGTCCGGCGGCAGCAGGTCGTTGACCGCACGGCGGAACGGCTCGGGATCGACCGCCCGCGCGAGCTTCAAGTGCGCCACCTGGGCGAGCGCGTGCACTCCGGCGTCCGTCCTTCCGGCCCCGCCGAGGTCGCGGATCTCCCCGCCCGACTCCTCGATCGCGCGGCGCAGCTCGCCGGCCACC
>DATMZM010000272.1:0-7010 GCA_035607445.1 Thermoanaerobaculia bacterium | reverse complement strand
CCGCTGCCGATCGGCGAGGGCCAGACGATCTCGCAGCCCTACGTCGTCGCGGTCATGTGCGAGCAGCTCCGCCTCGCGCCCGGCGACCGGGTGCTCGAGATCGGCACCGGCTCGGGCTACCACGCGGCGGTCCTCTCCCGCCTCGCCGCCCGGGTCTACACGATCGAGATCGTCCTGCCGCTCGCCGAGCGGGCGCAAGCGAGGTTTCGCGAGCTCGGCTACGCCAACGTCTCGGTTCGCGCCGGCGACGGCTATCGGGGCTGGCCCGAAGAGGCGCCGTTCGACGCGATCCTCCTGACCGCGGCGCCGCGCGAGGTTCCCGCCCCGCTCGTCGAGCAGCTCAAGCTCGGCGGACGGATCGTCCTCCCCGTCGGGCTCGGCGACCACCAGGAGCTCGTCATCCTGCAGAAGACCGACGCCGGCCTCGAGAAGACGGTCGCCTTCCCCGTCCGCTTCGTGCCGATGACCGGGGAGGCGGAGCGGCGGCCGGGCTGATCGGCGATTCCTCCCGGCCCCGTGCGCACGGAGCCGGGAGAGGCGGACCCCGGTTACTTCTTGTAGGTCAGGCTCAACAGCGTGCGCCGGGTGATCAGGTCGCCGCCGAAGGACTCCCAGTGCGCGTTGTCGAGCGCGTTCGCGACCGAGAGCCCGAGGGACCAAACGCTCGACAGGTCGTAGTTGGCGTTCAGATCGACCGTCGAGTAGGAGGGGACGTCGCCCTGGAACGGACCGACGACCCAGCGGAACTTGTCGGAGTAGCGGTAGCTGACCGCGGCGTTCCAGCGTTCGGCGGCGTAGCCCAAACCGAGGCTCGCCTTGTTCTTGGGCGAGTTCGGCAGCAGCAGGCGATCGAGACCCGGCTGGCTGTCCCGGATGTCGAAATCGAACCAGGAGTAGGAGGCGTTCGCCGTCCAGGAGGTCCCGAACGGCCAGTTGATTCCGACGTCGGCGCCCTGCGTGTCGACGGCTCCGAAATTGGTGTAGGAGACGGCGCCGAGGATCGGCGTGCCGTCGAGGTTGTTGGTCAAGGCGAAGAAGTTGGCGCCGAGCGCGAGCCGCAAGCGGGCCATCAGCTGCGCCGCCGCGGCGGCGGGCAGGTTGGTCGGCGTCTGGTACGGTCCGAAACGCGCGTTCAAGCGCCCGAGCGGCGTGCCCACCTGCGGCAGCAGGTCGGTGATGAAGTTCGTGTTCTTGCTGTTGTAGTAGTCGACGGTCAGGAGCCCGCGGTTGCCGAGGATCCCGGTGTAGCCGAGCTCCCACGACTTGACCTCTTCGAGCTCCAGGTCCTCGTTGCCGAGAGCCAGGACGCGGGTGTTCGCGGTCGCGGGGTTGTTGTCGGGATCGAAGCCGCAGGAGACGCCGAACGGCCGGCAGAACGCCTCGAACGGCGCGAGGTTGATCGGCGCCGCGACGTCCGCCTGGAGGAAGAACTCGGAATAGTTGGCGACCTGGAAGCCCTCGTTGTAGGAGGCGCGCAGCGTATGGTTGGGCGTCACCGCCCAGACGAGGGAGCCCTTGGGCGAGAAGCGCCCTGCGTGGAGGTCGCTGTCGTCGTAGCGGCCGGCGAGCACCAGCTTCAGGTTCGCCGCCAGGTTCCAGTCGAGCTGCGAGTAGAAGGCGGACGACTTGGACTCGATCGGCCGGAAGACGAGGGTCTGGCGGCCGGTCTTGGGATCGCGGCTGTCGATGTTCTCGTCCTGCCAGGTGGCCCCGGCGATCACGCGCGCCTTGTCGTTGGCGAAGCTCCACCAGGTCTGCGCCTCGAGGTTCGTGTTGTCGTCGTCGAGCGAGACGTTGTTGCCGGCCGAGAGAGCGGTCTGGCGATCGGCCTTGCGCCGGTTGTACGAGCCGAGGAGCGTCAGGTGGTCGCGCGAGTAACCGAGCCGCGACCAGCTGCGCGCGACGTCGACGAGCTGCACGCGGCCGATGCCGGTCTGAAAGACAGGTCCCCGGATGTCGGCGCGGCCCGACTCGGCGGTGAACAGGCCGCCGCCGCTCTCGAAGTAGCGGTCGATCCGCCCCGAGACGAAGGAGATCTCGTCGTCGTCCTCGGGATCGAGGGGGACCCTTTCTTGGGGCAGGCAGTCGGTCTGGCCCGTCCTGACGCAGGGGACCGAGTACTCAGCCTTGCCGTTGCGCGAGACGGTGAAGTCGCCGCTCGTGCGGATGCTGCCGAGCGCCTTCCAGTAGGTCTTGTCGTTGATCCGGCCGGCGTAGCGCAGGTCGAGATTCGCTGTCGAGAGCTCGCCGGCGGTCAGGCGGCCGAGGAAGCCCTGGCTGTCCTTCGGCCGGCGGGTGACCAGGTTCAGGACTCCGGAGGAGGCGTTCGCGCCGTAGAGCGCGGCGGACGGACCGCGCACGAGCTCGGCCTGCGCGAGGTCGTCGAGCGGAAACGAGTTCGCCGCCCACTCCTGGGCGCCGAGGAAGGGCACCGAGGGATCGCGGCCGTCGATCAGGGTCGCGACCCGGCGGTTGAGCGAGCTGTTGAAGCCGCGGGTGTTCAGGTTGTAGTCGTAGATGCCGCTCTGCGTCACCTCCGCGCCGGGCGTGAACTCGAGCAGCTTCGGCAGCTGCGCATGCGTCGCCTCGCGTTCAATCTGCTCGAACGGTACGATCGTCACCGCGGCGGGAGCCTCGGTGATCTTCTCGGTCTCGCGCGAGGCCGAAAAGACCGTGATCGTCTCGGCGAACGAGATGTCCCAATCGACCTTGCGGTCCACTTGGGTCGTCCGCCCGGCCGTCACCTCGACGCCGGTCGCCGTGTCCGTGCGATCGCCGGCCGAGAACGACAGGTCGTAGGTGCCCGCCGGCACCGGCTGCAGGGTGAAGCGGCCGGAGGAGTCGGTGAGCGTCGCCTGGCCGGTCGTCTGGATCACGACCGTCACGCCGCCGATCCCCGAGCCGTCCTGCCGGGCCAGCTGTCCCTCGATGCGCCCGCTGCCCTGGGCGAAGAGCGAAACGGCGGCGAAACCGAACCAGAGAGAGAAGAGCCAGGTGGTCGCGAGCCTCTGCGTGTGCACGTTTCGATTCCTCCGACCGAGAGCGAATGGATGGGCCGGCGGCCGAGGGGCACCCCCGGGGCCGCCGTGAATCGCTGTGACGAAAACGTGACGCGGATGGTAGCGCGGTCGGAGCGCGAGGGGAAGGCTGCGGCGTTCGAGGCCTACTGGCTGACCGCCGCCTGATAGCTCGCGCGCTGGGAGAAGGCCTCGGCGCTCAACCGCGCCGCCCTGGTCTTGAGCAACTCGAGGCCGATGTCGCGGCCGTCCGGCAGGCGGGCGTAGCCGACCCGGCGGCCGGCCGCGTCGGGGCTCTTGGCGCGCGGGTCGGGCTGGATGCAGACGAGCCCCTTCGGCACCAGCGCCTTGAGCCGCTCGGCGTCCGCCCATTCGAGGCCGACCGGCCGGAACTTTTCGACCTTGGTGCCCGTCTGCAGCCACCAGTCGGTGCCCGAGGTCACGCCCACGAGCCGGCTGGGCACGCAGGAGGCTCCGGGATGGGTGCCGATGTGATCGCCCTTCTCGAGCTCCCATTCGACGGCGATCGCATCGCCGTTTCCGATCGGCACGATGTCGACGCCCGAGCCCACGGTCTTCCAGTCGTAAGCCTCCGTCGGGTTGCTCTTGAGCTCGATCAACCCCCGATCGGCGGTCGCGTTCCTCGACAGCTGCTCGCTCGCCGCCAGGTCGACCTCCTCGAGCCTCACCGCCTGGAGCGTGCCGCCCTTGGAGCTGAAGAGGAGCTGCTTGCCCTTGATCTTCCAGGGCCCCGCGATCTCGCGCGTGGTGCCGTCCTTGAACGCCAGCCACTCGGCGCCGGCCGCCAGGGGCGCGAGACACAAGAACGCCGCGAGGATTCCGCTTCTCATCGTTCTTTCGACCTCCCGACTGCCGAGGACACCACCGGGCGCGGCAGGTGTTACGGCATCGCCGTCGTGGCTTCCGCGACGTCGAGCTTCCAGCCTTCGACCGGCGTGCCCTGGAGGTCGAGATGGCTCGTCAGGTACCAGAGCCGCTCGGTCTCGGGTCCCTTGGTCTGGAAGCGCTGCATCAGGTAATAGGGGGGCAGCGTCTGGTAGACGAGGCGGACGCGGATCGTCGCGGCTTTCCGCGCTGCGTCGTAGGGGACGACGTAGGTGATCAGGTCGGCGCCGCTGCCGTCCGCATAGCTCGGATCGCTCGCCGCGCCGCCCACCGGCTTGGTGACCTCGGCGTAGGGGCCCTTCGGGCTCCAGCCCTTCGGCTGCAGCTTGTTGTTCTTGATCTTCTTGTAGAGCGAGACGAAGCTGGTCGTGAACTTCCCCTCGGGATCCTTGACCAGCTCCTCGTAGATCTGCACCTGGTTCTGCGCGTTGATCGTCTCGTAGTGCGGCTGGTAGGCCTGCTGGCCGGTCTTCGGGTCGGGCACGAAGAACTCGCTCGGCAAAGGCTTCCCGCCCGGGCCGTCCAGGATCACGCCGGCCGGCGAGGTGTAGCCGGAGGTCCACACCGGCCGCCCTTCCGTGTCGAGCATCTCGAAGTCGACGTAGGCGCGGCGGAACTCGACCCCCGAGGGGAAGCTGTGGCCGGCGAGGTTCTGGACCCGGACCTTCGCCTGGATGAAGTTTCCCGTCCGCTGGGCGGAGACGCCGATCGTCGCCGACCCGTCGGCCAGGTCCCGCGCCGATTGGATCGCGGTGGTGAGCCCCGGCGTCGGCGTACCGTAGGTCGCCATCGGGTCGTTGAAGCGGACGCCGAGGAACTGCGAGAACTGGTTGAACATTTCGAGCACGAAGATGTTCATGCCGAGGAGAGTGTGGCGCGAGTAGGGATCGCGGATCGGCAGCGTGATCTGGCTGTCCGGGGCGCGGCCGTCGACGAGCGGGAAGGTGTTGTCCTCGATGCTCGCGATCCGGTAGGCGAGCGACTGCGGCTGGTAACCCTTCGCCTGGAAGGTCCCCGGCATGTGGCAGCTCTGGCAGGAGCGCACCTGCGCCGTCTGGATCGGCGCCTTTTCGTCCTGGAACACCGAGTTGAGCCACTCGAGGTAGGTCGCCTGCTCGAAGTCGTGGCCGATCGTCTCGCCCTTCTTGTTGAAGACCGGCAGGTAGATCGTGTGGCAGCTGCCGCAGAGCGCGGAGGTCTTGACCTGGTGCCCCTGCTCGGGAGTCATGCCGAGGGCGTTCTTCATCGGCAGCACGACCGGCTTGTCGTCCGGGCCGTAGATCGTCTCGGGCGGGCCGACGTTGAATTGGCCGGTGAAGGTCTCGGGCTTGCCGAGCCCCTGCGCGGCGATGTGGTGGCAGGAGGTGCACGAGACGCCCTCGCGGGCGAGAGCGCCGTACTCGGCGCCCGGCTCTCCGCCCACCGCGTAGACCATCTTGGTCTCGAACTGCGCCTTCGGCCCCTTGTCGATCTGGAGCTGCCGCTGGCCCATCACGCCATGGCAGCGGAAGCAGAGGTTCTGGATCACGCCCGCCTGGGTGGGATAGCGCTGCAACTCGCTCTCGATCTGGGAGTAGAAGACGGGATCGCGCCCGGCGAGACCCATCATCGAGGCGCGCCATTCGCCGTAGGGCGCGAGGTTGGTGTTCGTCTGCGTCATGTCGGCGCCGGCCGGATAGATCATGTTCGGCGGCGCGGCCATGTTCTGCGTCGCGTCGTGGCAGCCGATGCACTGATCGGAGGTGATGAACTGCTGCGGCCCCTTCGGCCGCGGCCCGGAGACGACGTGATCCCAGGTCTCGACCGGGAAGGGGAGGGAGACCTTGGGCACCGGCCCCGCGAAGCGCTCGAACTCCTGGACGAACGGCGACGTCTGGACGGCCGCGAACGTGGCCAGGTGCGAGACGAGCAGGCCGATCGGTTCGGTGTCGAGGAGCGCTTTGATCTTGTGGAGGTCCACGAAATGCGGGTGCGCGGGGATCGCTTGGACCTGCCCGAGCATCTGCCCCGACTCCTTCGCCGCGCTCGACTCCTTCGTCTTCGTCGGATCCGGCATCGACGGATCCACCACCAGGTAGGTGAGCGGATCGCCGGTCAGGTTGCGCAGCGACGAGTAGGTCGACAGCTCGTTGTCCGTCGAGCCGTGGCAGTTGACGCAGTACTGGCCGAAGCCCGAGTCGGGGTAGGAGAGGGCGGCTTTCCGCGCATCCAGGAACGCCTTGCTCGTCGGATCGACCGGCTTGGTCTCGTTGTCGACCGGATCGATGCCGCCGCCCGGGGCGTGGTAGCTCCAGTACCAGCCGTCCCACGCGCCGCTCCGGTCGCGCACCATCGTGGTCCAGCCCGAGAGCTGGTTGTTGGCGCTCGCCGGCGGGTCGAACATCACCTTGACGATCATCTGGCCGTCGGCGATGTCGCCGGTCCTCCCGTCCTTCATCCATTGGAAGACGCCGGGTGAGTACCAGATGTGCACCGCCGGGTGCGTGCCGTAGTTGTCGCCCAGGATGTAGGGTCCCGTGTCGCGCCGCTCCTTGTCCTGCGCCCACGGCGGGTTCTGCTTCGCGTAGCACTCGTTTTCGACGAACGCGTAGAGCAGCTTCTCGAACTTCTCCGGGCCGATCTTGGTCGGCAGCGGCAAGGGGAAGGCGCAATCGGAGGGCGGGGGCGCCGGTCTCGCCGCCGCGTCTTGCGAGATGGCGCGCGGGCTCGCGTCCAAGGGGCCGAGCCGGGCGACGAAAAGCCCGGCGGCGAGAAGAGAGACGAGCAGAGCGGGGCGGAGACCTCGCATCGCAATCCTCCCGAGAGCCGCGCTTGAGCGCAGGCTCGAACGAGTCCGTTTCGAAGATCGAAAGCGTGGTCGGGATTCTAGCACGAGGCTCCGCCCGTCGAGGACGGAGGCCGGGCCTGTGCTAGCATTTTCGCCGGCCGCGCGGCCCTGCCGCGCGCTTTTTGTTTCTGGGCCCGATCGAGAGGAACCTCTTCCATGGCCGCATCCGAACGTCACGCTCCCGGCCTCCTGATCGCCATCGGCGGGGCCGAGGACAAGACGCGCGAACGCCGGATCCTGCGCCGTTTCGTCGAGGCCGC
>DATMZM010000396.1:0-19022 GCA_035607445.1 Thermoanaerobaculia bacterium | reverse complement strand
CCCCGGCGGCTGACTGAAACGATGGAACGACCGAACCTGGGTTTAGCGGAAGTTGAACTTCACGCCCAGGCGGACGATCCGGGGGCTGACGATCTCGAGCACGTTGTCTGCGTTGCTGCGCTGCAGACGGAGGTTGCGCTGGAGAACGGTCGCCTCGTTGGTGGCGTTGAACACGTCCGCGCCCACGGTGAAGCCGAAGTCCTTGAACGAGAACTCCTTCTCCACGCGGAGGTCGAGGATGCGCACATCGTCGTACCGAATCTGGTCGGGACGGTTCACGACCGGAACCGCGAGGCCGAGCGAGCCGTCGGGGATGTTACGACCACGCTGCGGGCCCGAGCTGCCGACCCGCTCGTAGTAGTACGCCGGATAGCCTTGCCGGCCGGTCAGGTTCGCCGCGAGGTTGAAGCCCCACGGACGCTCCGGAGCGACCTGGTAGAGACCGTTCAGGCTGTACGACCACTTGCCGTTGATGTAGACGTTGCCCTTCGAGCCCGAGCCGGTGCCCGAACCCTGGACGACCTGGTCGCCGTCGCGAATGGCCTGGCCACTCGCACCGGCGAGACCGAGCGTCGGATCTTCGTTCTCGCTGGCCGGCGAATCCCACGTCCAGTCGGAGTACGTGAGGTTGCCGCGCATCATCCAGTGGTTGGAGAGGCGCTTGTTGAAGGTCACCGAAGCGCCCTTGTAATCCTGCTCGCGGTCACCGTTCTCGAGCAGGAATCCGTTGCGGGTCGAGACGCCCGGACGGAGCTGCCAGACGACGAGGTTGTACGGCTGGCCGTTCGGAAGGACGCGGCCGTTGACGCCCGTACGCGGGGTGATCGGCTCGAGCACGTAGTCGCTGCGCACGTGCTTGCGGCCGGTCGAGTTGAGGAACGCCGGGTCGGTCGCGCAGCTGGTGCTGACGCCACCCGGGCAATCGAAGACCAACCGCTCCTGCTCGAGGAGATCGGTGGCCTTCCGGAGAGTCAAGTTCAAGCCGACGACGAATTCCGGCAGCAGCGCGTGCTCGACGCTGAACAGGAGCTCGTGGGTGATCGGGGCGTTGAGGTCGCCGTCGACCTGGTTGGACTGCAACAGCTGGCCGTTCGTCGGATTGACGTTGGGGCTGAAGTAGGACAAGGACAGGGCGGACCGGCTGGGAAGGGTGCCGTTGCCGCGCGTCGGACCGTAGAGATACGCGTAGCTCTGGAGGCCCAGGGGGTTCAGCCAGGCGAGGTTGCCCGTCGCCAGCTGGTCGGCGTACTGCGAGTAGCTCGCACGGAGCAGGGTCTTGCGATCCGCTCCGAGAGCGTAGGTGAGGCCCAGGCGCGGAACGATCCGCGACCAGGAGAAGCCGGCGCTCTGGCCGGGGTAGTTGATGGCCGGCAGGAGATCGGGGACGAGGGCGTTGGCTGCGACGCTCTCGGCGCTGTTCGAGCCGTTCTGCTTGTCGTAGCGAAGGCCGATGTTCGCCGTCAGGTTGCCGATCGAAAGGGTGTCCTGAGCGAAGATGCTGGTGTACTTCGCCTTGACGCCGATGAACTCGTCACGGGAAAGCCCGTAAAGCGAGGTCTCACCGTTGGGACCGCAGACTCCGCCGCAGTCGATCTCGTAGCCGCCGCCCTGGGTGCGGGAGAGGGTCGTCTGATCGGCCGTGCGGTAGCTGGCGCCGTACTTGAGCTCGTGGCTGACGCTGCCGGTGTTGAAGAAGGAGGAAGCGTCGAGCTTGAGCTGCTCTTGCGGGCGCTCGTTCTGAATCAGGAAGAAGCTGTTGTGCCAAACGCCGTTCGGATCGAGGTAGGGAACCTTGTTGCCACCCTCGGGAACGAGCTCGAAACCGCCGTTGACCTTGGAGTAGAGACCGGTCAGGTAGAAGTTGGAGCTGAAGATGTTGGTGTCCTCGACCTTGTACGCGGTCGGGCTGTCACCGAACTTGCCCTGATCCCAGGTGGTCTCCTGCGGGCGGAGCGGACCGGCGTTGCGGCCGATCTTGACCTTGTTGCTCTGCCACGCGAAGAGGGTCGCCGAGTTGCTCGCCGCGATCTGAGCGTTGACCTTGGCGTTCCAGTCCTCGAGGGTCGTGAAGTCCTTGAAGCCGCTGATCGTCCGGAGATCGATCTTCGGCTTGGCATAAGAGCCCCACACCCACAGACGATCCTTGACGATCGGACCGCCGAGCTCGCCGCCGTAATCCTCGACCTTGTTGATCTGGTTGCCCTGGGTGAAGGTGGTCTGCGCCCGGTTGCCGTTCCACGGACCGGCCTTGCCGAGATCGCTCTTGTCGAAGCCGAACTTGGACTGACGGCTCTTGTCGGACTGGTAGTACCGGCCGGAACCGCGCCACTCGTTCGTGCCGCGCTTGGTGACCATGTTGAGGGTGACGCCGCCGGTCGCGATCGAGGCGTCGCCGCCGCCGGTCGTGACCTGCATCTCCTCGAACGCGTCGAAGTCGTAGTAGCCCGGCGAGGAGCCGGTGGCCGACATGTCGGTCACGACCACGCCGTCGAGCGACCAGACCGCCTGGTCGCCGCCCGAGCCGAGGCCGATGTACTGCGACTGCTGGCCCGACTCGTTACCACCGACGTTGATGCGGTCGGTGAGGACGCCCGGGGTCGACTGGAGCACGGCCCAGGGGTCGCGGGCCGTCGGGATCTTCTCGAGCTCGGTCGAGGAGACCGTGTTGCCCGTCGAGATCCGCTTGGTGTCGAGCAGCGGGCTCTCCGCCGTGACCGTGATCACGTCTTCGACCGCCGCCGAGAGCGTCAGCTCGAGGCTGGTGTTGCGGCCGACGTTGACGGAGACGTTCGGGTAGTTGAGGGTCGAGAAGCCCTCGAGCTGCGCCTCGATCGAGTACGATCCAGGCGACAGGCCCAAGAAGCGGACCTCGCCCTGCGCGTTGGTCACCTGCACCTGCGGAGCGCCCTGCCCCGTGAGGGTGACGGTGACGCCCGGCAGAGCGCCGCCCTGCTCGTCCGAAACCTTGGCGTACAGGTTGCCGGACTGCAACTGGGCGAAGGCAGCGCCTCCGACCAGAAGCAAGAGCGCGGTGACGGTGAGAATCCGTCCCCAAAAAGTGCTCTTCATACGGGTGAACCTCCCATAAAGGTGGTTAAGAAGCCTTCCGATGGAAGGCGGTGAAACTCCGACGAGAGAAAGGGGAACATACCCTTCTGCGTGCCGAGTGGCACCTCCTTTCCACGCTGGAAGCGGCTAAGGTGGTGTGGAACTCTAGCCAACTTCGCAACAGGGGGTCAAGCAAGGGGAGTGCCGGTCTCTGCCGATCTTGTCGCACATTCTGCAACTTCCACCGACTCAATGGCTTGGGCGAAAATCGGAGGCGCAGAGGAGGGTGAACCGAGAGGTGGCTCCAGATCGTTGAAGCCTCGCGGTCCAATCCGTTGAAGATCTCGAACCCTCCCTTCCTTCCGGGCTCCCGAAAGACGGGGGCGACGAGGAGGGCGGGGCGCGGCGGGCAGCGCCGCGCCCCGTGTCAAGGCCGCGTTTCGGCCGCCGTTTCCTTGCTATTGTGCCGCCATGAAGCGAAGGGCCCCGCTCGCCGCCGCCGTTCTCGCCGTGACGCTCGGCGGCTGCAACCCGTATCAGCCGTTCGATTCCGCGGCGCACCTGCGCGAGCAATACGCGGCGAGCCTGGGCGCCGCGAACGCCTCCTCGGTGACCGTGCCGTTCGAGCTCGGCCCGGCGGTCGTCTCGGAGATCGAAAAGCACTTGCAGCCGCTGCCGAGCCAGCAGCGCCGGATCAATCAGATTCTCGACTACATCTTCTCCGCCCTCGACCTGCGCTACGCGCTCCAGCCGACGCGCGACGCCGACGAGGTGTTCCGCACGCACGAGGGCAACTGCCTCTCGTTCGTCAACCTGTTCGTCGGCATCGCCCGCCACGAGCAGCTGGCGCCGTTCTACGTCGAGGTGGTCGACTACCAGCGCTGGAACCGGCGCGAAGGCATGGTGGTCAGCCAGGGGCACATCGTGGCGGGGATGTACGTCGAGGGCGAGCTCAAGACCTACGACTTCCTGCCCTACCGGCCGAAGGCCTACCGCAACTTCAAGCCGATCGACGACCTGACCGCGGCGGCCCATTACTTCAACAACCTGGGCGCCGAGGCGCTGCTCGCGGGCGACGTCGAAAACGCCCGGAAGAACTTGAGGATCGCCGCCGGCATCGCGCCGGCCTTCGAAAAGGCGCTCAACAACCTGGGCGTGCTCGAATCTCGCGGCGGCCATTATGAAGAAGCCCTCGCGCTCTATCGGAAAGGGCTCGAGAGCGATCCCGACAACAGCCTGATCCTGACCAATCTCGCCCGCGTCTACCAGCTGACCGGGCGCAAGGCCGAAGCGGACGAGATCCTGGCGAAAGTCGATCAGGTCAACACGACCAATCCGTTTTTCTTCGTCTACGAGGCCGAGACCGCGCTCGCGCAGGGCAACGAGCAAAAAGCCCTCGATTACCTGACCAAGGCCCTGCGCCAGGACACCGAGGTGCCCGAGGTCCACGTCGCCTTCGTCAAGGTTTACGTCGCGATCGGCGACCTCGAAAAGGCGCGCCATTACCTCGAGCGCGCGCTCAAGCTCGACGCGACGAATCCGGAAGCGCAGGCCTTCGCCCGCCTGCTCGCCGAGAAGAGCCGATGACCGCCGCCCGCCCTCGCCGCCGCTGCCACCGTCCGCTCTCCCCCTGGGCGGCCGTCGCCCTCGCAGCCTTGGCGGCGGGCGGCGCCCTGTGGCCGGCGGCCGCGGCGTACGGCGAGGATCTCTCTTCGGCGGAAGGCTACGGCCTGCTGGACCGGTTGATCTCGGGCTCTGCCAAGGAGCGACGGGAGGCCGCCGCCCGGCTGATCCGCGCGAGCGACCGGTCGCTCGCTCCGGGGCTCGTCGACGCCCTGTTCTTCATCCCCAAGACCCAGCGCGCGGACGCCTTCGAAGCCCTCGAGAAGCTCACCGGCGAGACGCGGGAACGCCGCTACCTCGACTGGATCGAAGCCGTCGGCGCGCACGAGGACTGGCGGCCGAAGGAGGGCTATTTCGCCTGGAAGGCGGGCCTCCTGGCGCGCATCGACCCGACCTACGCCAAGGTCTTCTACCCGGGCGCCCCGTCGCGGATCCGGCTCGAGGAGATCGTCTCGGGCGGCGTCGGGTTCGAAGGGATTCCGGCGCTCGACCGGCCGACCGCGATCCCCGCCGCCGAGGCGCGCTACCTGCGCGACGGCGAGAAGGTCTTCGGCGTCTTCCTGGGCGGTGTCGCGCGCGCCTATCCGCTGCGCCTGCTCGACTGGCACGAGATGCTGAACGACGAGATCTCGGGCCGGCCGATCACCTTGAGCTATTGCACCCTGTGCGGCTCCGGGGTGCTCTACTCGACCGCGACGCCGGCCGGCAAGCCCCGTACGTTCGGCACCTCGGGCCTGCTCTATCGCAGCAACAAGCTGATGGTCGATCGCCAGACCCTGACCCTGTGGGACAACCTCTCGGGCGAGCCGGTCGTCGGGCGCCTGGCCAAGAGCCCGGTCCGCCTCGAGGTGCTGCCGCTCACCTTGACGACCTGGAAGGACTGGCGGGCGCGCCATCCGGAGACCACCGCCCTCGCTCTCGACGCCGCGCTGGTCGGCCGTTACGGCTACAACTACCAGCCCGGCGCCGCCGACCGGCAGAGGCAGGGCGTGTCGTTTCCGGTCTGGCGCAAGAGCGCCGCCCTCGCCCCCCGGACGGAGATCTTCGTCCTGCGCGCCGGCGATCCGCCCAAGGTCTACCCGATCGACGTCCTGCTCGCCGAGCGGATCGTCAACGACCGGGCCGGCGACCTCGCCGTGGTCCTGCTCGCCGATGCCGAGAGCGGCGCGATCCGCGCCTACCG
Source organism: Thermoanaerobaculia bacterium (assembly GCA_035607445.1). GTDB lineage: Bacteria > Acidobacteriota > Thermoanaerobaculia > Multivoradales > UBA5704 > DASYKS01. The sequence goes on along the minus strand of DATMZM010000396.1, from coordinate 13,168 downwards.
CCGCGGCGACCGGACGTTTCGCGCCGGTCCCGCGAGCGGCGAGCTGCTCGACCAGGACGGCCGCAGCTGGCGGATGCTCGAAGACCGGCTCGCCGCGGACACCGCGGCGGTCGCGCCCCTGGACCGGCTGCCCGGTCATCAGGCATTCTGGTTCGGCTGGTATGGGATGTTTTCCGGCTCGGAGATCTACCGCGGCGCAGCTCCCAAGAGCTCGGGATGACGGCGACGTTTCGGCGCCGTGCCTTCAGAGTAGGAGAAGCAAAGATGAGCGCTCTCGCCAGCCTTCGCACGATCACCCCCTTCGTCGTCGCGCTCACGCTCGCCCAGGCCGCGGCGAGCGGACAATCCAAGGCTCAAGAACCGATCAAGGACCGTTTCGAGGACGTCTCGGGAGTGGTCTCGGTCGAGGTGCCGGTCAACGTCGTCGGCCGCGACGGCTCGCCCGTCCGCGGTCTGACCCGGAAGGACTTCGAGGTCTTGGACGGCGGCAAGAAGCAGGAGATCTCGGGCTTCGAGGTGATCGACCTGTCGCTCGTCGCGTCCGCCACGGACACCGCCGCGCGGGCGCGGGCCGAGCAGCTCAACGCCCCCAGCCGGCGCCACTTCCTGCTCCTCTTCGACCTCTCGTTCTCCTCCGTCCCCGCGCTCCTGAAGGCGCGCCTGGCGGCCCGCGAATTCGTCCTCCATTCGCTCGCCCCCACCGATCTCGCCGCGGTCGCCACCCTCTCGCTCGAGCACGGCCCGCGCCTGGTCGTGACCTTCACCACCGACCGGGCGCAGCTCGCGCGCGGCCTCGACACCTTGGGCAGCAGGACCCAGCTCGCCAACGAGCGCTACGACCCGCTCCGGTTCGTCATCGAAGCGCCGGAAGCCTCGTCGGTCTCCGCCGGTTCGGGCGGTCAGGGACGGACTCCCGACCTCCGCGACGATCGCACGGGAGGGGCGCTCGGCGACTATCTCGCCTCCCTCTCCGTGATGGGCCAGAAGGACGAGCGGCTGTTCAACGCCGGCCGCGTCGTGTCGTTCAGCCGCGCTCTCGCCTCCGTCGCCAAGACGCTCAAAGGGCTCAAGGGACGCAAGCAGGTGATCTTCTTCTCCGAGGGGTTCGACAGCCGCCTGATGCTCGGGCGCGAGGCCTCGCGCACCGAAGAGCAGAGGGAGGAGGCCGACGACCTCGCGAGCGGCCGGCAGTGGATGACCGACCTCGACAACCGCTACGGCAACACCGAGCTGCAGAACGAGATCAACCGCACGCTCGACGAGTTTCGCCGCTCCGACTGCGTCATCCAGGCGGTCGACATCGGCGGCCTGCGAGCGACCGGCGCGGGAGCGGCGGCGGGAGCGGGCAACGCGGGCGCCGGGGGAACGGGCAAGGAAGCGCTGTTCTTCATGGCGAACGAGACCGGCGGCGAGCTCTACGAGGACGCCAACAACCTGAGCCAGCAGCTCGAAAAGCTGCTCGACCGCACCAGCGTCACCTATCTGCTGGTCTTCGAGAGGTCGGACTTGAAGGAGGACGGCGCCTACCACCGCCTCAAGGTGCGCGCCGACCTCCCCCCGGGCGCCCGCTTGTCGCACCGCGCCGGCTACTTCGCGCCGCGCCCCTTCCGCGACCTCGACCCGCTCGAGAAGAACCTGCTCGCCGCCGAGGGGATCGCCGCCGCCGCGCCGCGCCGCGACCTCGACCTCCACGTCCTGACCACCTCGTTCCGCGCCAGCGGCGACCAGTCGTACGTGCCGGTGATCGTCGAGATCGGCGGCGCCCGGCTGCTCGAGGGGCAGAGCGGGGACAACCTCGGGCTCGAGATCTACACCTACGTCACGGACGAGAAGGGCCAGATGCGCGACTTCTTCACCCAGCAGGTCGGCTTCTCCCTCGCCAAGGGGCGCGAGGCGATCCGGAAGACGGGAATCAAGTACTACGGACACCTCGAGCTGCCGCCGGGCAGCTATCGGGTGCGCGTCCTGGCCCGCAATTCCGAGACCGGCCGCACCGGCGTCGAGTCGGCGGCCCTCGAGATCCCGACCTACTCGAAGAGCCGGCCGGAGCTCCTGCCGCCGTTCTTCATCGAAGCCCCGGGCACCTGGTTCCTGATCCGCGAGCGCAGCCAGGAACAGGAGCGCAGCGTCGTCTACCCGTTCACCGTCAAGGGCGAGCCCTACGTCCCCGCGGCGCGCCCGCAGCTCGCCCCCGAGCAGTCGTCCAAGCTCTGCCTGGTCGCCTACAACCTGGGCACCGGCGACCTCGCGGTGCGGGGCCAGGTCGTCGACCCCCAGGGGAACCTCGTCGACGGCGGCGTCTTCGAGCTGGTCGAGAGGACGGCGACCGGCATCACCGGGCTCGACAAGCTGATCGCCACCTTCAGGCCGCACGGCCTCAAGGCCGGCGGCTACGTGCTCAAGGTCGCGGTTTCGAACCCGGCCACCGGCGCGGCGGAGACCAACTCCCTGCCCTTCGTGGTGAACTAGCGCGGACGGCCGGCGGGCGCGGCGGCGAGCGCGGCGGAACCACGGTTCGGGCCGGCCGTCCCGCCGCGCGCACGGCTGATCCCAGCGCCGGACGGCCCTCACGGGACCCATGATCTGCTCAACGAAAACCCGCGCACCCTGGAGAGCACCCATGACCGCACAGAAACGATTCCTCCGCCTCGCGTCCTTTGCCCTCCTCGCCGCCGCCCTCTTCGCCTCCCCGGGAGCGGCGGCCGACCAGCCCCAGCGCTTCAGCGGCGAGCGTGCGGACGTCGTGGCGGTCGAGATTCCGGTGCAGGTGGTGCGCGACGGCGAGCCGGTGCGCGGCCTGACCGCCGCCGATTTCGAGGTCTACGACGGCCGCAAGAAGCAGGACATCACGGGCTTTCAGGTCATCGACCTGTCGGCGCCCAAAGCACCGGACGCCGCCGCGGTCGAGCTCTCGACCTCGACCCGCCGCCACTTCCTGATGCTCTTCGACCTCTCGAACTCCGAGCCGTCGTCGATCGTCAAGGCGCGCGCGGCGGCCCAGAAGGTGGTCGACAAGCTCCACCCCTCGGACGTCGTGGCGGTCGCGACCTACACGGCTTCGAAGGGACCCCAGCTGATCCTCGGTTTCACGCCCGATCGGCGCCAGGTCGCGACGGCGCTCACGACGCTCGGCTCCCCCCAGCTGGTCAAGCGCAGCGGCGATCCGCTCAACCTCGTGCTCGAGTCGTTCGGCAACGGGACCGGGCCGGTCGCGGGAGACAGCGGCCGGGCGGCCGGGATCCTCGAAGCGGAGGCGAAGGAGGACGCCACCCGCAACAAGGCGACGGACCGCCGCTACGAGGAGCAGCGCCTGACCGCCTACACCCGCTCGCTCGGCGACCTCGGCAAGCTCATGGGCCACGTCGACGGCCGCAAGTACGTCGTGCTCCTCTCGGAGGGGTTCGACAGCTCGCTCGTCATCGGCACGGCGAGCCAGGAGGATCTCACCGCCATGAGCTCCGCGGTCGAGAACGGCGAAACCTGGAAAGTCGACAGCGACGCGCGCTTCGGCAGCACCAAGAGCGGCAACGACCTCGAGAAGATGCTCGAGGAGCTGCGCCGGGCCGACTGCGTGGTCCAGGCGGTCGACATCGGCGGCCTGCGCGGCGAGGGCGACCAGGGATTCCGCCGGCCGAACGGCCAGGACGGCCTGTTCGCGATGGCGCAGGGGACCGGCGGCGAGATGTTCCGCAACTTCAACGACCTGTCCGAAGCGATGGGGAAGATGCTCGAGCGGACGAGCGTCACCTACGTCCTCGCGGTCCAGCCGGACGTCAAGCCGGACGGCAGCTACCACAAGCTCCGGGTCGAGCTCAAGAACGCGGCGCGCGGCGCGCGCGTCTCCGCCCGGTCCGGCTTCTATGCCCCGAAGCCGTTCGATCAGCGCGAAGCCGCCTCGCGCCTCTTGGACGCCGCGGACTCGATCCTCTCCGGCCGCGAGAGCGGAGACCTGGACGTCGCGGTCCTCGCCGCCCCGTTCCGCGGCGCTGCCGGCCGGGCCTACGTGCCGGTGGTCGTCGAGGTCGGCGGAGCGGGCCTCTTGGCCGGCGTCGACGGGGGAGCGCTCCCGACCGAGCTCTACGCCTACGCGATCGCGAACGACGGATCGATCGGCGACTTCTTCGGCCAGACTCTCGGCTTCGACCTCGCGAAGGTCAAGGGCCAGCTCCAGCAGAGCGGCCTCAAGTACTTCGGCCATTTGGAGCTGCCCCCGGGCGACTGGTCGCTGCGCGTCCTGGTGCGCAACGCGCGCAGCGGCGCTTCCGCCCTCCGGATCACGGCGCTCAAGGTCCCCGCCTTCGACAGCGGCGAGAAGCTGGTTCTCGCACCCTTCTTCCCCGAGCCCCAGGGCAAGTGGCTGATGGTGCGCGAGAACCCGCGCGGCGACCAGAAGAACGCGCCCTATCCGTTCATGGCCCAGGCGCAGGCCTACGTCCCGGCGTCGCGGCCGGTCCTCGCCGCCGGGCAGGAAGCGCGCGTGGCCCTCGCCGCGTTCAATCTGGGCGACGGCGAGCTCAAGGCGCAAGCGCAGGTGCTCGGGCTCGACGGCAAGGAGATCCCGGGCGGCGAGCTCCACCTCTTCGCGCGCGAGCACGGCATCGCGGGCGCGCCGGACGTCGTCGCGGCCTCCTTCAAGCCGACCGAGCTCAAGCCGGGCGAGTACAGGCTGCGCGTGCGCGTCGCGAGCACGGGCGCCGCGAGCCCGTTCGAAACCGCGACGATCCCGTTCGTCGTGCGCTGAGGCGAACGCAACCGGACCTCGAGAGGAAGACCACGATGACCAAACGTACCCTCTGGATTCTCGCCTTGGCCGCGGGCATCTCGGCCCGATCCGGCCCGGCGGCCGAGCCGCAGCGCTTCGGCGGCGCGGGCGCCGACGTGTTGGCGGTCGAGGTCCCCGTTCAGGTGGTGCGCGACGGCCATCCGGTGCGCGACTTGACCGCCGCCGACTTCACGGTCTTCGAAGGGCGGAAGAAGCAGCAGATCACCGGCTTCGAGGTCATCGACCTGGGAGCCAAGCCCGGCGCGGCCGAAACCGGCGCGCCGCCGGTCGCGATCGTCGCGCGCCGCCATTTCCTCCTGTTCTTCGACCTCCTGAATTCCGAAGCCAAGTCGCTCGCCAAGGCGCGCGACGCGGCCAAAACGGTGGTCGCGAAGCTCCATCCCAGCGACCTCGTCGGGGTCGCGACCTACGCCGTGAAGGGACCCGAGCTGACGCTCGGCTTCACCTCCGACCGCGGCCAGGTCGCCCTTGCGATCGACCGGCTCGGCGCGCCCCAGCTGTTCGGCCGCAGCGGCGATCCGCTCAACCTTTCCCTCGAGACGACGCCGATCAAGCCGACCCAGATGGAGCCCGCTCACCAGGGACACGTCGACAAGGACGCGACCTACTACGAGGAAAAGCGCGAGGACGCCGACCGCAACCAGATCACCGACCGCGCCGTCCAGCGCCAGCGCCTGACCGCCTATACCCGGGCGCTCGCCGACTTCGGCAAGCTGATGGCGAGCGTCAGCGGGCGCAAGTACGTCGTCCTGCTCTCCGAGGGCTTCGACAACTCGCTGCTCGTCGGTACCGTCAAGAACGAGGACTTGACCGAAATCAACAAGGCGGTCGAGAAGGGCGAGCTCTGGAAGGTCGACAACGACGCCCGCTTCGGCAGCAGCCAGAGCAGCAACGATCTCGAGCGGATGCTCGAGGTCTTTCGCCGCGGCGATTGCGTGATCCAGGCGGTCGACATCGGCGGCGTGCGCAGCCTCGACCGCGACCAGACCTCCGAGGCGGCCTACCAGCGGCCGGGCGGCCAGGACGGCCTGTTCGCGATGGCTCAAGGGACCGGCGGCGAGCTCTACCGCAACTTCAACGACCTCTCGGCCGCGATGGGGAAGATGCTCGAGCGGACGAGCGTCACCTACGTCCTGAGCTTCCAGCCCGAGGTGCCGCGCGACGGCGCCTACCATCCGATCAAAGTCGAGCTCGCGAAAGGCGGGCGCGGCATGAAAGTCGTTCACCGGCCCGGCTACTTCGCACCCCGGCCGTTCGATCCGCGCGAAGCGCCGGCCCATCTGCTCGACGCCGCGGAAACGATCCTCGGCGGCCGGGAGGGGGGCTCGCTCGCGACCGCGCTCGTCGCGGCACCCTTCCCGGGCGCTGCCGATCGGGCCTACGTGCCGATCGTGGTCGAGGTCGACGGCGCCTCGCTGCTCGCCGGCGCCGAGACCGGTCCCCTGCCGACCGAGATCTACGCGTACGCGCTCAGGGCGGACGGCTCGATCGGCGATTTCTTCGGCCAGACGCTCGCCTTCGACCTCGCGAAGGTCAAGGACAAGCTCCAGGCGAGCGGCCTCAAGTACTACGGCCATCTCGAGCTCCCCCCGGGCGACTGGTCGCTCCGGGTCCTCGTGCGCAACGGCCGCACCGGCGACTCGAGCCTCCGGGTGGCGCCGCTCGCGGTGCCCCTCTTCGCTCCGGGCACGCCCGCCCTCCTGCCGCCCTTCTTCCTCGAGGCGCCGAGCGGTTGGCTGATGGTGCGCGAGACCCCGCGCGGCGACCAGCGCGACGAGCCGTATCCGTTCGTCGCCCAGAAGCAGACCTACGTCCCGGCCTCGCTGCCGCTCCTCGCCACGGACCAGAAAGTCTCCCTGTCGCTCGTCGCCTACAACCTGGCCGGAGGCGACGTCCGCGCCGAGGCCCTGGTGCAGGGCAAGGACGGCCAGGAGATCCCGGGCGGGGAGATCCGTCTGCTCGACCGCGAGCCGCAGGCCAACGCGCGGGAGGTCTTGGTCGCGAGCTTCACGCCGTCGCACCTGCCGCCCGGGGAGTACCGGCTGAGCGTCCGCCTCGTCGGGGCCGGCGGAGCGAGCCCTCTGACCTCCGCGAGCGTCCCGTTCGCGGTCGAATGAAGGGCCGCGCGGCACCGCGTCCGATCGGAGCGAACACCGCGGATCTCGGCGCTCCCGAGGGCGAGATCCATTTCCGCCTGCTGCCCGGGCGCGAGAAGCCCCTTCTCGACGGCCACCCCTGGCTCTTCTCGGGAGCGATCGGAGCCGCCTCCGGCTCTCTCGAGGCGAGCGTGGCGCGCGTCTTCGCGGCGGACGGACGCCCGGTCGGGATCGGTTTCCACAGCCCGCGCTCGCAGATCCGAGCCCGCCTGGTCGCGGGCAAGAAGGGCACCGTCGAGCGGATCGACGGCGCCTTCTTCGCCGAGCGGCTCGCGGAGGCCGTCGAGCTGCGCCGCGCGGTCGTGCCGCCCGGGACGACCGGCTATCGCCTGCTCAACGCCGAGGGGGACGGCGTGCCGGGCTGGACGATCGACCGCTTCGCGGACGTCCTGGTCAGCCAGATCACCGTCGCGGGGCTCGAAGCGCTGCGCGGCGAGGCCTATGCCGCGCTCGGGCAGGCGTTCCCCGGATCGCCGATCCTCCAGGTCAACGGCCTGCCCGCGCGCAAGGCCGAGGGCCTCGCGCCAGAGGACGAGGCGATCGCTCCGGGCGTGCCGGACGAGGTCGAGTTCCGCGAGAGCGGCCTGCTCTTTCGCGCCGATTTGTCGGGCGGCCAGAAGACGGGCTTCTATTGCGATCAGCGGGAGAACCGGCGCCTGGTCGAGCGCTATGCCGCGGGACGCAGCGTGCTCGACCTCTTCGCCCACTCGGGCGGCTTCGGGCTCTACGCGCTCCGCGGCGGCGCGAGCCGGGTCGTCCACGTCGAGTCCTCACCCAAGCTGATCGAGCGCGGGCGGGCGCTCTACGCCGCGAACGGATTCGACGAAGCCCGCGGCCTGTGGGTGAAGGCCAACGTCTTCGAGGACCTCCGCGAGCGCGCCGAGCGCTACGACCTCGTCGTCTGCGACCCCCCGCCGCTCGTCCGCAAGCGCGCGGACGTCGAGGCCGCCGCCCGCGCCTACAAGGACTTGAACCGCCTCGCCTTCGCGCGCTTGAACCCGGGCGGCCTGCTCTTCACCTTCTCGTGCAGCGGCGCGGTCGACGCCAAGCTCTTCCGCCAGATCCTGTTCGCCGCGGCGGTCGAAGCCGGAGCCCGCGTCGCCCTCCTCGACCAGCTCGGCGCCGCCCCCGATCACCCGATCGCGATCACCCACCCCCAGGGCGAGTACCTGAAGGGCTGGCTCGCGATGGTGCGGTAGGGCCGGACGACTCCGCGACCGTCAAAACCCCTGTGTTACGCTCCCGGCGTTTTCTTCCGCCGTCCGACACGAGAGGTCACATCGTGCCCGACCTTTCCTCCAGAGGCTCCCCGGCGCTCGAGGAACCGTTCGCCGGAGAGCCCGACTTCGCCCGCCTGCGTAACGATTTGGTGAAGGCCGTCGCCAAGATCTGTCCGGGGTGGCTCGCCGATCGTCGCGACGATCTGGTGCAGGCCGCCCTGATGAAGGTGTGGGACATTTCGCGCCGACGTGAGGGGATCCTCGAGCTCTCGTCGTCCTACCTGTATCGGGTGGCGCACAGCGCCCTGGTGGACGAGATCCGAGCCCGGCGGAGGAGGCACGAAGTGAACCTCGACGATTCCGAAAACGAGAGGGCGACGCCGACGACGGCCCCCGATCCGAACGCGACGGCGGCGGCGGCCGAGATCGGCCGCGGCATCCGGGAGTGCCTCGGCGGGCTGGTGCGCGACCGGCGCCTGGCCGTCGCGCTCTACCTGCAAGGGCACGGCGTGCCCGATTCCTCGCGCCTCCTCGATTGGCCGGCGAAGCGGACCGAGAACCTCGTCTATCGCGGCCTCGCCGACCTGAGGCGCTGCCTGGCGGGAAAGGGGCTCGAGCCATGAGCGAGAGCGAGTTCGGCTCCGCCCACGAGATCGAGCGCCTGCGCCGGGCCTTCGCCCTGCCGCTCGACGATTCGCTTCCGGACGGCGCGGAGCCGGAGCTCGACGCCGAACGGATCTACCGCGCCGCGGCGGGCGAGCTCCCGGTCGAGGAGCGGCACGAGATCGTCGACCGGATCGCTCGGGATCCGCACGCGGCCGAGGCCTGGCGGCTGGCGGTCGAGCTCCAGGGCGCCCTCGCCGAGAGGGCGAGGGAAACGGGGCCGGGAGCCGCGGTCCTGCCCTTCGCGGCGCCCGCCGCCAAGGTTCTGCCGCGGCGCGGCCTGGCCCGCGTCTGGGGAGCCCTCGCGGCGGTCTTGGCGGTCGCCCTCGGGATCGGCGTCTGGAACCGGATGCACCCCGAAGCCTCCACGATGCGCGGGGGCGAGACCCTCCTGGCGGCCCAGGTGGCCGACGGCGCGCGCCTCGCCCGCTCCGATTTTCGGCTCGCCTGGGCGCCTCTCGCCGATCCCGGCGTGCGCTACACGGTGCGCGTGACGACCGCGGATCTCCGGCGGGTCGCCGAGGCGCGCGGCCTCGAAGCGCCGTCCTATCGGGTCCCGGCCTCGGCGCTCGCGGGCTTCCCCGCGGGAACCCGCCTCCTCTGGCTGGTCGAGGCGCGGACCGGCGACGGCCGGACGGTCGCTTCGCCCACCTCCACCGTCGAGCTCGCGGACTGAGGGAATCGCCGGGCGGCGCACGTTCGATCCCCCGGATGCTTTGAACCTTGGAGAGACGAGATGAACGCTCAGAAGAGATCCCCCCGCCGTCCGCTCCCGCTGCTCCTCGCCCTCGCGCTCGCGCTCTCGGCCTCCGCCGCCGCGGAGGCCGCGGTTCGGGCGCGGGTCACCACCTCGACCGGCGTCTTCACGCTGGTGCCGAGGCAGATCGTGCGGCTCCACCTGATCGACGTCGGCACCTCGGCCGCGCTGCCGGTGACCGGTCGCCTCGAGCTGCGCAACGATCGCGGCGTCCTCGTCGCGGCGAGCCGCCTGCTGACCGTGCGGCCGGGGGTGCCGCTCAACGCCTCGTTCCGCACGACGCCCCTCCTCGGCAGCCACGCTCTCCTCGGCGTGACGGCGGTCGCCGTCGTCAACACCGATTTTCCCAACCCGGCGAGCCAGCTGCTCTTTTCGGTCGAAACCCAGGCGGAGACTCCGGGCAGCCTCCCGCTCAAGACCGTCATCTGCCCGTCCGTCACCATGGGCGATCCACCGGGTCCGGATGGACCCGTGTACGCTCTCAGCGGCGAGTGCTATACCCGCCTCGATCTGATCACCGCGGTCGAGGAGTAGCTCCGGAGAGCGCGATGGGCGGCTCGCGCGGCTCCCTCGGCCCGCTCTCCCGGACCTGGCTCGCCGCGGGCCTCCTCGTTCTCGCGGCCCGCGGCTCGGCCGTCCGGGCGGTCGAGCCGGATCCGTTCGCCGCGTGCGAGGAGAAGGTTCGAACGGCGCCGGAGGACGGGCCGTCCTACCTCTGCTTTTACGACGTCGCTCGGAGCGGCGGGCGGAGCGCCGAGGCGGACGCCCGGCTCGCCCGGGCCGGAATCGGCCCTGCCGGCCGCGCCTGGGCGACGTTCGCCCGCGGCACCGTGGCGCTGATCGACGACGAGGAGCGGGCGCTCGACCTCTATCGCCGGGCCGCGGGCGAGTTCGCACGTCTCGGCATCGCCGGGGGCGAGGTGCGCGCCCGCTACAACTTGAGAAACATCCTCGAGGGGCGCGGCGAACAGGCGGCGGCGAGCGCCGAGGCCGCCCGCGCCCTGCGCGCGGCCGAAGCGACCGACGACCGCGACACCCTCACCTTGGCGCTCTTTCTCGAAGCGGAGCAGCTGATGGACAGCGGCGGCGACCTCGGGCGCGCCGGCCGCGATCTCCGCCGGGCCGAGGCGCTGGTCTTTCCCGACGGTGCGGTCCAGCGCAAGCGCCAGTGCCTCAATTTGCTCGGAGGCTGGAGCTTCCGCCTCGGTCGCTACGAGGAGGCGATCGCGAGCTACCGGCGACTGCGCGGGCTCGAGCGGACCGCGGAAAACCAAAGCGGCCAAGCGACCGCCCTCGTCAGTTGGGCCCATGCCCGCCAGCGCGAGCTCGAGGAAGCGCCGGAGCCGGGCGGGCTCGCCGAGGTCGAGACGCTCGCCCGCGAAGCTCTCGCTCTCGCCCGCGCCGCGGGACGGCGGGAGATGGAGCAGCGCAGCCTTCAGTTGCTCGGCGAGATCGAGCGCTCGCGCGGCCACGCCGGCGAAGCGCGCCGCCTCCTCGAAAGGAGCCTGGCGCTCGCCCGCGAGCTCGAGAACCCGGAGCGGATCTCGAACACGCTCTGGTCGATCGCCGACTTGGAGGAAGGGCAGGCGGCGGCCCGCGCCGCCCGCGAGGCGATCGCGAGCGCCCTCAAGCTCGAGGACCCGAGGAGCCTCGCCTACACCTGGCAGGGGCGCATCCGCCTCGCCTGGAGGACCCGCCCGCGCGCCGAGGCCTTGGATACCGCCTTCCTGGGGCTCGAGGCGATCGAGGCGCTGCGCACGCGGCAGCAGGAAGAGGAGGGCCGGGTCGGCCTGTTTTCCGCCTGGACCCAGATCTACCGCTGGCTCGCCGGCCGCCTGCTCGACGCGCCCACCCCCGATGCTCCCCGCGCCTTCGCGGTGATGGAACGAATGCGCGGGCGGTTCCTGCTCGAGAGCCTGGCGCCCTCCGTGGCCGCCAAGGCGCTGCCGCCGGACCACCCGGCCTGGGAGCGCGAGCGGCAGGCGCTCGAGGGCCTCGCCGAGATCCAGCGCCGCCTGCTCGATCCGGAGCTGACGACCGAGGCTCGGCCGGCCCTCCTCGCGGAGCTCGCGCGCCGCGAGCTGGTCCTCGACGAGAGCCGCGCCGCCCTGTTCGGAGCCGGCTCCCCCCGCGTCACCGGGGCGAGCGCATTCGTCTCTCTCGACAGGGTGCGCGGCGCGCTCGGCCCGCGCGAGGCGCTGCTCCAGTTCCAGCTCGGCTCCTGGCGGAACGTCTACGGCGACTTCGCGGGCGGCTCGTGGTTGCTCGCGGTGACCCGCGGCGGCGTCCGCGTCCACCGGCTCCCCGACCGGTCCGAGATCGAGCCGCTGCTGCCGTTGTTCCTCGGGCTCCTCGAACGGCGCGACGGCTCGGAGGGGGACGCCGCCCGCCGCCTGGGCGGGATCCTCCTCGGTCCCGCCCTCGCGGCGCTCCCCGCGGGGGTCGATCGGCTCGTTCTGGTGCCGGACGGCGCTCTCTACAACCTGCCCTTCGACGTGCTCCGGATCGGTCCCGAAGGCGAGCCGATCGGCCTGCGCTACGAGCTCGCGCTCGCACCCTCGGCAACGCTGTTCGCGCGCTGGAGGACGCTCCGGCCGCCGCGCGCGGACCGGAGCGCGCTCGTGCTCGCCGATCCCGCGCTCCCTTCTTCGAGCGGCGAAAAGCGTTGGGGGCGGAACGGTGGGTCCTCCCCTTTCCGAGCCGCGGTCTTCGAGCAGGGGATGCCGCTCGCCCCGCTGCCATACGCGCGCCGCGAGGGACGGGCCATCGCGCGCCTGCTCGGCGCGCGGAGCGAGCTGCTCGTCGGCGAGGAGGCGAGCGAACGCCGGCTCGCAAACCCGGACGTCGCCCGCTACGCCATCCTCCACTTCGCCGCCCATGCTCTCGCGGACGGGGCCCACCCGAGCCGTTCGGCGGTCTTCCTCGCCGCGGCTCCGGACGCCGCCGGCGACTCCCTCTTACAACCGCGCGAGATCGTCCTTCTGCCGCTCGCGGGCCGCCTGGTCGTCCTCTCCGCCTGCCGCACCGCCTCCGGCACTCTGGTGTCGGGCGAGGGCCCCCTCTCCCTCGCGCGCGCTTTCTTCCAGGCCGGAGCGACCGCCGTCCTCGGCAGCCGTTGGCCGCTCGCGGACGACGAGGCCGCGCGCCTCGCCGAGAGCTTCTATCGCCATCTGGCGCGAGGGGCCGGCGCGGCCGCGGCGCTCCGGGCGGCGCGCCGAGAGGCGAAAGAGGAGGGCCTTCCCGCCGCGGCCTGGGCCGGCCTGGTGCTCATCGGGGAGCCGGAGTGGCGGCTGCCGGCGAGCTTGCGACCCGATCCGCGGGCCAACTGGTCTGTCTGGGCCTGGTGGGGAGCGGGCGGAGGGCTCGCGCTCCTCGCCCTTCTGCTCGCGCTCGCGCGCCGGAGGCCTCTACGGGCGCCGCGGCAGGCTCGAGCCCGATCGTGAGCCGGCTCGGGTGCGCGCGGTCATGGAACACGGTGACGTGCGCGGTCCGCGCGTCCCGGCCCGACTCCTCGGCAACGACCCCTCCGCCGTTCCAATTCTTCTCGAGGAAGATCGAATTCGGCGAGCGCAGGATCAGGCGCAGCCGG
>DATMZM010000391.1:0-17892 GCA_035607445.1 Thermoanaerobaculia bacterium | reverse complement strand
CGCGGACGAGCGGGTGGGCGTCGAGGCCGCCCTCGCCGTGCTTCGAGAGGAGCTTGCAGGCTTCGAGCGCGGAGACCGCGAGGTTCCAATCCTCCTCGTCGATCCCGACCAGGGCATCCGTCAGGCCGGAGATCGCGGGATCTTTGCGAAGCGCGCCAAGGCAACCTCCGTCCGCCGGGCGGTCGAAGAGGCCGAGCAGGCGGAGCACGGCAAGCTGCCGAGCGCCTTCTTCTTTTCCCTCACCCAGAAACCAACGCTCGTAGGCCGCGATCGCCCGGAACGCGTGGCCGCCTTGGATCTTCGCATCGGCCTTCTCGAGCTTGACGCGATCGCGCTTCCGGACATCGCCGCCGTGCGCCTTGGCGAGATAGGTTCCCTCGATATTGAGAGTCAGAGCGTGACCTTCGACGTCCTCGACCAGCTGCTCGAGATCCCCTTTGCCTCCCCAGACGCCGAGCTTTTTGAGTAGGTCTACCCCCGCCTCTGTGCTTAGCCGCTCCAGCGACCACTCGGGCGCCGTGCTGCCGCGAAACGAGGCGAGGTCCGCCACCCGCTCTCGCGTCGTCACGAGGCACAGCCCCGGATTCCGCCCGGCCAGTCCTTTGAGCAGAGCCGCGAGGCCGGGGTCTTTCAAATCCCCCGCGAGAGGACTCGAAGGCGGGTACTGGAGCGGCTCCAGGCCGTCCAGGATCAGGAGCGCCCTGGATTGCGCCACGAAGCCCGCGAGCTTCACACCCTTCTCCTGCGGCGCTATCGGGCTCGCTGCAATCTCCTCGCCTTCCCGGCCGCCGAAGAACTTGAGCGCCGCGTTGACGAAGGGATCGCCCGAGGCCACGTTATCCTCCCGCGTGCCCTGGCTGTAGAACGACCAATCGAAATACCCCGCACCGTCGTAGTCCCGTGCCGCGAGGCCCGCCGCCCACTCGGCGACGAGAGCGGTCTTGCCCACCCCGCCCCACGCGACGAGCGTCACGACGTGGACTTTCGGATCGGTCCACGCGGCGTCGAGCTTCGCGATCTCGATCTCCCGGCCGACCAGCACTCCGGACGTTTTCGGGAGGTCGGAGACGGCGACCTTGGAGGCGGTCCAGAGCGCGTGTCGCCTCGGCCAGTAGAGCGGCCCAATTCGATCGAGCAGCTTCGGCCGGCCGTAGATCTCGTGCCAGATATCCTGCCAGGACCAGATCTCGACGGGGAATCCGCCCTCCGTGATCTGTCGCGCTCGCTCCTGGACCCCCTTGTCCCGCGGGCCCGTCGTGGCAACGAAGAAACGGCTCAGCGAGGGAAGGAACCCGCGCGCTTTGCCGACCTCCTCTTCGAGCTCCGCCACGGTGAGCTTCGAGCGCAGCAGTCCACTTTTCTGCTTGCACTGGACGCCCACCCAACCGCCGCCGTCCCGCCCGAAGACGTCGACTCCGGCCTGCTCCTGACCGGAGCGGCCGTTCTTCTGCGCGCCCGGATCTCCCCAGATCTCCTTCCAGAGATCCAGGCAGAGCGATTCGAAGGCGATCGGATCGCCCGGCGGGGGCCAGGTTTCGATGTCGGCGGTCATCGCGCGGTTCTCTTGGAAACAGCGCAGAGCGTAACACTGGAGAATTAGGCCGGGCCTTGTGCGCGATCAAGGCGAAATTCGGCGCCGGGAGATTCCCGCCGAGGCCGGGAGCTTCCCCGTGGCGCCGGGAACGTCCCGACGGCGCCGGGAGCCTCCCGGACCCGCCGGGAACGTGCCGCGCGCCGGCCGGAGCTTCCCGGACCCGCCGGGAGCTTCCCGACAGCGCCGGGAACGTCCCCGTGACGCCGGGAGCTTCCCGCCGGTGCCGGGAGCTTCCCGCCGGCGAAAACCAACCCTCCGTTCGGCGTAGGAGATCGTTCGGCGCAAAGCGGCTGACGTGGACGTCGGCGCTCCCAGGAGAAGCCCCCCGACGAGCGGGCGGGGGCGTCCCCCTCTCCCGGCGGGTGGGCTTCTCGGGGGCTGGGAGAGGGGGATCGAGGGGGTGAGGGCTCAACGCCGGGCGATCTGCTGCGCCGCGCGCAATCCCGTCGCGATCGCCCCTTCCACCGTCCCCGTCCATTCCGGGGCGCTGGTCGCCTCGCCGGCGAAGAAGAGGGTTCGCCCGACCGGCCGCGAGAGGCTCTTCGCCGCCTTCGAGCCGCCCACCAGCGCGTAGCTGTAGGCGCCGCGGGCGAGGGGATCCGCGTTCCAATCGTGGTGCCAGAAGCCGTCGACGCGCGATTCGACGCGGCGCCGGGAGATCCCCAGCTGCTCGGCCAGGGACCGGAACGCGACGGCGGCGATCTCCTCGGGATCCTTCCCGGTGAGCCCCGCCCCCGGCGGGCCGCCGCTCCAGGCCACGGCGAGGGGAACCCGGAGGGGATGGGCGGTCCACCAGACGTTGAACGGGCCGCCTCCCAGGCGGAGGAAGCCCAGCCCGTCGAGGTCGCGGCCCGCGTTCGGGCCGGGCAGGGGCTCCCGCCAGGGCCATTCCCGGAATTGGACGACGAGGCGCGTCACGCAGCCCATGGCGAGCCGGCTCAGGTTCGTCCGGAGGCCCGGCGGGTCGGGCTCGAAGAGGCATCCCCCCGGCTCGCCCGCGGGGGCTTGCAGCACGCCGAGAGGAAGGGTGACGACGACCGCTCCCGCCTCGACGCGGGACGTCCGGCCGGAGGGGGTCCGGAGGGTCAGCTCGGCCCGGCCGGGCTCCCAGGCGATCGCGGCGACGCGGGTCCCGAGGCGAAGGGCGCCGGCCAGACCTTCGGCCAGGAAGCGCGGGACGCCGTCGTAGCCCGCAAGGACGCGGCCGGTCCGCGCGGCCGATGCGCTCGCGGGCTTCCCCTTCTTGGGTGCGAGGGAGAGGATCCCCATCCGGTCGAGGTCGGCGGCGTGGAACCCCTGGACGAGTTCGCGCACCGCCTTGCGGTCCCGCGCGAGAGCGCGCCCGCCGGGCCGGCCGGCGAGGAATTCCGCGACCGACCGGTCGGGGCCCTCCGGATCGATCCTCCCGAGGACGCGGTCGATCCCCTCCCAGGACCGGCCGGCCGGCCGCAGCCGGCCCCGCTCGGCGCGCCACGGCGCGCCGCAGACTTCGCAGGCGAGGAGCCGCGCGGCCGCGAGGAGGCGCCGGGTCTCGGGCGCCTCGCCGTGGATGAACTCGGCGCCCAGCTCGATCGGCAGCGGCACCCGCTCGTCGCGGTGGGTCAGGATCCTCCCCCCGATGCGGTCGCGCGCCTCGAACACGGCGACGCGGAATCCCCCGCGATCGAGCTCCCGGGCCGCCGCCAGGCCCGCGACCCCGGCCCCCACCACCGCGACGTCGAAACGTTCCATGGGCCTCAGCTCCGCGGGGCCGGATCCCCGCGCTCCTCCGGCCGCCGCCGCCGCTGGAGCGCGATGTACGTGACGGAGTCCCAGGCGTTGTGGATCCCGATGAACAGGAGCAGGATCGCGGCCCCGCCGATCGCGAACAGGGAGGGCTCGGGATGGCGCCGGAGCGCGAACACGGCCAGGAGCAGCGCGCCGTACGCGACCACCGGCAGCGCGCCGTGCCAGATCCAGTCT
This sequence comes from Thermoanaerobaculia bacterium, assembly GCA_035607445.1. GTDB lineage: Bacteria > Acidobacteriota > Thermoanaerobaculia > Multivoradales > UBA5704 > DASYKS01. The sequence goes on along the minus strand of DATMZM010000391.1, from coordinate 14,336 downwards.
TCGAGCACCGGCTCGTAGTGCTCTTGCCGCCGCATGTGCCGGATGACGATCAGGGCGTACGCGAGCCCCGCGACGCCGCAGGCGCCGAGGACCAGCCCGGCTCCCGAGAGCGCGGGCCACGGCGCGCTCAGAATCGCCGAGAGGAGCAGGACGGCGCAGAAGTGCACGATCGTCGGGGTGGCGAAGGCGCGGGTGGTCGAGGCGCTGCCCAGCGAATTCACCTCGGCGCTCAGGACGATGACCACGAATTGCAGGCCCGTCAGCGCGGCGGCCGAGGAGCCGACGATGACGTAGAAGTTTTCCCAAGCGGCGAGCGGCGGCAGTGCGGCTGGTTCCATGGCGGTCTCCCGGGCGCAAGGTGGCGGACCCCGATTCGAGGAACCAGGACCGCGGAAGCGGGGTCGCGGCGCGGACAGGAGAGTACGCCACCCCGCCCGGTCCCGGGAGCGCGAGCGCTGCGCGAGGCGCTGTCTTCTCTCGGCGTTGGACCGGCGAGGGCGCCGGCGTTCCCAGGAAAAACCGCGTTGGTGTGGACGTGAGATTCCCGCGCGCGCGGGAGGGGGCTCCCCTCTCCCGGAAGGCGGGCTTCTCGGGGGCTGGGAGAGGGGCCGGGGGTGAGGGCCGGGCCGCGCATACAATCCCACCCCGTGAAGATCGGACTCCTCTCGGACACCCACGGCCTGCTCCGGCCGCGCGTTCTGGAGCGCCTCTCCGGGTGCGAGCGGATCCTGCATGCCGGGGATGTCGGATCTCCGGCGATCCTCGAGCGGCTGCGGGCGATCGCTCCGGTCACCGCGGTGCGCGGCAACGTGGACGGCGGCGAGCTGGCGAGCCTGCCGGATACGATGACCGAGGAGATCGCAGGCCTGCCTTTCGGCATGGTCCACCGGCGGGAGGACGCCCCGGCGACCTGGCCGCGGCGGATGCGGCTGATCGCGTTCGGCCACTCCCACCGGCCGGAGCTGGAATGGCACGGATCGTGCCTCTGGATCAACCCCGGAGCCTGCGGCGCACGCCGCTTTCAACTCCCCCTGACGATCGCTCTGCTGACCATTCGAGACGGCCGGATCGTGCCCGAGATCCTCGCCGTCGAGGAGGACTGAATTTCATGCCGACCCGCGCTCTCGTCCGCACGGCCCTTGCCGTCTGTTTTCTCTCGACTCTTGCCGGTCCGCGCGCCGAGGCCGTCGGCTTCGGGGTCTTCCAGCACGGCGGCCGGGCGACCGGCCAGGTCGGCGCGTTCACCGCCCGCGCGAGCGACCCCTCCGCGCTCACCTACAATCCGGCGGCGATCACCCAGCTCGACGGCTTCCAGCTCCAGGCCGGGCTCGACTTCTCGAACACCACCGACACCTTCCGGGGCGAGGCCGGGACGTTCGAGGCCAACCACGTGATCCAGTTCCCGCCCTTCGCCTACGCCACCTGGAAGCCGGCCGCCGATGCGCGATGGGCTGCGGGGGTCGGGATCGACACCCCGGTCTGGACCACCCTCGACTGGCTGCCGGCGCTCTTCCCCGGCCGGTTCCGCCAGAAGAAGTTCGAGCTCGAGGTCTTCGAGCTGCATCCCGTCCTCGCCGTCAAGCTGACCGACCGCTTGAGCTTCGGCGCCGGCGCGCGCTACGTCAAGGGCTCGCTCGAGCAGGACGACAGCCGGCTCTTCGCGGTCTCGCCGTTCGGCTCCGCCCTCACCCGGACCGTCGAGGAGGAGCGCCGCGCGAAGGCCGACGTCGACGGGCTGGGCTGGGACGTGGCGCTCCACTACGCGGCCGAGGCCTGGGGCTGGGGCGCGGTCGCCCGCAGCCAGGTCGATCTCGACGGCTCGGGCGACTCGAGGTTCCGCATCCGGGGCGACCTGCCGGCGGCCGATCAGGCGCGCTTCGTCCCGAGCGGGTCGGGCAAGCAGGATTTCGAGCTGCCGGCCGAGCTGCGCGGCGGCTTCTGGCTCGCGCCCTATCCGGAGCTGCGGATCGAGCTCGACGCCTCCTACCAGAAATGGTCGGGGGTCTCGGACTCCTCGGTGCGCTTCGGCCCGGGGGGCCTGGCGGCCGAGGCGAGCACGACGAGCCGCTTCGGCGACTGGGACGACACGCTCTCGCTCCGGCTCGGCGTCGAGGGGGACGTGACGGACGCGCTCACGGTGTACGGCGGCATCGCCCGGGAGCCCTCGCCGGTGTCCGGGCGCGCGGTGACGCCCGGCTTCCCGCACGGCGACGCGACGGTCTACGCGCTCGGCGCCTCGTACAACTTCCCGCGGCTGTCGTTCGACGTCGGCTACTCGTGGCACCAGCACGAGCGCCAGGGCGCGATCGGCCAGGAGCTCGGCGACGAGATCGCGCGGAGCTCGTACTCCGCGCGCGCCGCCGTCTGGTCCGCCGCGGCGCGCTGGCGGTTCGGCACGCCGTAGAAGGGGCCGGACTCCGCTACCGCGAGGGGCGCCAGGGGCGGGAGATCACGCAGGCGTTGATGCCGCCGATGCCCATCGAGAGCTTGCCGGCCGGACCGGGCGGCGCGGCGCAGGGCGCGTCGAAGACGTAGAGCGGATGGACCTGGCCGATCTCGCTGTTGAGCTCTCCCGGGGCGAGCGGCGTGGGATAGAGGCGCCCGCGCTCGTAGCCCAGGTACTGCGCGGTCAGCTCCCAGCCTCCGCCCGCGGACATGCCGTGGCCGAACGTCCCCTTGCGGGCGGTGACCAGCACCTGGCCGGGCACGACGCTACGCAGCGTCTCGACCTCTTTCCAATCGCCCGGCGTCGCCGTCGCGTGGAGGTCCCAGGAGCCGATCTCCGCCGGATCGATTCCCGCCTGCTCGATCGCCTCGCGGATCGCGAGCGTCGGCCCCTCGGTCGAGGGGGTGATGATGTGATCGGCGTCCGACGAGACGCCGACCGACACCGGCTCGAGCCCGAGCGGCTTGAACCCTCTCGCGGTCATGTGGTCGTAGTCGGCGACGATCCAGACCACCGCGCCTCCCGCCACGTGCGTGCCGCGGAGCGTCGTCAGGGGCTTCGACACCGCGGCGTCGGCCGAGATCACCCTCCCGGCATAGAACGCGGCGACCGTGATCGGGAGCGGCGGCGGATCCGTGGCGCCGACCACGACCGCCGTCGCGTCGCCGCTCCTTATGGCGTCGATCGCGAGCCGCAGCGAGACGCCGAAGGTCGAGCAGGCGGCGACCGGCGCGAACGCGAGGCCGTGGATCTTGCCGAGGATCGAGATCTGCGACGACGGCGTGTTCTGGATGTTCCACAGCAGGTTCGCCGAGACCGCACGCCAGGGCGGCTCGGGCGTCTGCCAATCCTTCTGGAGCTGGATCTGCCGGCGCTGCTTCTCCTTGAGCACCGACATCTTGCCCTTCTCGACGTCGCCGTGGATGCCCAGGCTCTCGACCGCGGCCAGCTCCGCCAAGTAGGCGGCGAGCTCTTCCGACCGCCCCGCCCAGTAGGCCCACCAGGCGCCCTCGGCGTCCTCGCGCGCTTCGCGGTCCTCCTCCGGGATCGAGTCGGGCCGCGGCGGGCGGGCCGGATCGTCCGGGCCGTCCTCCGGGGGGCCGGCGAGGGCCGAGGCGAGATCCGGATTGCGCTCCGCCCAGAAGCGATCCCAGCGCCTCTGCGCGCGCCGCAAGGCCAGGGTGGCGTTCGCCGTCGTCTGCAGGTTGCCGAGCCCGGTGCCGACGTAGACGCGGGTCTGCGTGCCGAGCCGCGACAGCTCCCGCTCGAGGCCCGGGTTCTGGCCGAGAGCCTGGACGAAGCTGCCGATCGCGTAGAGCGTCGGCAGGTCCATCTTCTCCTCGAGCGTGTGGAAGCGGCTCGGCGGGAAGCGCTCGACGATCCAGGGGCGGTAGTCCTCGAACGAGAACTCCGGCTGGCCGACCAGGAAGGTGTCCGGGCCGAAGCCGTGGAAGGGCGTCAGCCAGCTCTCGGCGGCCTCGAGATTGGCCGCGAAGGCCTCGATGTTGCGCGACCGGGGGGCCACGATCCCCCAGCCGAAGATACCCACTCGACGCACGAAAACCCTCCAGGACGAGACCGGTGAACCCTAGGGATGTCCCGAATGCGACCGATTCTCCACAACCGGGGGTCCGAGGGCAATCCGCCGGACCCCCGAAGCCCGGCGCGGCTATGATCCGCGCCATGCCGAGCTACCGCCTGCGCGTCCGCTGCCGCTTCGAGGCCGCCCATCATCTCACCGCGTACCGGGGCGCCCCGGAGCCGAGCCACGGCCACTCCTGGCGGGTCGAGGCGGTGCTCGAAACCGACAGCCTGGACGGCGACGGCATGGCCTACGATTTCGTGGCGGTGAAGGGCGCCCTCTCGGAGCTCGCCGCGCGCCTCGACCACCGGGACGTCAACACGGTGCCGCCGTTCGACGGGCTGAGCCCGACGACCGAGCACCTCGCCTCCTGGTTCTTCGCGGAGCTGCGCGCTCGCCTGCCCGAAGCTCCGCTCGCCGAGGTCGAGGTCTGGGAGGGCCCGGACTGCTCCGCGACCTATCGGCCGTAGGTGAGGTTCGGCCGCGTCGGCGACTCGCCCTGCGGGCGGAGCTCAAAACTCGCCCTTCGGGCTCAAACAGTTTCGCTCCGTCCTCGGGCGAGATCGCCGCCGCTCCGTCGAGCCCGGACGGGATCCCCACCGCTCACTTCGAGAAGACTCCGCGGAGGCCTCGGGAGGTCAGCGCCGCCAAGTCGGTGAGGACCCTCGGCAGGGCGAAGCCTCCGGGGGCCGCGAGGTAGCGGGGCTCCCAAACGGGATCGAACTTCTCTTTGTATTGCCGCAGGCCCTGGAAGTTGTAGAAGTGCTCGCCGTGGCGGTAGACGAGAGCGCCGAGCTTCGCCCAGAGCGGCGCGAGAGCGCGCGCCTCGAGCCCGGAGAGCGGCGCCATGCCGAGGTTGAACCAGGCGTAGCCCTGCTCCTTCCCCCAGAGCATGACGTGGAGGAAGAGGAAGTCCATGACGCCGGGGGGAGCCGCCTCGCGATGGCGCATCAGGTCGATCGAAAGCTCGGTGCCGGAGGCGGCGAGCCAGAAGTTCGCGAAGGCGACGATGCCCGCCTCCGAGCGCACGAGGGCGAGCGGCGTGCGGGAGAGGTAGTCGGGCGAGAAGAAGCCGAGCGAAAAACCCTTCTCGCGCACGCTCTTGAGCCGCAGCCACTCGTCCGAGATCGCCGCCAGCTCGGGCAGCAGCCGGGGCACCTCCTCGCGGCCGGCGACCTCGAAGCGGAAGCCCAGCTCCTCGACGCGGCGGAGCGCGTGGCGGAGCTTCTTGCGCCCGCTCCCTTCCAGGTTGAACTCCGCGAGCGGCACCCTCGCCTCCTCGCCCAGCTTGACGAGCGAGAGCCCGAGGTCGACGTAGAGCGGCAGGCCCTCGCCGCTCACCTGGTAGAAGACCGGCCAGCCGCCGTGGCGATCGACCAGCTCCCGGAACCGCCAGGCGAGATCGGCGCGCTGCTCCTCCGGCCCGACCGGATCGCCCATCGCGATCCAGCTCCGCCCCTGGACGCCGAACATCAGGAAGCCCTCGCCCTTCTCGCTCCAGAGGAGCTGCTTGTCGCCGAGGAGCGCCAGGTAGGCCGCCGTTCGGCTCGAGCGGGCGGCGACGTCGAGAGCGCGATCGAGCTCGGCCGGCACGGGCAGCTGGGGCTCCGGCTGCACGGGGCGCAGCAGGCGGTAGAACGAGAAACCGATGACGAGGGCGAGAGCGCCGACCGAGGCGCGCAGGAAGCGGGGCGCGTTGCCGAAGAGCGTGAAGTGCCACCAGAGGTCGCGCGAGTATTCGACGTGCTTGAAGGCGAAGAAGCCGAGCCAGATCGTGCCGCCCAGCACGATGGCGATCGCCGCGATCCAGGCCGGCGTGAACGATTCGCCGGTGAGCGCGGCGCCGCGGTGGAAATGGCGCCGGCAGGGCACGAGCGCGCAGAGCGTGATCGCGAGGAGGCCGGCCTCCTCCCAGTCGAGCCCCTTGAGGAGGGAGGCCGCGATGCCCGCGACCAGGAGACCGACCGTCAGCTGGTAGGCGGCGTCGAGCCGGCGCTGGAGCCCGCGCGCGAGGAAGAGGAGGGCGACGCCCGCCAGGCTCCCGAGCAGATGGGAGGCCTCGATCAGCGGCAGGGGCACGATCGCGTCGAGGAACCGGAGCCGCGAGCCGACGGCCGGCGTGGCGCCCGAGACGAGCAGCACGCAGCCGGCGACGAAGGTCGCGAGCGAGAGCACCTGGGGCACGATCGCCGGCGCGCGCACCGAGACGGCGCGGGCGATCCGACCGACCTGGGCGCGGCGCGCGACGACCTCGCGGCCGGCGAGGAGCAGGGCCGCGACCAGGAGCGGCATCAGGTAGTAGACCGCGCGGTAGGCGACGAGCGCGCCGAGCACGTCGGTGCGCGGGAAGGTGCGCGGCAGGAGCAGCACCATCAGGGTCTCGAAGACGCCGAGCCCCGCCGGCACCTGGCTCAGGAGCCCTCCCACCTGGGCGAGCAGGAAGGCCGAGAGGAAGGCCGGGAAGCTGATCTCCCACGATTCCGGCAGGAGCGCGTAGAGGACGGCCGCCGCGAGCGACCAGTCGAGCGAGCCGAGGGCGATCTGGGAGAGGGCGAGCCCGGGCGCCGGCAGCTCGAGCTCGAGGCCGAAGATCGCGAGGGTGCCGCGGAATCCGATCGAGGCGACCCCGTAGGCGAGGACGAGGCCGAGGAGCAGGATGCCGAGCGGCCGGGCGGTCAGCCCGCCCAAATGGAAGAAGGCCGGCACGGCGATCGGCTCGAGGACGAACGTGGCGCCCGAGAGGGTGAAGAAGCCGAGCCAGAAGGTGGCGAGGCTGAACGACAGCACGCGGGCGACGTCGACGCCCGAGACCCCCCAGCCGGTGTAGAACCGGGCGCGCAGGGGCGTGCCGGTGAAGAGCGGATGCCCGAGCGCGTTGCTCACCGCGTAGCCGACGAAGGAGGCGAGCCCGACGCGATGGAGCGGCAGCTCCGCCTGCGCGTAGCGGAAGCCGAGCACGTCGTAGCCGGCGAGCGCCAGGTAGCCGAGGAGCGTGCAGCCGAAGGCGAGGAGCAGCCTCTCCGCGGGCAGCGCCTCGAGGAACTCGATGACCTGATGGAACCGGAAGTCCGCGAGCTCCCGATGGAGCAGGAAGAGCGCGAAGCCGAAGATCAGGACCGAGAGGAGCGGCGCGAGCCGCCGGAGCCGCCGGAGCAGGTCGAGGCTCACGGCGCCGAGCCCCTCCTCGCCCGCGCCAGCTCCTCCATCAGGTCGATCTGGATCTGCTGGATCTCGAGCAGGCGGCGCCACTGGTGGTGGAGCAGGCCGTCGACGCTTTTGGACAGCATGCGGATCTCGAGCTCCGCTTTCAAGTTGACCTGGTAGTCGTTCTCCGCCCGCAGGCGGTCCTTCGCCTCCTGGCGGTTCTGGCTCATCATGATCACCGGCGCCTGGAGCGCGGCGACGCAGGAGAGGATCAGGTTGAGCAGGATGAACGGGAAGGGATCGAACGGCTTTCTGAAGGCGAGCACCGAGTTGACCGCGATCCAGGCGGCGAGCAGGAACAGGAAGCTCAGGATGAACGCCCAGCTGCCGCCGAAGCGGGCCACCCGGTCGGCGATCCTCTCGCCGAAGGAGAGGCTGCGATCGAATTCCGCCTGGGTGTTCGCGGCCAGCAAGCTCTGATTGCCGAGGACCTCGACGACCTCGCGCTCGAGGTCGCCCAGCTCTCCGATCTCCTCCTTAAGCAGGCTCTGCACCTGGCGGGCGCGGAAGCGCGCGTGATCGCGCGCGCAGATCGCGTCGGCGTCGCTCCAGGAGGGGACCTCCGCCCGGATCATCTCGGCGACCGCGGGCCGCACCATCTCGGCCGGCACCAGGTCGGCGCGCGGGAAACGGTCGCCGCAGACCGCGCAGGTTCCTTGCGCGTCCTTCGTCGCTCTCTCTCTCATGGGGCCTCCGTTGCCGTCCGTTCCCCCGGCTTCGGCGCGCGACCGGGTCGTGAGATCATGCGCCGGCCATGAGGAGATTCCCCTGCGCGCTCCTGCTCGCCGCCGCGCTCGCCGCCGCGCCGGCCGCCTCGTCCCCCCCGCCGGGCGGCGCGAGCGCCTACCGCCGCCTCCCCGATCCCGGGGCCGGCGAGCGCCTGCTGATCGTCGCCCCGCACGTCGACGACGAGGCGATCGCCGCCGCGGGGTATGCCCGCGCGGTCGTCGCGCGCGGTGGAGAGGTCTTCGTCGTCTACCTGACGGCGGGCGACTGCAACCGCTTCGCCGCCGCCCTGATCGGCCGGGCGAGCAGCTCGACCGGGCGTCCCCTCTTGCGCGAAGGGCGGGCGCGGATCGCCGAGGCGGTGCGCGCGATGGCGGCCCTCGGGGTCCCCGCCGGCCACCTCTTCGTCCTCGGCTACCCCGACCGCGGGCTCGCGCGGCTGCTCGCCCGGCCGGACGCCCGGATCTCGTCCCCCTGCACCCGCCAGACCGAGGTGCCCTACACGCAGGCGGTCTCGCCCGGCGCGCCCTACCGGCTCGCGAGCCTCGAGCGCGACCTGCTGCGCGTGGTCCGCGAGGCCGCGCCGACGACGATCGTGGCTCCGGTCGCCTTCGACCGCCACTCGGATCACGCCGCGGCGGCGGTCCTCGTCGACCGCCTGATGAGGGAGCTTCCCGCACCGCCGCGGCGCCTCGGCTATCTCGTCCACCACGCCGGCTACCCGAGCCCGCTCTCGTACTCGCCGCGGCGGCAGCTCCTGCCGCCGGCGCGGCGCGCGGGGAACGCAGGCATGGCGGGCACGTGGCGCCTCTTCCCCCTCGATCCGGCGACCGAAGCGCTCAAGAAGCGGGTCCTCCACAAGTACCGGTCTCAAATCAGGGATCCCTACCTGTGGCTGCTGCTCGACGCCTTCGTGCGGAAGAACGAGCTGTTCCTCGAAGCTCCGGCTCCGGCCGCTCCGCTCACCGGGCGAGCTTCAGATACGACTCCTTGAACTGCGGCAGCCAGCGCCGCTCGACCGAGAAGCCGTGCCCGACCTTGTCGAGCCAGACCAGCTCGCCGTTCCTGACCGCCTTCAAGTAGTCCGCCGTCGCCTGGGGATCGCAGACCTGATCGATGCTGCCCTGGAAGGCGAACCAGGGATCCTCGAGGTGCTTGCCGGGATCGAAGACCGTTCCCTTGCCCTTGACCCCCGAGACGAAGGTCAGGCCGTGCCCGGCGCAGAACGGCTTCTTGACCAGGAGGTCCGGGCAGAAGCCGAGGCTGATCGCGCCTTGGAAGACGCCGGGCTTGGCCTGCACGATCGCCGCGTAGACGAGCGTCGCGCCGGACGAGTAGCCGACCAGGATCGGCTTCGCGTGCTCCTGATAGCCGACCTTGCCTTCGGCGAACCGCGCGAGAGCGTCGAAGTCCGCCGCCGCGTCCGTGCAGGATTCGGCCGCCGCCGCGCTCGACTTCAGATAGGACCGGATGTCGATGCCCACCACGAGGGCGCCCCAATCCTTCAGATGGTTCGCCATGTCGACGACGCCGAGGTTCCAGCCGCCGTCGCCCGAGACGAACAGGACGACCCCTTCCGGCGTTCCGGCCGGCCGGTAGACCGTCACCTGCCCGAACCGGCCGTAGCTGAACGTCTGCCCCGGCGGCGCGACGGCCGGACGGGACGCGGCCGGGCGGGATGCCGCCTCACGGGATGAGGCGGCGGAGGGAAGCGAGGCCGCCGCGGCCGGGCGGGTCGCCCCGGCGAGCAGCACGAGACAGGAGACGAGCGAAAACGAGCGCAGCATGAACGGAGGGCCCTCGCGTTGTCCGGCCGGCCTCGGTACCGCGGCGAACGCCCTCGGTCCGGCCGGCCGGCTTCGCATCATATTCGCTCGGCGGGTCGGTAGGGGCGGGGTTTCCCCGCCCCTGGTGCCTGGGCGTGGGGGCGCGGAAACCGCGCCCCTACGCTCGCCGGAGCCTCCGGCCGGCGAAGAGGGCGAGGAGGAGCGCGAGGAACGCGAGAGCGCCGGGGGCGAGGGTCGGGATCCCCGGGGGAACCGGCGCCAGGACGCGGAACGTGCAGGGGTCGGCGTCGCCCGGTTGGGCCGGATCGTCGGTCATGCCGGTCGACTCGTTGACCCCGTCGCCGTCCGCGTCGAAGAACAGGAGCGCCTGATTGGAGACCGTCGTCCCCGCGGGCGCGCCCTGGATCCTCGCGGTGATCGTGATCGTCACCGTGCCGCAGACCGGAATCGAGCCGTTCCAGCTCACCGTGTTGGCCGGCAGATTGGCGAAGACCGTGCCGCTCGAGGCGGTCGCGCTGAGCACGAGGAGCTGGAACGGGAGCTGATCGAAGAATTCGGGCCCGGGGTTGTCCTGCTGGTCGTGCGGCCCGCCGTTGTGGAGGACGAAGGTGTAGGTGATGACGCCGTTCTCGACCGGAGAGCCGTCGATCCCGCCGCACAGGCCGGTCACCCCCGGCTCGGGCGCGATCGCGTCGCTGTCGGACGCCGTGCTCTCGGTCGCTCCGAAGAGCAGCCGGGCGGTGTTGTCGAGAGTGCCCTGGCAGCCCGGGGCGTCGGGAGCGACGAAGCCGCTCAGCCGGTAGACCGCGGAGCCGCCCGGGGCGAGATCGAAGGTGTCCGCGAGATCGCCCGAGACATCCGGCGCGCAGTCCGCGCCGCGGCACCAGCGGACCTGTCTCAGCTCGGGCGGGAAGACGTCCTCGAGGCGGACGTCCTCGGCCGGGCAGGAGCCCGCGTTGCTCGCGGTGATCGTGTAGAGCACGGTCTGGCCGGGCGCCGCGGACGCGAGGCCGTCGTCCTTCGCGAGCGCGAGGACCGGAGCGTTCACCGGGCAATCGGTCGCGAGGGTCCGCTGCGCGCCGTTGTTGCCGGCGTTCGGATCCATGGTCGCGCTGCGCACCGCGGCGCCGATTGGGACGCTGGCCGGCGGCGCCTGGCAGCTCGGGCCGGGCGCCTGAAGGGAGAGCTCGAAGGCGGCGCTCTGTCCCGCCGCGAGGCTCGCGAGGTGGCAGCGGAGCCCGCCCGCGATCACCTCGCCGCAGGCCGTCGCCGGGGGAGGCGGCACGAGGCTCGGCGAGAGGACGTCGACCTCGACGGCTTCCGCCGAGCCCGGTCCGGCGTTCGAGACCGCGACCGTGAACGGCGAGGCGATCGAGCAGGGCAGCGGGGAGGGAGCCGAGATCGCGACGCCGAGGTCCGCCTTCGGCGGCGGCGTTTCGACGACCGTGGTCCCCTGGCGGTCCGTGTTGTTGCCCAGGGCTGGATCCGGCTCGTTGCCCTCGACCGTGGCGACGACCTCGACCTGGCCTCCCTGCGCGCTCAGGCGGTAGGTGATCTCGACGAGCCGGATCTCTCCCCCCTCGAGCCGGCCGATCGAGCAGAGGCCGGCCGGGGTGCAGGCGCCCGCAGGAACGACCCGGACGAAGGTCGCGCCGGCGGGCGGCGTCACGCGCAGCGCGACCCCGGTCGCCGGGCAGAGGTCGAGGTTTCCCGCCTGGACCGAGTAGGTCGCCTCGCTGCCGGCCGGCGCCTCGAGCGGGCCGGCGACCGTCGCGAAGAGGTCGCGCGGCGTGCCGGCCTGGCAGGGGTTCTCGGAGACGACCCGGTCCTCGTCGACCGCCTCGGCGGTCGGACAGCCGGAGGCCGCGACCGTGACCTTGTTCGAGATCTTGTTGCCCGCGCTCTCGGCGACCCGGCCGCGCACCGTGTAGACCGCCGCGCCGCCCGACGGCAGCGGATCCGCGAGCGGCCCGGCCCTCCGGTCCGTGCAGCCCTCGCCCCGGCACCAGCTGCCGCCGTCCAGGATCGCCGCGAAGTCGTCCGCCACCGAGGCCCCGGGCGCCGCGTCCGCGACCTTGATCCGATAGGCGATCTCCTGGCCGCGCCGCACCTGGCCTCGCCCGTCGTCCTTGGTCACGCGCGTCGCCGGACAGACGGGGGGAGCGAGCGGCGACGGGCAGGCGAGGAGGCCGCCCGAATCGACCCGGCCTCCCGTGTCCGCCAGATGCGCGCCGAGCGCCACCGCGTCGCCGAACGCCGCCACCGACTGGCCGAGCGCCGCGCCCGCCTCGGGCGGCAGGCCGAGGAGGACGAGCGGCGGACCGGTCAGCGAATCGAAGACGAAGCCCGCTCCGGCGTTGTGCCCGCCCGCGTCGTGGTGCGGACCTCCGACCAGGATCCGCGAGCCGGCGATCGCCACCGCGGAACCGAACAGGTCGTCCGCTCCGGGCGGCGCCGCGGTCAGCTTCGCGCGCAACGTCCAGGCCGCGCCGCCCGCGTCCGCGCGCGCGAAGACGAGCGCCGCCCCCGCGTCGGTCAAACCCGAGACGTCCGCGCGCCGGGCGCCGGCCACCAGGGTCCCGCCCGAGAGCGCCACGGCGTTGCCCAGCTCGTCGCCGCTCCGCCCCTCGGGGTCGGCGATCCGCGCCCGCCGGATCCAGGAGCTCCCCTGGCGGGTGAAGACGTGGACCGCGCCCGAGTTGCCGCGGCCGGGAGCGTCCGCGAACGGCGCGCCGACCGCCAGCGTGTCGCCGTCGAGCGCGAGCGCGAATCCGAAGCCGTCGAGAGGCAGGGCGTCCGGATCGGCGATCTCGGCCTCGAGCGCCCAGGAGCCGCCGTTCCGCACGAAGACGTAGACCGCGCCCGAGAGGCTGCCGGCCCCGGTCCGGCTGGGCGCGCCGACCGCGATCCGGTCGCCCGAGAGGGCCGCGGCCTGGCCGAACTGGTCACCGCGGTGGGCGTTCGGGCCGGTCAGCTCGACCTGGGGAGACGCGGCGGTCCACGAAGAGCCGGGGCGGGAGAAGACGTAGACCGCGCCCGAATCCGCGGCGCCCGGAGCGTCGCCGAGCGGCGCCCCCGCGACGAGGGTCGACCCCGCGAGAGCGAGAGCGAAGCCGAGCTGGTCGCCCGCATGAGCGTCCGCCGCGGTGAGCCGGACCGTGCCGCCGCGCTGGATGACGTAGATCGCCCCGGCCGCGGGGGCGGCGGTCGAATCCTGGTGCGCCCCGGAGGCGACCACCGAGCCGTCGGTCGCGACCGTGCAGCCGAGTTGCGCGCCGGCGCCGGGAGCGGGCTGCACGTCGATCTGGCTGGTGCAGGGCGGCAGGGCGCGGGCGGCGGGCGAAGCGAGAGCAGCGAGGGCGAGACCGAGCGCGAGGGCCACGGCCGGACGGCTGTCGGAATCGCGCGCTGCGCTCATGGCCTGGCCCCCGGCTTCCTCACTGCCGCGGCGGCGGCTTGGGCTCGTCCGTGCGGAGGTCGAATCCGTCGAGCAGCGGCGAATCCTCGAACGGCAGGCCGCGCTTGTCGAGCCGGGCCGGCCGCGTCGGCTGGCCGCCCGGCGGCACCACGACCCACTGGCCGGCGGCCACCTCGACCTCGTCGCCCCCGGCCCGCGCGCGCACCCCGACGAGCCCCTCGTCGACAGCGACGAAAGTGCCCGCGACCGGATGGACGACGAGCCGCACCACCGTCCCCTTGACCCCGGCGACCGCGTGCGGCGTGCCGATCTCGACGGTCTGCTGGAGCTTGCTGAGCGCGAGCCGCAGCCGGCCGATCGCGAGCGAGAGGGAGGAGGCGGGGCGGCCGGTCGACGCGTCGATCACTTTCTGGTCGAACGTGACCGCGCTCTCGGCGCCCAGGTCGAGCCGCCCGCCGGGCGGGAAGGTCATCGCGAACGAGGAGGAGCGGCCGGTCTGGATCCGGGTCTGGAGCGCGATCGCGTCGCGCGCCTTGACCGGGCGCGGCGCGGCGCCCGGAGGCGTCGCGCGGACGTCGTTCTTGACCAGGATCGCGGTGCCGACCGTCCCCTCCGCCGCGGCCAGCAGGCCCAGACCGAGGAGCGCGGCGACCGGGAGGGCGACGTTGAGAGCGCGGGCCATCAGAAGGTCCAGGCCGCGGTGAGCGAGAGCTCGGTGCGGCGGTAGTCGAGATCCGGCAGGCCGGCCCCGAGATCGACGTTGCTCGAGCGATGCGCGAAGGCGCCGCGCGCGGCGAGGCGGAATTTCGCGCTGGGCGACCAGGAGAGCGCGGCGGCGGCGCTCGTCGTGTCGTCCTTGCGCGCCGGGCCGAAGGGCAGGAACAGGTTCGACTCCGGGTTGTCGAACCGCTCGTCCAGGTAGCCGCCGGAGAGCGCGAGCGCGCACTTGGCGCCGAGCGGCAACCCGACGCCGAGATCGGCCTTGAGCCGCTCACTCGCGAACGGCCGCCCCGCGGAGCGGTCGGTCGCCGTCGCGCCGAGGCGGATCGAGCGGTCGGCGCGGCCGAGGAAGAAGGTCTGGTGCAGGCCGGCGGACAGGTCGCGGCCCGAGCGCTTCTCGTGCACGCCCGAGAAGCTGCGGTCGGAATAGGCGACGTCGACCGAGGTCGCCGT
>DATMZM010000468.1:0-10933 GCA_035607445.1 Thermoanaerobaculia bacterium | reverse complement strand
AGTGCTCCTGGAGCAGGTGCTCCTCCATCTCGAGCACGCGCGCGTAGTAGTAGCCGCTCATCTGGACTGTCGCCTCGCCGACCTTCTGGCGTGGACCCGGCACGGCGCGCCGGTCGAGCACGAGGACGTGCTTGTCGGTCGCGAGCAGCAGCTGCCGCGCGAGCGACGACCCGGCCAATCCCGCGCCGAGGATCAGCACGTCCCAATGATCGCGAAACGGAGCCGGCCGACGGCGTTTGGACGCGGGCATTCCTCCTCACCGTCCTTGCTGGAGCGCACCCGCCTTCCGCCCCCAGAGCGCCCAGCCGAGCCAGACGTTCGCGAGGCCGAAGACGACGCAGCCTGCCGTGCGGACGAGGGCGGGTTGGAGCGGGCTGGTGCCGAGGATCGAGGCGGAGAGGCCGGCGATGAGGGCGGCCCAGGGGGGAAGGACCTTGGCGCGGAAGGTCGCGATGCCGAAAAGGAGGTAGCCGAGGGCGAAGGTGAGGCCGGTGGTCATGAAGAACTTGCCGAGGCCCCCCGTCAAGAGGGGGCCCTGGGCGCCGAGGAGCGCGGCGTCGCGCACGGTCAAGAGCGGCGTGACGAAAGCGTCGTGCGCGCCCGCGGCGATGAACATCGCGCTGCCGGCGAAGGCGAGCAGGTAGCCGGCGAATCCGAGCGCGCCGGCCTTCTCGACCTGCGCGAGATAGAGTCCGGTCAGCCCCCAGAGGAAGAGGAGCAGGAGCACGATGAACGCGACGTTCATCGCCTCCCAGCGGCCGAGCAGCGCCTTCTGCGGGTCGTCGAGCCCCGGGTGGATGAACCAGTAGACCGCGGTGGCCGCGCCGGCCAGGGCGTTGGCGAGGCCGCTCCAGCGGGAGAGATCATCGCGGGTGATGCTCATGGTCGCCTCCTCGATCGATTCGGACGTCATGCGGCCGCGGGAAATCCGGGGCTCGCGATCACTTCGCGGATCTGCGCCTGGTGGCGCCCCTCGTGCGCGATCAGGATCTCGAGCATCTGGGTCACGTCGTTGACCCCGAACAGCGGATGCTTGTGGATCAGCCGGGTGTAGTCGATTCCGGGATGGGCGGCGAAGAGCGCCTCGAACCCCTGGAGCGACGCCTCGAGCGCGGCGCGCAGCTCGGTTTTCGGCTGGCCGCGGCGCGGCGCCGCGTTCTCCGGATTCTGGATCGGGATCGCGCGCGAGCTCGCCATCCAGGCGCCGACCGCCCGCGGCAGGAGGCGCGAGGTGATGGTGAACGGGATCTCGAAAAGCGGCAGGAGAGACTTCGGCAGGTGGAAGATCGAGACGTCGATGTCCTTGAAGCTGCGGCTGAGGACCGCCGGCTCTCCGGCCTCGGCCCGGCGGATCAGCTCGGCGATCTCGCTGCGGTAGGTCGCGTCCACTTTCGGCAGGTGGTCGAGGACCTCGCCGGCGGACCACTTGTCCTCGGCCGGCCGCCAGTCGAGCTGGGCCTGGGCGAGATCGCTCGTCTCACCGAGGGTCGCGTGCCGCGCCGCGCGGAAGACCGCGAGCTGCCCGGGGATCGCCATGGGGATCAGCTCTTCTTCGCGCGCCGGGGCGCAGAGGGAGCGGGCGCTTTCTTGGCCGGCTTGACCGGTTTGGCCGCCGGCTTCGCGGCGGGCTTCGCGATGCCGGCCTGGGGCTTCTTCGCCGCCGCTTTGGGCGCTGCCGCCTTCGCCTTCTTGGACCGAGCCGGCAGCGACGCCGCGTATTCGAGCGAGCGGCCGATCCACTCCTCGAGCGTCGCCGTCCGCTTGCGGATCAGCGCGTGGGGCACGACCACGTACTCGCGCATCAGGCGGCCGGGGAAGGGGGAGAAGATCTCCGACTTCTCCTCGGCCAGGAAGCGCTCGCGGTCGGCTTCGCCGAGGCGCATCACCAGGTTGTCGCGATGGAGGCCGATGAACATGTTGTCGCAGGCGAACGCGCAAGGGTAGCCGAACATCTTGCGCCGCTCGACGCGCGGATCGTCGGGCACCAGCGGGTCGAACGCCGCGATCAGCCAATCCGGGGCAGGAGTCCACTTCATGGCGCCTCTCCGAGCGGAAGCGTTGGCGGTGAAACCTTGTACAAAATTAGCACAGCCTCTCCTCCCCCCGGGCCGCGCGCCGGAGCGCGGCCCGGGGGGCCGTCTTTCCCTAGGGCTTGGGCGGCGCCGGCACCGGGATCCAGGGGAAGACCGCCGGCAGCCCGAAGGGGAACGGCGTCGGCGGCGTCGAGCGGTAGGCCGCGTCGCGCACCGCGAGGCCGACCGGGTTGCCGGTCTTGCCGTCGACCTTGATCGCGACCGGCGAGAAGCTCGCGAGCTCGGCGCCGTCGGGCACCGTCGCGGCGACCAGTTGCGCGCCGAGGAAGGGCGGCAGGCCGGGGGGTGGCGAAGGCGGCGGAGAGACGCTTTGGACCTTCGCCTTCTTGCCGCCGATCCTCAAGTCGATCTTCTTGGCCAGGTCCGGATCGGCGCCGAGCCCGGTCGCCCAGAGCGTCACCGTCTGGCCGGGGACGACCGGCTGGTTCGCCGAGTTGAGGGTGCCGTCCTCGTTGACCGCGAGCGCGCCGTTGTGCTCGAGGTAGGCGGGCTCGAAGAACTCGCCGTAGTTGAAGAGGAAGAGGCCGGGCGCCGTCGGCGCGACCGAGATCTCGACCGGCGCCGCCTGCTTTTTGGCGCCGAGCTTGATCACCTCGAACGTCGCCTTGCCCTTGCTCGCGTCGAGGTCGGCCGGGATCTGGAAGAAGGCGCGCCAGACCGGGATGTAGGAGAAGAAGGGCGGCACGACGGCGATGAGCGGCGCGACCTTGCCGCCGACGCGGATCTCGAGGCTTGGCGCCTCGCCCGGGCCGGCGAAGTAGAAGCCCCAGACCATGGCCATCGAGCCGGGCGCCACGACCGAGGGCAAGGCACCGAGGCCGGCCGCGTTCATCACGTTGGCGGAGGTGAACACCGGCACGTCGCCCGAGCAGTCCCAGCCGCGGAAGGGGCGGTAGACCTGGACCAGCGTCGAGAGCGCGCCCGGCGGGGCGTCGACCAGCGACTGGACCCGCCCGCCGACGGCCCACAGGGCGCCCCCGGCGACGGCGGTGCCTCCCCCCGCGACCGGAACGCCGGCCGGCAGCGCCGGCCGCCACGCCGTGGCGTCGAGCGGCAGCTCCTGGAGGAACGGCAGGCTCGGCAGGCCGGCGCCGGGCCGGCCGCCCAGGAGCAGGATGCGCTCTTCGAGCACGACCGCCGAGGCGTCGACCGCCGGGTAGAGCAGGTCGGGGCCGAGCGCCCAGAGGCTCGTCGCCGTCTCGAGGATCGCGGTCCGGTTCGTCGCCTGGCCGCTCGCGAGCCGGCCGCCCGCGACGTAGATGCGGTTCCCGACCGCCACGGCGCTCGCGCCGGCCGTGGGGACGGCGGCGGCGATGCCGTCGCTCCAGGCGTGGCTCGCCGGGTCGTAGATCCGCACCGCGCCGGTGATCGCCGGCCCGGTCGCGCCCGCGATGACGTAGATCTTGCCGCCGGCCGCGGCGGCGGTCGCGCCCGCGACCGCCTGGGGCAGCTTGGTCGGCTGGCTCCAGGAGCGCGTCCCGGTATCGAACACCTGCACGGCGTCGGTGGGAGTCTTCGAAGCGGCGTCGGTCCAGCCGCCGAAGAGGTAGATCCGGTCGCCGGAGACCGCGGCGGCGGCGCCCGCGACCGCCTTGGGCAGGGCGGGCCCCGCGGTCCAGGCGTTCTGCGCCGGATCGAAGACGTCGACCCGGGCGAGGACGCCGCCGTCGCCCCGGCCGCCGATCCGATAGACGAGGTCCGAGACGCCGACCACCGCGGCCCCTTCCGCCGCGACCGGAGAGCGCGCGGGAGGCGGCGGCGGGACGGCCGGGACCTCGTGGACCCCCTGGCTGACGAGATCGATGTGCGGGTGGAAGTAGACCGAGACCGAGGTCAGGATGCCGTCGGGATCGGTCGCCTGGGTCGGGCAATCGCCGGGCGGCGTGCCGGGCAGGCACATGTCGGCGCTCGCGAAGTGGAATTCGCCGTTCGGGCCGAAGGTGAACGGCGGAAACAGCCCCGCGATGAACGGGAAGAGGCCGACCGGTGCGACCGTCACGCTGTGCAGCTCGAAGCCGGTGATGTTGCCGTCCCAGTCGTAGCTGAAGTCGAAATTGCCGAAGGGTGGCGGCGGTGGCGGCGTCGGTGGCTGGTAGCCGGGCGGTGGCACGAAACCGGGAGGGGGCGGCAGCGGCGGGTAGATGTAGGGGAAGGCGTAGGCGATCCGGTTGACCCGGTCGGTGCGCGCGATCGTCGTGCCCTGGAAGGTGGCGTTGATCTCGAACGCGACGACCTTGCCGGTCGCGAGGTCGAGGGTGCCGCGACTGAAGACCGGAGAGAAGTCGGGCAGGAACGGCAGCGGGAAGGTGCGGGTGTTGGCGAACACGAACTGCTGGCCGGCGCCGAAGGTGATCGTGACCGGAGTGCCGAGCGCGTACCAGCTGAGCGAGAACTCGACCCGGTCGCCCTGAGGCTCGGCGAAGTCGACGCCGAGCCAGCCCGAAAGGTACGTGTGGCCCGGCTCCGGGCTCTGGCCCATGAAGGGGGGGAAGTTGAGGAACTCGTCGCCGAACTCGCTGACCCGGGAATCGAGAGCGGTCGAGAGACGGCCGGTCTTCGGCAGCTTGACTCGGTGCGGGTGCGGCGGGCGCTCGCCGGCCAAGGCGTCGCGGATCTCGCGCAGGATCTTGACCTGCTCCTCCTGGAAATCGAAGCCGTCGACCTCGAAGCAGTCGAGCACCGTCGAGTAGACGCGCAGGTATTGGCCGTCGCCCGGAGGGAGCACACGCCGGCCGTCGACCACCGGGGGATAGTTTTTCACGCGCCACGACGGCGGCAGCTCGCTTTCCGGCATCCTCGGCAGCCCTTGGGTGAACTCCGCGATCTTCCAGGTCGCGAAGTCCGACTCGGACAGCTCGCAGTCGATCAGCTCCTCGCGCTCGGGGAAGGCGGCCTCGAGGCCCCGCTTGACGAACACGATGCTCCATTTGACGAGACGGCGGACGTCGCAGCACGAAGTGGTCATTGGACGCTCCATCCCCTCGCCAGGGGCGCTCGCGCCCGCGCGCCGCGACCGTCGAGGCGCGCGGCGGAAGCCCCGCCGGCGAGGATGCATTCGTTCTCGTCGCAGTCGTGGCCGACCGCGTCGCGATAGCCGAGCTCGATCATCCGGTCGATGCTCGAGAGGGTGAAGTTGAGGTAGTCCGAGGCCTGTCCCATCTCGGGCCCGGGCCGGTAGCGGTGGATCGTCAGCAGCCGGCGCGGAGCGCCCGAGCGCAGGCGAGAGAAGATCTCCGGCAGGCGGCCGACGGCGGCCAGCAGCTCGGTGTCGCTCGCCCCGTCGACGAACAGGCCGTCGAGCAGCTCGATGCCGCGGTTGACCAGGGCGGCGAACTCGATGTCGCTCTTCACGCGCTCGGCGGAGAGGATGTTGAAGACCCGCATCATGGTCTCGAACGTGCCGGCGTTGGGGCTGACCCGGGTCTCGACGAGCAGCGGATCGACGTAGACGACGTGCAGGACGTCGGCGCCATCCTGGATCGCCGGCTTGAGCGGCGTCGGGACCGTGAGCGCGCCGTCGACGTACCACTCGCCGTCAACGGAGACCTCGGGGAGGACGCCCGGGATGGCCATCGACGCGAGCACCGGCTTGAAGTCGCCGCGCGCGGCGAGCTCGGCGCGGTCGAACAGCCGCGGCGTGCCGTCGCGCCAGCGCGAGGCGACGATCCCGAGCTTGCGGTGCGAGCGCGCGAGACCGTTGCGGTCGAGGGTCGACGCGACGAGCCGATAGAGCGGCGAGGGATCGACGAAGTTGGACAGGTCGAAGGTGTCGATCAGGCGCGTTTCCACCGGTCCGGAGGCGCGGGCGAAGGCGACGGCCCAATCGGCGGCGTCGCGCGAGAACGCCAAGGCGTCCTCCGCCATGTTGGCCGCGACCTGCCACGGGCGCATCATGCAGCCAAGGTCGAGCCCCTGGAACGGCAGGCCGCGGATGCGCGCGAAGCCGTTGCCGCACGAGAGGGGAGTCTGGGCGATCCGCTGCCGCCAGATCTGGATCAGGCTCTCGAGCGCCGCCGCCGCGGACCCGTCGCGGCTCGTGAGATACGAGGCGTTGTAGGCGCCGATCGAGGTGCCGGTCAGGATGCCGGGATCGATCGGCTGGCCGCCGGTCGACGCCGCGGCGCCCGAGAAGAGGGCGCGCATGACGCCGAGGCCGTAGGCTCCCTTGGCGCCGCCGCTCGAGAGGACCACCGCGGTCCGCGCGTCCAGGCCGAGCCGGCTCGAGGAGGGGCTCGGCATCACGCGGCCTCCCCGGTGACCACCCAGCGCGGCAGCGACGCCTCGTCGCGCCAGTCGCGGATCTGGCGCCAGGTCTGGAGCGACCCGGCCAAGGTCGCGTAGTGGCGCTCGAAATGGAGCAGCAGGAGGTCCTTTTCCACCTGCTCGCGCGAGATGCACAGCTCGCGCGCGGCGTAGCCGGCGGTCGCCGCGTTGAGAAGCGCCAGGGCGGGGAACACCGGGTCGAAAGCGACCTGGCCGAGCGGCAGGAGACCCGCGAGCGTGCGCAGCGGCGCCGTCACCGGCGCGAGCAGGCCGAGCGAGGCGATGTCGGCCATCTCGAGAGCGGCGAGCGGCGGGCTCGCCGGGATCGCGAGGACCCCTGTCGGCCGGTTGGCGGTGAACACCATGTCGACGCGGATGCGGCCGTCGTCGAGGACGCGGAAGTCGATGGTCTGAAACGCCGCGTCGAAGCGCCCCGGCCCCCAGGCGAGGAGTCCCGGCACGGGATCCTTGACGAACGCGTAGCCGAAGCCGTAGTGGCCGATCTCGCCCGCGTGGAGGCTCGCTGCCGTGGTCTCGTCGGAGACGAAGTCGCGGGTCAGGACGAGCAGGCTCCGCTCGTCGAGCGGCAGGGTCATGGACGGGCCCGAGTCGCCGAACGGCTTGGCCTGAAAGGCGAAATTGAAGATCTGGACCCGGGCCACGATCCACTCGAAGACCGGCCCGAGAGTCCGCAGGTCGACGATCCTGCGGCGCATCGAGGCGGGGAAGCGGCCGATCTCGCCGGTGTCGGCCCGCTTGAAGTAGAGCTGCGAGAACCCGAACCCCTGGCGCGGGATCTCGCGGCCGTTGCACAGGGAGAACGGGCGCAGGAAGAAGGGCGGATGCGGATCGTCCGCGGTATAGGGCTGGGGATTGGCGAAGTCCGAGACGCGCAGGAAGTAGCGCAGGACGAATTCGCGGAGCTCCGCGTTCAAGAAGCGAGCGGCGGCGTCGCGGTCGGCGCTCGGCGACTTCGGTTGGTCGTAGAACTGGGTCTGGAAGTTGCCGAGGATCGGCAGCGTCCGGCCGTCGACCGGAGTGCGCGAGAAAAAGCCGAACGAGACGTCGGGCCGGTTGTGGGTGAAAGCGAGCTCGAAGCGCCGGCTGTCGGGCCCGGCGGCGCCGTCGCGCTGCCACCAGCGCTTGAGCGCGAGGCCGCGGGAGAGATAGGTGTCGACCTGCTCGCAGATCAGGCGGTCTTCGAGGCCGAGCGGCGCGCTCGGCGGCGGGGCCTGCCAGGTCTCGCGGCTCACGACGCGCGCCCCGGCGCCGGAACGGCGAAGAGGGCGTCGAGCTTCCCCTCGCGGGCGAGCTGTCGCTGGCGCGCGAGCGCCGCGCGCGCCGGATCGCGGACCAGCTCGCGCCAGGCGACTGCGGCCGCGGCGGTGGGCCGGTGGGCGAGGAGCTCGTCGAAGGTCGCCTCGCGCCCGCGGACGTCGATCCAGACCGCCGCCGCGCCCGAGACGCCCGCGGCGAACGCGGCGCGCGCGCCGGGCGCGTTTGCGAGCGTTTCGAACGTGGCGATCGTCCCGAGCGCCCGCTCGAGCACCGCCGGGTGGCGAAGGTTGACCAGGGCGAGAGCCCAGGCGAGGCCCGTGATCGCGTTCGCGCGCCCCAGCTCGTGCGGCGGCTCGCGCTGCGCCGCGGCGAAAGCGCGCGGCAGGGCGCCCGCGAGGGCGTGGGCGGGCACGAAGTAGAGGCCGCGGCCGGCGCCGTGCCAGAAAGCGCCGGCGAGGTGCGGCGCCTGCCGCAGAAGCGCGCGGTCGATTGCGGGCACGAGGCCGGAGCGGAGGGTGCGCGCCGCGAAGCCGAGCCCCTCGAACGCGGCGCGGGCGTAGCCCGGCCGCGCGGCGGCCCGGCAGTCGGCGGAGAAGGTGTTGAGGACGCTTCCGAGGTCGGCGCCAGCCGCCGCGCGGTCGAGGGCGCGGCCGCCGAGCGCGAGCCCGAGGCCGGTGTGGAGCGGCAGCCAGCAAGAGCGCGGGATCGCGTCGAGCGCCGGCCCGAGGAGGCGAGCGGCGGGGACGCCGGCGGCGAGCGCCGAGAGCGTCCAGGCGTGCGCGACGCCCTCGACGACCCAGACCGATTCCCAGGCGGGGAGCGACCTAGCGCGCGCCGCGAGCGCGGGCAGAGCGCCGCGGCCGGCGAACGCGCCCGCTCTCTGGAAGCGGGCGAAGACGGCGAGCTTGTTGCCGAGCTCGCAGAGATCGACCGCGGCCGGTGCGAGGGCCGGAGCCCCGCGCTCCGGCGGCGCGCCGGAGCAACCCTTCCTCAGCTCGAGCGAATCGAGCACGGAATCCTCCTCCTCCGGGGCCGGCACACGGCCCCCGATCCGAGACCTCGCGGGCGGCCCGCCCGGCCGGCCGCGAGCCTCGGCCCTACGCGGCCTGCTTCTTCACCAGGATCGCGTCGCGGATTTCCTGGAGGGCGTCGATCTGCTCCTCCTCCCAGTCGAAGTCCGACTTGCACCAGCTGTCGAGCACGCGGGTGTAGACGCGCAGGTTCTTGCCGTCGACCGGCCGGTCGCAATGGCTCTGGACGTACTCGACGACGATCTGATTCTGGAATTCGTCGGGGGTCGTGCAGTCGCTCACCAGCCGCTGGCCGGACCACAGGACGCCGCATTTGGCGTTGCGCCGCACCGTGACGAGCGAGAACTCGATCAGCTTGACCCGGTCGCTGCCGCGGTTGCAGCAGCATTCGCCGGCCGCGCGCCCGCAGCGGTTGCAGCCGCCGCCCCGGTTGCAGCGGCATTCGCCGGCGGCGGCGCCGCAGGTGCCGCAGCTGCCCCAACCGGTCGGGCGCGGCGCGCAGCTCCAATCGGAGGTGCAGACCTCCGGCTGGATCGGCGCGCAGGCGGCCGTCTTCGCCTCGCAGGGCGCGCAGACCGCGGGCAGGAACCCGGCGGGCTGGAAGTCGCGCATCGTGCGCGACACCGCCTCGGAGAACAGGGTCATCGGAAGGCAGATCATCTGCCCGAACGTCTGCATCGCTTGATCCATCGAGCTCATCGTGCCGTCTCCTTCTCGGTTGTCGACCGGAGCCGCGCGGGCTCCGAAGGGGGGTACGTGGGTCGGATTCTAAAGCGGCCCGCCTCCGGCGGCCATTTCGAACGGGGCGCGCGCCGGCCGCTCATCGCCGGCTCCAGAGGATGCGCAGCAGCCAGCCGCCGAGGAGCAGGAAGGCGGCGGCGCAGAAGGGCTCGGGCAACGGCGCGGCGGCAGCGGGCCCGAGCGCGCCGCCGGCGATCGCGACGGCGACCATCGCGAGGCCGAGCGCGATCGCCGCCGCCGAGTCGTTGGCGCTCCGGCTCTCGCGCGGCGCCGTCTCCGCGGGATGCGCCGCGGCGTCGAGCGCGCGCTCGATCCGCTGCGGCAGCGCCGCCATCGCCGAGAGGTAGGTCTCGAGCGCGGCGCCCAGCCGTTCGGGGTCGGCGAGCTGGCGCATCCGGTCGAAGCCCCCCTGCCAGCGGAGGTCCTCGAGCGCCTCGCGGAGCGGATCGCGGAGCGGGTCGCAAGACCCCGAGAGCCGCCGCGCCGCGCGGGCGGCGAAGGCGAGGCCGCGCCAGAAAGAGGCGAGCGGTGGCGACGGCCGGAGCCGGCAGCGCCGGGCGAGCGGCGCCGCCGCGAGCAGGTGCTCGGCGAGGCTCTCGCCGGCCGGCGAGAGCGACGGCTCGTGGCGCGGCACGAGCTGGCGCAGGCGCTTTGCGAAGTCGTGCGCGGCGTCGGCGCGGGCGTCGGGCGCGGCGGCCAGCTCGCAGAGGAGAGCCGCGGCGGCGCGCTCGGGGTCGTGCGCGGCGGTCGCCTCGACGATCTCGCGAAGCCCGTCGCGGGCCGCGACCGGCATCGCGGCGGCGCGGAGGTAGGAGATCGAGAGCGCGCCGCCGGGCGTCGCCGCGACCGCCGCCTCGAGCGGCAGGCGGCCGGCGAACATCTCGCCGAGGGCGAGGCGCGCGAGCCGCCGCGCGAGGGCGTCTCGCGACACCGGCTTGAGCGCCGCGAGGTCGGACGGCCGCGGCGGCGCCTCGACCGCGAGGAGCCGCGGCGACGAGATCTCGGGGACGACGCGCGCGATTTCGACGCCGGGCGTCTCCGGCAGCGCGGCGAGCGCCTCGGCGGCGCGGCCGAGGTCGAGCCGGTGGCACAGATCGGACTCGAAGTCGGCGGCGATCTCGACGGCCGAGGCGCCCCGCGGCAGCGCCGGCGCCAGCCGTTCGACCAGCTCGCGAAGAGCCGGGAGATCGCGCTCGACCGCCGAGAGGAGCCCGGGGCGGACCCTGCGGAGGAGCAGCGGTCGGCCGTCGCGGCCGGCGGCGCGGTGGAGGAGGAAGAACGGCGAGGCCGCGACCGGGCGCGCGTCGACCTCGAGGTCGCTCGCGATGTCGAGGTCGCGGTCGAGATCCGCCGCGCCGGCGAGCGAATTGGCTTCCCGCTCGGGCGCGAGCTCGTCCGCGAGGTCGGCGAGCGGCGCGCACTCGGCGACGCCGAGGAGATCGATCCGGCCGCCGAGCCAGGCGGCGAAGGCGGCGAACGCCGGACCGAGCGGCGGTAGGGCAAGGGCGAGGCGCGCGCCGAACCCTT
>DATMZM010000376.1:0-29068 GCA_035607445.1 Thermoanaerobaculia bacterium | reverse complement strand
CGCCGCACCCTCGGCCGCCGCGAAGGCCTCGGGCGAAGGCAGGGCCGCGGCGTCGAGCTTGCCGTTGGGCAGGAGCGGCAGGGCGGCCAAGGGCACGATCGCCGCGGGGATCATCGCGGCCGGCAGCCGCTCGCGCAGCCGCTCGCGCAGCGCCGCAAGGTCGGGCGCGGGCTCGCCGCCCGCCGCCACCACCCAGGCGACCAGGCGGATCCCGGCGCCGCCGGCCTCGGGGCGCGCGGCGGCGATCGCCCGCGCGACGCCCGGGACTTCGGCGAGGACCGCCTCGATCTCGCCGAGCTCGATTCGCATGCCGCGGACCTTGACCTGGCGATCGATCCGCCCGAGGTACTCGATCTCGCTCTCGGGGGTCCTGCGCGCGAGGTCGCCGGTGCGGTAGAGGCGCGCCCCGGCCTGTCCGGAGAACGGATCGGGCACGAAGCCGAGCGCGGTCGCAGCGGGGCGGGCGAAATAGCCGCGCGCGAGACCCGCCCCGCCGATCGCGATCTCTCCCGCCACGCCATCGGGAACCGGGACGCCGCGGGAGTTGACGAGATGGATCGCGACGTTCGCGATCGGCCGGCCGATCGGCACGCGGGCGAGGCCGGGCGCGACGCGCGGCCTGCAGGTGGCGTCGATCGCCGCCTCGGTCGGTCCGTACAAGTTGTGCAGGCGCGCCGGCAGCCGCGCGGCGAGGCGATCGGCGAGGGCCGCCGGCAGCTCCTCGCCGCCGCAGAACACGTCCGCGAGAGCGGTCGAGAGCGCGCACGCCGGCTCGTCGAGAAACGGCGCGAGCTGCGACGGCACGAGCTGCAGGCGGGTGATGCCGGCGCTCGCCGCGAGCTCGGCCAGATAGCCGCTGTCCTGGTGGCCGCCCGGGCGCGCGAGCACGAGCGTCGCGCCCGCGACGAGGGGGCAGAAGATCTCCCAGATCGAGGCGTCGAAGCTGGCCGGGGTCTTGTGGAGGACGCGATCCGAGGGGGCGAGGGGAAACGCGCGCTCCATCCAGAGCAGGCGGTTCGCGATCGCCCGGTGGGAGACCATCACGCCCTTCGGGCGGCCGGTCGAGCCGGAGGTGTAGATGAGGTAGGCGAGGTCGTCGAGAGCGGCGGGCTGCGGGTCGGCTTCCGGGCCCTCGCCCATCCCGTCGATCGCGACGAGGGCGAAGCCTCCGGCCGGCAGGGTGGCGGCGAGCCCTCCCTGGGCGACCACGGCGCGCGGCTCGATCTCGTCGAGGATGCCGGCCCGGCGCTCGAACGGATGGTCGGGGTCGAGCGGCACGTAGGCGGCGCCCGCCTCGAGGATGCCGAGCATCCCGACGATCAGGTCGAGCGAGCGCTCGGCGAGGAGGGCGACCGGCTCCCCGGCGCGGACGCCGAGCCCGGCCAGGCGCCGGGCGAGCCGCCGGGCGCCGGCGGCGAGCTCGGCGTAGGTCAGGGTCCCCTCCTCCGCCTCGATCGCGATCCGGCCCGGCGAGCGCGCGCCGCGCGCCGCCACCAGCGCATGCAGGCAGGCCGCGGGCAGCTCGATCCGGCCGGCTCGGACCGCCCGCGCGCTCTCGGCGCGCTCCCCGGCGGTCAGGATCTCGAGATCGGCGATCGCCGCTCCGGGGCGCGCCGCGGCGTCGGCGAGCAGAGCGCCGAGCCAGCCGGCGACCCGGACCGCGTCCGCGCGCTCGAAGCGCGCGGCGTCGTAGCGGATTTCGGCGGCAGCCCGCCCCGGCCCGGCGCGGGCGACGGCGAGCGCCAGGCCGAATCGCTCGCCGATCACCCGGCTCGTCAAAAGCTCGATCTCGACGCCGCTCGCGGCGAAGCGCTCTCGCTCGCCCGCGTGCTCGAACGCGAGCTCCGGGTACATCGGCCCGGCAGCGCCCGTCCACTCCGCCAGACGCTCCCAAGCGAAGCCCACGGCCGAGGCCCGCGCCTGGTCGAGGGCGCGCGCGGCGCGCCGCGCGACCTGCTCGAAGCGGTCCGATTCGGCGAGCCGGGCGACCACCGGCAGATGCTCGGCAAAGCAGCCGAGCGCGCCCGCGAGCTCTGCGAATTCGCGCCCCTCGCAGAGCACGCCGACCGCGAGGTCCGCGACGCCCGAAAGGCGCGCGGCGAGCACCTGCCAGGCGGCGAGCAGAAAGGAGGGCGTAAGCGCCGCTTCGGGGAGCGCGAGCTCGAACCCGAAGGCGGCCGGGGCGAAGGGAGCCGCCGCGGCCCGCGCGCGCTCGAACGGCAGGCGCAGGGGCGGCAGCGCGGGGAGATCCTGGCGGCGCCAGAACGCGCGCGCCGATTCGGTCTCCGGCGAGCCGGCGAGGTCGAGCTGCCACGCCGCGTAATCCGCGTACTGGAACGGCTCGGCGGCCGGCAGGTGCGCCAGGGAGCGGCCGAGCGCCGTCACGAGAGAGGCAAGCGTGGCGCCGTCCGCCGCCGAGGCCGGCAGCCGCAGCCGCACGAGCCAGCTCTCCGGCGCGAGCCGGACGAGCGCCGCGTCGAGCGGCGACCCGGCCGGCGCGGCGGCATCGAGGTCGGCGCGGACCGAAGCGAGCGCCTCGATCCGCGCCGCCTCGGAGAGACCGGAGAGATCGCGCTCGAAGCGCCAGGCGAACGGCTCGCCGCCAACGATCTGGAGCGGCTGCGACATGCCCGGGACCGTGCGCAGCTCGGTCCGCAGGATCTCGGTGCTCGCGACCACCGCCGAGAGCGCCGCGGTGATCCGGCGCGCGTCGAGCGTCCCGTCGAGAGAGCGGATCGAGATCTCGCCTTCGGCCCGAAAGACGGACCCTCCCCCCGCCCTCCCGGCGCCCAGGGACCACAGGTGCGCCTGCTGTGCGGAGAGCGGAAAGCCTTCGACGACAGCCGCTTCACGCGCCGCTTCGCTCGCGCTCAAACCGCCGCCTCCGTAAGCGAGATCGCCGGCCGCCGCGCCCGCTGGAGGCGGGCGCGCAGCGCCTCCCTCTCGCCCTCTTGCCGGGCGAGCCGCTCGCGCGCGTCGGCCTCCTCGACGATCTCCGCAAGGTCGGTCAGGCGCAGCTCCGGGCTCGCGACCGCGGCGGCGAGCAGCGCCTCGAAATCCGCGAGCAGGCGCTCGGCCGTCGCCGCCTCGAAAAGGTCGGTCGCGTACTCGACGGCGAGCAGCCAGCCGCCGTCGCTCTCGTAGACGTTCCAGATCCAGTCGAACTGCGCCGTCCCTCGCTCGACCGCAAGCGGAGCGATCGCGAGCCCGGGCAGCTCGAGCGCGGGCAGCGGCATGTTGTTGAGGTTGAGCTTGACCTGGAAGAGCGGAGCGAATGCGGCGCTCCGCTCCGGGCGCAGGATCTCGACCAGCGCGTCGAACGGCAGGTCCTGATGGGCGTAGGCGCCGAAGGTCGACTCGCGGACCCGGCCGAGCAGACCGGCGAAGGTCGGATCGCCGTCGAGCCGGACGCGCAGCGCGAGCTGGTTGATGAAGAAACCGACGATCCCCTCGGTCTCGGGGCGGTGGCGCCCCGCGATGTCGGTGCCGATCACCAGGTCGTCCGTGCCGCCCCACCAGCCGAGAAGGGCGGCGCCGGCCGCGAAGAGGACCATGAACGGCGTCGCCCCCTCGCGGCGCGCGAGCGCCGCGACACCCGCCGCCAGCTCGCCCGGAAGCGGGCGGGCGCGCGTCGCGCCGCGGAAGCTCTGGACCTCCGGCCGCGGCCGGTCGGACGGCAGGTCGAGCACCGCGGGCGCGCCCTCGAGATGACGCCGCCACCAGACGGCCTGCGCGTCGAGCGCCTCGCCTTCGAGCCATTCGCGCTGCCAGCGCGCGAAATCGGCGTACTGGATCGCCGGAGCGGAGAGCGCGGGCTCCCGGCCGGCGGCGAGAGCGCCGTAGATCGCCGCCACCTCCGCCACCAGAAGGCCGGTCGACCAGCCGTCCGAGACGATGTGATGGACGGTGAACAGGCCGACGTGGTCCTCCGGTCCGAGCCGGAGCAGCCGGGCGCGCAAGAGCGGACCGCGCTCGAGGTCGAAGGGCGCCGCCGCTTCGAGCTCCCGCAGTCTCCGCTCGGCGCGCTCTCGGACGCCGTCCGGCAGCGCCTCGAGGTCGATGTGCGGTAGAGGCACCGGCAGCGGCGCGCCGATGACCTGGAACGGCCGCTCGTCGATCTCGACGAACGTCGTCCGGAGCGACTCGTGGCGGGAACGAACCTCGGCCAGAGCTCGCGCGAGCGCCCGGGCGTCGAGCCGGCCGCGGAACGCGAGCGCCATCGGGATGTTGTAAAACGGGTTCCCGGGCTCGAGACGGTCGAGGAACCAGAGGCGCGCCTGCCCGAACGAGAGCGGCAGCGGCTCGCCGCGCGGCGCCGCGGCGAGCGGCGGCGGCTCGAGCGAGGGATCTCCGCGCAGAGCGCTGTCGATGCGCGCGGCGAGCGCCGCCACCGTCGGCCGCTCGAACAGAGCGCGCAGGGGCACCTCGACGCCGAAAGTGCGCCTGAGCTTCGACGCGAGCTGGGTCGCGAGCAACGAATGCCAGCCGAGCTCGTAGACGTCGTCGTAGACGCCGAGCCGGGGCACCCCGAGCACCTCGGCCCAGCGCGCCGCGAGCACCTCCTCGGTCGGCGTGCGCGGAGCGATCGACCCGGCGGCGAGCGACCGCGCCGCCGGCGCGGGGAGCGCGCGGCGATCGACCTTGCCGTTCGGCAGGCGGGGCAGCGTCTGAAGCGCGACGAACGCCGTGGGCACCATGGACCGCGGCAGCCGGGCGGCGAGCCGGGCCAGGAGGTCGTCCTCCGCGACCGTGGCGCCCGGGCGCGGCACGAGATAGGCAACGAGCCGCACGGCTCCCGGCGCGTCCGCCGGACCCGGCGGGTCCTCGCGCAGAGCGACCGCCGCCTCCGCCACCCCGGGGTGCGCCGCGAGCGCCGACTCGATCTCGGCGAGCTCGATGCGCAGCCCGCGCAGCTTCACCTGGTCGTCGATCCGCCCGAGGAACTCGAGGGCGCCATCCGGGCGCCGGCGGGCGAGGTCGCCGGTCGTGTAGAGCCGGGCGCCGGCCACGCCGCTCCAGGGGTCGGGAACGAACCTCTCGGCGGTCAGGTCGGGGCGGTCGAGATAGCCGCGGGCGAGCCCGGCGCCGCCGATGTGGATCTCGCCGACCGCGCCGTCGGGCGCCAGGCCGCCGCGGGGCGCGAGGAGCAGCACGCGGACGTTGTCCAGAGGACGGCCGATCGGCACCGCCGGTCCCTCGGCGTCGCCCGCGATCGCGGGGTGGAAGGTCGCGTCGATCGCCGCTTCGGTCGGGCCGTAGAGGTTGCAGACCTCGGCTCCGAGGAGCTGGCGCGAGCGCGACGCGAGAGCGGCGGGCAGCGTCTCGCCGCCGCAGAACAGGCGGCGCAACACGCGGCGGCAGCGCGACCCCGCCTCGCCGGCCGCGACTTCGTCGAGGAACGGCCCGAGCATCGAGGGCACGAGCTGGAGCACCGTCACCCGCCGGTCGGCGACCGCGCGCACGAGATACGAGGCGTCCCGATGCCCGAGAGGCTCCGCCAGCTCGACGCGAGCGCCGCACAGGAGCGGCAGGAAGATCTCCCAGATCGAGGCGTCGAAGCTGAACGGCGTCTTGTGGAGAACGGCGTCGCCCGGCCCGAGAGGGAAGGCGTCGCGCATCCAGAGCAGGCGGTTCGCGATCGCGCCGTGGCTGACGAGGGTGCCCTTCGGCCGGCCGGTCGAGCCGGAGGTGTAGATGACGTAGGCGAGGTGGGCCGCGCCGGCCTCGGGGCGGACGAAGGCCGCGCGCGACCCATCGACGGCGGAGATCGGCAGGCGCAGGTCGACCGCCCGCAGCCCGGGCGGCGCGAGGTCCGCCGGTGCTCCGGGGCCGGCGACGAGCGCCCGCGGGCGCGCGTCCGCGAGCATGAATTCGAGGCGCTCGCGCGGGTAGCCGGGGTCGAGGGGCAGATAGGCACCCCCGGCCCTGAGCACGGCGAGGAGGGCGACGACGAGCTCCGGCGAGCGTTCGAGGCAGACGGCGGCGATCCGCTCCGGCCCGACCCCGAGGGCCGCCAGATGCGCGGCCAGGCGTGCGGCGCGCGCGTCGAGCTCCGCGTAGGTCAGGGCGAAGCCGTCGGCCGCGAGCGCGACCCGGTCGGGCGTCGCCTCGGCCTGGCGCTCGAACAGGCCGTAGAGGCTCGGCGGCCCCGGAAACGCGATGCGCGGCCCCGCGCTCCCCGCGAGCAGGCGGCGGCGCTCGCGCTCACCGACGATCGGCAGCTCGGCGAGCGGCCGATCGGGATGCGCGACGCCGGCCGCGAGGAGGGCGGCGAAGCCCTCGGCGATCCGCTCCGCATCGCCCTCGGCGATCCGGCCGGCGTCGAACTCGAGCTCGACCTCGCCCTCGCTTCCGGCGACGAGCGCGAGCAGCGAGCGCTCCGAACGAGCCGCGAGGCGGACGATCTCGAAGCGGACCCCCGCGGCCGAGAGCGGCTCGGCCGCCGGCAGCTCCTCGAAGGCGAACGGCAGCGGCGGGGGCGCCGCCCCCTCGCCCGCGGCCGGGAAGTACTCCTGCCAATCGCGATGATCCGCCAGGTCGCGGCCGGTGCCGGCGAGCGCCGCATCCAAGCCGGCGGCGAGATCGGGCGCGCCGAGGAGAGGAATCCAGCGGACGAAGAGCCCGGGGACTGTCGCGAGCTCCGCGAACTTGCGCCCGTCGAAGGCGACAGCGACCTCGTCGCTCCCGGCCCAGCGCGCGAGGAACCCGCGCCAGGCCGCGAGCAGCAGGTCCGCGGGCGGGGCGCCCGCGCGCCGCGCGAGATCGGCGGCGCCGCGCGCGACGTCCGCCGGCAGCGCGAGCCGCACCCGTCGCGGCGCGTATCCGCCCCCAGCGCGCGGCGCCGGCAGGTCGGGCTCGTCCGCCGCCGGCGGCGGCTGGCGCGCCCAATGGTCGCGGCCGGCCGCGGTCTCCTCGGATTCGAGCAGCTCCCACTGCCAGCCGGCGAGATCGGCGTACTGGAGCGGCTCCTCGGGCTCTTCCGCCGCGCCCATCTCCGCCGCGTAGAGCGCGGCGAGATCGGCGATCAGGTTGGCGAGCCCCGCCGCGTCGCCCAGGAGCGCGGGCAGCGAGATCACGAGCACCGCGCGGCCGGCGGCGAGAACGGCGAGATCGACGCGGGCGAGCGGCGCCCGCTCGAGGTCGAGCGCCGCCGGCGGCCAGGCCTCGTTCCACAGGCGTTCGAGGACCGCGGAGCGCTCGGGCTCCGCGAGCGCCGAGAGATCGCGCTCGACGAGCGGGACCGCCGCCTCCGCCGCGACCACCTGGAGCGGCAGCGTCATCGCGGGGGGACGGCGGAAGGCGGTGCGCAACAGGTCGTGGCGCGCGGCGAGGCGCGCGACGGCGCGCGCCAGGGCCGCGCGGTCGAGCGGCCCGGAGAGATCGACCCGGGCTCGCGCGCCGAACGCCGCGAAGCCGCTCTCCTCCACGCGGCGCCAGAGCAGCCTCTGGGGCGGCGACAGCCGGAACCCCGCCGTCGCTTCCTCCCCGGCGACCTCGAGCGCGGTTTCCGGGAGCGCGCCGACCAGGGCGTCCGTCATGCCGCTCCCTCGGGGCGGTCGGCGTCGCGCCGCCGCCCCTTCTTGAGCTTGTCGAGCTTGCCCTGGGCGACGCCCGAGATCGCTCGCGCCCGCCCGCGCCGCGCGCGCCGCTCGCGTTGGTCGAGCTCGTCGAGGATCTCGCCGACGATCGCGCCCGGCCGCTCGGCGAGCAGGCGCAGGCCGGCCGCCAGCTCGTCGATCAGGCGCTCGACCGTCGGCTCGTCGAAGCGGCGGCGATCGTAGGTCACCTGGAGCACGATCTCCTCCCACGGGATCACGCGCAGGCTCAGCGGAAAGTTCGTCGCCACGTCGTAGTCGAGGTTGCTCATCTCGAAGCTCCAGCGCGCTCCGACGTTGAACGGGAAGTTCCAGAACTCGAGGATGCTGTCGAACATCGCGACGTCGCTCGGCACCTCGCTCCAGCGCTGGATCTCGACGAGCGGCGTGTAGGCGTAGGCGAGCATCTCGCTCTGCTCGCCGTGCAGCTCCTTGAGCCAGCCGCCGACCTCCGCCTCGGCCACCAGGCGCGAGCGCACCGGCAGGGCGTTGATGAAACAGCCGACGATCGTCTCGACGCCCGGAATCTCCGGCGGCCGGCTCGCCACCGAGATGCCGAAGGCGACGTCCGAGATCCCGCTCGCGCGCGCCAGGAGCAGCGCCCAGCCGCCCTGCACGAGGGTGTTGAGGGTGACCTGCTGGCTCCGGGCGGCCGCGCGCAGGAGGTCGCCGAGCTCGACGGGGAGCTTGCGCTCGAGGCGGAGGATGTCCGCGCGCTCGGCCGGCCGGCCGTCGTCCGGTCGGTCCGCCGGCAGCGGCGTCGGCCGGGTCAGACCCGCCAAGTAGCGCCGCCAGGCCCCCTCCGCGGCGCCGAGGTCCTTGCCCTCGAGCCATTCGATGTAGTCGCGGAACGGCCGGACCGGCGGCAGCTGCGGCCGGCCCCCTTGGCGGATGCTCTCGTAGGCGACCCGCACCTCGGCCGAGAGCATCGGCGCCGACCAGCCGTCCATCAGCAGGTGGTGATGGCTCCAGAGGAGGACGTAGGCCAGGTCCTCCGTCCGCAGCAGGCGCACACGCATCAGCGGCGCGCGAGAGAGATCGAAGGGCGTCGCCTTGTCCTCGCGCCGGGCCGCCTCGACCCGTGCGCGCCGCTCGCCTTCCGGCAGCGCGCGGAGGTCCTCGACGGCGAACGGCAGCTCGGCCGTCGCGGCGACCACCTGGAGCGGCCGCTCGAGGTCCTCCCAGGCGTACCAGCTGCGCAGCGACGGGTGCCGGTCGACGACGAACTGGTAGGCGCGCCGCAGGGTTTCCAGGTCCACCTCGCCCGCGAGGTCGGCGGTCATCTGCTCGAGGTAGAGCGCCGAGCCGGCGCTCGCCAGCGAATGAAAGAGGAAGCCTTGCTGGAGCGGCGAGAGGGGGTAGGCGTCGTCGGCCGCCCGCCCCGCGAGCAGGCGGTCCAGGGCTTCAGGTGTCAGGCGCGCCAGAGCGAACGGCGGGCTCGCCGCGCTCGCGGAGGCACCGGTCGCAGGAGCGATGGGCGCCGCGCCGAGCGCTGCCGCGAGATCGGCGACGGTCTGGTGCTGGAACAGCTGGTTGGTCGACAGCTCGAGGCCGGCGTCGCGGACGCGGGCGACGATCTGGATCCCGAGCACCGAGTCGCCGCCCATCTCGAAGAAGTTGTCGTCGACACCCACGCTGTCGATGCCGAGCACGCCTTGCCAAACGCCGGCGAGCAGGCGCTCGAGCTCGGAGCGCGGAGCGACGAACGGCGTCTCGACGCTGCGCGGGTGGGCCGGTCGCTCCGGCCCGGACTTGACCATGTCCTCCGGAGAGGTCGCGCGCAGGGCGGCGATCTGGTCGAGGATGGCGTTCAGGTCCCGCGGCGAAACGGCGATCTGCGGTCCCGTCCGCGCGGCGAGGACGCGCCGGAACGCTTCGAGCCCCTCGGCCGAGGTCATGCCGCCCTGAGCGAAGAGCGCTCTCCCCTCTTTGCCCGCCGGCGCGGCGGGCCGCGGTTCCGGGCGCTCGAGGCGCGCCGCGGCGGCACCCACCCGCTTCATCGTGAAGCCTTCGATCTCGACCACCCCGCGGCCAGCCTCGTCGATCAGGCTGATGTCGGAGACGACGGTCTCCCCGCCTCCCTCCGTGCGGCGGCGGACGTAGCTCCAAAACCGCGATGGCAGCGCGCCCGCGAGCCGCAGCTTGCCGTACGAGAGCGGCAGGTAGCTGCCCTCGCCGTCGTGCACGCCGGAGATCGCCGTCGCGACGTCGAGGAGCGCCGGATGCAGGTGCCACTCGTCGAGGTCGGCCGAAAACGCGCTCGGGAGCTCGAGCTCGGCGAGCGCTTCGTCGCCGTTCCGGTCGACCCTGAGGAGGCACTGCCAGCGGTCGCCCCAGGAGACGAAGCCGTCCGGATCGCCGAGCAGGCGCCCCTCGACGACCATGCCGTCGCCCGCGCACCGCGCCGCGAGGGCGGCGAGATCGAAGGTCGCCATCGCCGTCTCGGACCGCGCCACCTGGCCCGTCGAATGCTCGACCCAGCCTTCGGCCGACCCGCCGCGGCTCGCCAGCTTGAACCCCCAGGCGGCGCCCTTGGCTTCGAACGTCAGCCGGACCTCGCGCGTGGCACCGGTCGGGATGATCAGCGGCTGGAAGAAAAGGACGTCGCGAAGTTCCATCCGCGGTGAACCCGAGAGCGCCGCGAACGCCGCCCGCACCATCTCGAGGTGGCCCGTGCCGGGCAGCGTCGGGTTCTTCGCCACCCTGTGCTCGTCGAGCACCCAGAGCTCGCCGGGCACGAAACGGGCCGCGAAGACCTTGCGCTCCGGCCGGTCCGAGACCAGAGTCTGGGCCAGCGGATGGAGCCGCGGCGCGCTCGGGTCGAACCCCCCCTCCGGGGCATCGCGGTCCGGCGCCGGGCCGGGCGCGAGCCCCGGCGTCTTCGTGTTGACCGCCATGCCGACCTCTTTCCAGGCGCCCCAGTCGATCGCGAGCGCCGGGATGCCGCGGCGCGCCGAAAGATCGCGCGCGAAGGCGTCGAGGAAGTTGTTGGCGGCGCAGTAGTCGACCTGGCCGAGGTTGCCGAAGACGGCGATCGTCGAAGAGCAAAGGACGAAGAGGTCGAGCGGCTCGGCGGCCAGGACGGCTTCGAGCACCCGCGAGCCGCGGACCTTGGGCGCGAGCACGCCGGACGCCGCCGGCATCGTCTTGAGCTGGATCACGCCGCCGCCCGCGACGCCCGCGGCATGGATGACGCCGCGGATCGGTCCGAAGGAAGCATGCGCCCGCTCGACCACGGCGCGCATCGCTTCGGCGTCGGCGACGTCGGCCGGCAGCGCGAGCACCTCGGCACCCAGCTCTTCGAGCCGGCGCACCTTGCGGATCCGCTCGCTCTGGCGGTCCGCGCCGCCGTGCCCGGCGAGCCAGGCGTCCCACTCCCCGCGCGGCGGCAGCGCGGTCGTGCCGGTGAGCACGAGGCGCGCCCGAAAGGTTTCCGCCAGATGCTCGGCGAGGACCAGGCCGATGCCGCCGAGCCCGCCGGTGATCAGATAGACGCCGCGGGCGACGAACGGCAGGCGGCTCTCGACCGTCCGCTCGAGCGGCGTCGCCTGCCAGGCCTGCGCGAAGCGGCGGCCCGCGCGATAGGCGACCCGGGGCTCGCCGCGCGCCGCGGCGACCTCGGCGAGCACCTGCTCGACCATCTGGGCGCGCTCCGAGGCTCCCTCGGGCCATTCGACGTCGACGCTCCAGCTCGCGATCAGCGGGAATTCCTGCGGGATCACCCGGCACGGGCCGAGAGCTGTGGCCTTCTCGGCCGAGAGGCTCTCGCCGCCGGAGACGCTCTCGATGCCGGTCGCGACCACCGCGAGCGGCGTCCGGGCGGCGAGCCGCACGCGGCCGAGCGCTTGCGCGAGATAGAGCAAGCTCCAGAAGCCGAGAGCGACCTGTTCCTCGCGCCGCGCCGCGTCGGCTGGGGGCTCGTCCGGGGAGACGCCCCAGCAGTGGACGATGCGCGCCGGCGGTCCGCCCTCCGCCGCGAGCGCGGCGAGCAACTCGTCGTAGTCCTCCGGGCGCAGCGGATCGATCTCGTAGACGGAGCCGCCGAGCGCGGAAAAACGCCGGCCGGTGACGACCGTCGCGACCGCCGGCCCCTCGGCCGCGCCACCGCCGCGGGCGAGGCGCTCCGCGAGCTGGACGCCGAGACCGCAGTCGTCGGCGAAGACCAGGGTCAGGCCCGGCGGCGCGGCGGCATCCCCGCCGAGCGGCAGCACCGGCGTCGCGGGACGCCAATAGGGAACGTAGAACCACTCCTCGAACGGCTTCGCCCGCGGCGGACCGGCGAGCGCCTGGACGAAGTCCGCCGGCGGGTCGATCCAGAACCGCCGGCGCTCGAACGGATAGGTGGGCAGCACCGCGCGCCGCCTCGACTCCCGCGCCGAGAACCCCGGCCAGTCGACCGCCGCGCCGGAGAGCCAGAGCTGGCCGAGCGCGGCGAGAAGAGCGGCCTGGTCTTCGGTCTCCTCTTTCGGTTGGCGGGCGGACGCCACCGCGGCCTGCCCGGGCCGCCGGTCGGGGTGCTGGCGCGCGAGCGCCGTCAGGCTCTGCCCCGGACCGACCTCGAGGAGCAGGCGCTCGGGCTCGGCCAGCAGCGTGCGCAACCCTTCGGCGAAGCGCACCGTGCCGCGCAGGTGGCGCACCCAATAGCCGGGATCGGTCACCTCCGCGGCGGTGATCCAGGTGCCGGTGAGGTTCGAAACGTAGGGCAGCTGGGGAGCCTTGAGCTCGACGCGCGAGACCTCTGCGAGGAACGCGCCGAGAGCGGGCTCCATCATCCGCGAGTGAAACGCGTGCGACGTGTGGAGGCGCCGCGCCGGCTTGCCCAGGGCGGCGAGTTCCGCTTCGAGCGCCGCGATCGCCTCGAGCGGCCCCGAGACGACGACTCTCCGCGGACCGTTGGTCGCGGCGAGCGAGAGCTGGGGCCCGAGCCGCGGTACCACCTCGGCCTCCGAGAGCGGCACGGCGAGCATCCCGCCCGCGGGCAGCGCCTGCATCAGCCGGCCGCGCGCGGCGACGAGCGCGAGCGCGTCTTCGAGCGAGAGGACGCCGGAGAGGTGCGCCGCGACGAATTCGCCGATCGAATGGCCGAGCATCGCGACCGGCCGGATGCCCCACTCCATCCAGAGCTTCGCGAGCGCGACCTCGACGACGAAGAGGGCCGGCTGGGCGAGCCGCGTCGCCGTGAGCTCTCGTCCGGCGGGCTCGGCGGCATCGGCCGCCGGGAACAGCAGCCCGCGCAGGTCGAGCCCGAGGTGCGGGCGCAGGATCTCGGCAGCGCGATCGACCTCGGCGCGGAAGCTCTCCTCCGCGGCGTAGAGGCCCGAGAACATGCCGGCGTGCTGCGCGCCCTGGCCCGAGAACAGGAAGGCGACCTGCGGGTTCTTGGAGGTTTGAACGCGCGTCGCCACCCGCTTCGGGTCGAGCGTCGCGAGGAGGGAGATCGCCTCCGCGCGATCGCGGCAGACCACCGCGCGCCGGTGCTCGAGCTCGCGGCGCCCGACCTGAAGCGTCCAGGCGACGTCGGCGAGAGGCGCCTCCGGCCGGTCCTCGAGATGGCGGGCCAGCCGCTCGGTGGCCGCCGCGAGGGCGGTCTCGGTCTTGGCCGACAGGACGAGCAGCTGCCACGGCCGCGACGGCCCCGACGGCGCGGGCTCCGGCGCCTCCTCGAGGATCGCATGGGCGTTCGTGCCCCCGATGCCGAAGGCGGAGACGCCGGCGCGGCGCGGCGCGCGCTCGGCCGGCCAGTCGGAGAGCTCGGTCTGGACGTAGAACGGGCTCTCGTCGAAGGCGATCTGCGGATTCGGCCGCGAGTAGTTGAGCGTCGGCGGCAGCCGCTTGCGATCGAGGGCGAGAGCGGTCTTGATCAGCCCGGCGACGCCGGCCGCGGAGGCGAGATGGCCGATGTTGGTCTTGACCGAGCCGAGCCCGCAGAAGCGCTTGCGCTCGGTCGAGGCGCGGAATGCGCGGGTGAGCGCGGCGACCTCGATCGGATCGCCGACCTCCGTGCCGGTGCCGTGCGCCTCGACGTAGGAGATCGACTCGGGATCGACGCCCGAGACGCCGAGGGCGGCGCGGATCGCCCGCTCCTGGCCGTCCGCGCCCGGCGCGGTGTAGCCGACCTTGAGATCGCCGTCGTTGGTCACCGCGGTCCCGCGGACGACGGCCCAGATCCGGTCCCCGGCGGCGAGGGCGTCGTCCAGGCGGCGCAGCACGACGACGCCCAGGCCGTTGCCGAAGATCGTGCCGCGGGCCTCGGCGTCGAAGGCGCGCACGCGGCCGTCCGGCGACAGGATGTCGCCCGGGCGATGGACGTAGCCGGAGGTCTGATTGGTGCGCACCGAGACGCCGCCCGCGAGCGCCATGTCGCACTCGCCCGCGAGGAGGGCCTGGCAGGCCAGGTGGACGGCGACGAGCGAGGTCGAGCAGGCGGTCTGGACGGTCAGGCTCGGCCCGCGCAGGCCGAGCTTGTAGGAGACGCGGGTCGCCAGGTAATCGCGGTCGTTCGCGATCTGCGCGTTCATGTCGCCGACCGCCTGGATCAACGCCGGGTTGGCGTAGATGTTCCACAGATAGGTCGAGTACTTGACGCCGCCGAAGACCCCGATCGGTCCGGGAAAACGGTCGCTGTCATAGCCCGCGTGCTCGAGCGCCTGCCATGAGCTCTCGAGGAACAGCCGCTGCTGCGGATCGACCAGCTCGGCCTCGCGCGGGCTGAAGCCGAAGAGCGCGGCGTCGAAGAGATCGTCGCCCGAAATCGTCCGCGCCACCTTGACGTAGCCCGGCAGCTCGACGAGAGAGGCGGGCTCGCCGGCGCGGATCAGCTCCTCCGCGCTGAAACGGCTGAGCGACTCGACGCCCGCGCACAGGTTGCGCCAGAACTCCTCGACGTCCTCGGCGCCCGGGAACCGGCACGCCATGCCGATCACCGCCACCTCCATCCCGGTCCAGCTCGAGCTTTGCTCCGCGCCCATCGCGACCTCCCCTAAGCCTCGCCGTCCGCTCGCTGGCGCTGCGCGAAGCGCCGCCGCAAGCGATCCCGCCCGACCAGGAGCTCGCGCGTGCGATCCTCTTCGGGCGGCGCCGGCCGCGCCGCGTCGCCGCGCGCGGCATCGCGCATCAGATGCCCCGCGAGCGAGGCGATCGTGGGATGGGTGAACAGCTCGACCACCTTGAGATCGCCGCCGAACAGCTCGCACAGCCGCGCGTGGACGCGCACCAACTGGAGCGAGTTGCCGCCGATCTCGAAGAAGTTGTCGTCGCGGGAGACGCGCTCGACGCCGAGCACCTCGCGCAGCGCCGCGGCGATCGTCCGTTCCGCCTCGCTCTCGGGCGCGACGTAGGCGGACGAGCGCTCCGCCTCGGCCGGCTCGGGCAGCGCCTTGCGGTCGACCTTGCCGTTCGGGTTGAGCGGCAGCCCGGGCAGGACGGAAAAGAGCGCCGGCACCATGTAGTCGGGCAGGCGCTCGCGCAGGTAGGAGCGCAGCTCGGCCACGGCGACCTCGGCGTCGAGCACGACGTAGGCGACCAGGCGCTTCTCGCCCGACGGATCGGCGCGCGCGACGACCACCGCCTCGCGCACCGCCTCGTGCCGGCCGAGCTGCGCCTCGATCTCGCCGGGCTCGATGCGGAAGCCGCGGATCTTGATCTGGACGTCCGCGCGGCCGGCGAACTCGACTTCGCCGTCGGGCCGGTAGCGGCCGAGGTCGCCGGTCCGGTAGGCGCGGTCGCCCCCCGCGCCGGGTCCGGAATCCGCCAGCGGATGGGCGACGAACTTCGCCGCCGTCCCCTCCGGATCGCCCAGGTAGCCGGCCGCGAGATGCGGGCTGCGGACCCGGATCTCGCCGACCTCGCCGATGCCCGCGAGCGCGCCGCCGCGACCGACCACGAGCAGCTGCACGTCCTCGATGCCGCGTCCGAGCGGCAGGCTTTCGCGCCCGGCGGTCGCCGTCCCCGCCGCTCCGATCTCCGACGACGCGGTGACGTGGTAGCCGACCGCGCGCTGGGTTTCGGTCGAGCCGTAGTAGTTGATCGCCGTCGCGTTCGGCGCGAGCGCCGCCAAGCGGGCGACGTCGCGCCGGGTCAGCACATCGCCGACGAAGAAGGCGTAGCGCAGGTCGGGCAGCTCGAGCCGCTCGTCGCCCGGCGAGCGCTCGGTCAGCACCTGCCCCATCGCGGGCGTGAGGTGGGCGACCGTCACCCGCTCGCGCGCCAGCCACTGCGCCAGGCGGCCGGGGATCGCGATCTCGGCAGGGTCGGGCACGCAGATCGCGGCACCGGTCTGAAGCGGCGTGAAGAGGTCGCGCTGGAGGGGGTCGTGCGCGAGGCCGGAGAGCAGGCTGTAGCGATCCGCCGCGGTGAAGCCGAAGGTCCGCTCCTGCCAGGGCAGGAAGTGGGTGAGCGGTCCGTGGCGGCCGACGATGCCCTTGGGCGCCCCGGTCGAGCCCGAAGTGAACGCGACGTAGGCGGCGTCGTCCGGCCCGAGCGCAACGCCGACCGGCCCGCTCGGCCAGCCGTCGAGATCGCGCGGCGCCTCGGGCGCGGCCGGGAGCGCGATCCGGCTCGCGACGCCGAGGTCCGCCAGGGCGGCGCGTACGGCGGCGGGGACCGACCCGGCGGCGCCGAGCTCGATCCAGCCGCGCGGCTCGGCGAGGCGCAGGCAATCGACCAGGCGCGCCGGCGGATGGGC
The DNA here is from genome assembly GCA_035607445.1 of Thermoanaerobaculia bacterium. Classification (GTDB taxonomy): domain Bacteria; phylum Acidobacteriota; class Thermoanaerobaculia; order Multivoradales; family UBA5704; genus DASYKS01. The sequence goes on along the minus strand of DATMZM010000376.1, from coordinate 12,790 downwards.
GGGATCGAGCACCACGAACGCGGCGCCCGCCTTCATCGCCCCGAGGACCGCCCAGACCAGGCGCGCCGAGCGATGGCCGAGAATCGCGACGGTTTCGCCCTTCGCGACGCCGTCCGCGCGCAGGCGGTGGGCGAGCCGGTTGGTCCTCTCGTCCAGCTCGCGATAGCTCCAAGACTCGTCCTTGTCGGCCACCGCGAGGCTCTCCGGCGCGCGCGCGACCTGGGCCTCGAAGCGCTCGGGGACCGCGCCGAGCCAGCTGTCGGACAGAGCACGCCGCGGATCGGGCAGCGCCGCGCGCGCCGTTTCGGTCAACAAGCTGTAGCGCTCGATCGACTCCTCCGGCCGTTCGGCCACCGCGGCGAGCAGAGCCTCGTACTGGCGGAGCATCTCCGCCGCGCGCGCCGCCGAGAAGAGGTCGGCGTTCCAGACGAATTCGACGGCGAGCGCGCCGTCGCTCTCGCTCAGGTAGACCGTCAGGTCGAACTTCGCGGGAACGTCGGGTGGTCCGAGCGGCTCGATGCTCAACCCGGGCAGGACGATCGCCTCGCTCGGGTAGGTGAGCATGTTGAAAAAGACCTGGAACAGCGGCGTGCGCGAGAGATCCCGTTCCGGGCGGAGCTCGTCGAGCAGATGCTCGAACGGCAGGTCCTGGTGCGCATAGGCCGCGAGAGCCGTTCGCCGCACGCGGGCGAGCAGCTCGACGAACGTCGGATCGCCGGAGAGGTCGGTGCGGAGCGCCAGGGTGTTCAGAAAGATTCCGATCAGGCCCTCGAATTCCCGCCGCTTGCGGCCGGAGATCGGCGTGCCGACCACCACCTCGTCCTGTCCGGCGAGACGCGAGCAGAGGAGGTCGAAGGCCGCGAGCAGCACCATGAAGAAGGTGGCGCCCCGAGAGCGGGCGAGGGCGCGGAGCCGGTCGGCCGCGGCGGGAGCGAGCACGGCCCTGACCGCACCGCCGCGGAATGAGCGGATCGCCGGCCGCGGCCGGTCGGTCGGCAGCTCGAGCATCGGCGGCGCGCCCGTGAGCTGCTCGCGCCAGAACCCGAGCAGGCGCTCTCTCGCCGCGCCGGACAGCTCGGCGCGCTGCCAGGCGGCGAAATCGGCGTACTGGGCGGCGAGCGGCGTCAGCTCCGGCAGGGTCCCGTCCCTTCTCGCGAGCGCGGCATAGAGGCTCGAGAGATCGCGCACCAGAATGCCGATCGACCAGCCGTCCGAGACGATGTGATGGGTGACCATCGAGAGCGCCCGCTCGCGCTCCGCGAGCCGGATCAGCACGAAGCGCAGGAGCGGCCCGCGCGCGAGCTGGAACGGGAAGAGCGCCTCCCGGCGCGCGATCCTCTCGGCCTCCGCCCGCCGCGACGCCTCGCCCTCGCCCAGGCCGCCGAGATCGACCTGCGGCAGCGCGAGCGTGCCGCGATCGGCGACCCGCGCCCCCGGCGCGCCAGCCATCACCTCGAAGGTGGTGCGCAGCGACTCGTGGCGGCGCGCGAGCCGATCGATCGCGGCGGCCAGGGCCGCGACGTCGAGATCGCCGCGGAGCGCGATCCCCGCCGAGATGTTGTAGGCCGGGCTGCCGGGCTCGAAGCGGTCGAGCAGCCAGAGCCGCTCCTGCGCGAACGAGAGCGGCAGCAGGACGCCGCGATCCAGGCGCGGCAGGCGATGCGGAGCCGCTCCTCCCAGCGAGGCGTTGCCGCGCAGCCGGTCGATCTCCTGAGCGAGGGCCGCGATCGACGGCCGCTCGAAGAAGGACCCGAGCGGCACGCGCACGGCGAAGGCCTCCTCGACCCGCGCGAGCAGGCGCGTCGCCAGGAGCGAGTGACCGCCGGCGGCGAAGAAATCGTCCTCGACGCCCGGGGCCGGCGCGCCGACGAGATCGGCCCAGAGGCCGGCGAGCAATTCCTCCTCCGGGGTGCGCGGCGCGGTCCCCTCGTTCTCTACCTCCTCGGGCGCTGGCAGCGCCCGGCGGTCGACCTTGCCGTTGGCGGAGAGGGGCAGCGCGGCGAGCGCCACGAAACGGCTCGGGATCATGAACGCCGGCAGCCGCTCGGCCAGGTGCGCCCCGAGCGCCGCGGCGGTCGGCGCCGGGCCCTCCGGCGTGGCGACGAAGTAGGCGACCAGCCGCTTGTCGCCGTCGCCTGGCGCGGCCTCGCGCGCGGCGACGACGGCCGAGGCGACGCCGGGGTGCGCCGCGAGCGCGGCTTGGATCTCCTCGAGCTCGACGCGGAAGCCACGCACCTTGACCTGGGTGTCGGCGCGGCCGAGGAACTCGATCTGGCCGTCGCCGCGGAAGCGGGCGCGGTCGCCGGTCGCGTAGAGCCGCGCTCCCGGCTCCCCCGGCGCCCCGTGCGGATCGGGCACGAAGCGCTCCGCCGTCAGCTCGGGCCGGCCGGCGTAGCCCTGGGCGAGCCCGCGGCCGCCCGCGTAGAGCTCGCCGATCGCGCCGATCGGCACCGGGCGCAGAGCGCGATCGAGCACGCGGACGTACGTGCCCGAGATCGGCCGGCCGATCGGCACTCCATCCCACCGGCCGCCGGCGCCGATCGACTGCGCCGTCCGGTGACAGCAGGTGAAGGTGGTGTTCTCGGTCGGCCCGTAGCCGTTGATCAGGGCGCCCTCTGGCGCGGCGAGGATCTCGAGCGCCCGCGTAACGTGCGGCACCGAGAGCGCGTCGCCTCCGGCGAGCAGTTGGCGCAGGCCCCGGAGCGCCGCCGGCCGCTCGTCGACGATCTGGTGGAAGAGACCGGCGGTGAGCCAGAGCGTGGTCGCCCGGTGGCGCGCCAGGAGATCGCCGAGGTCGCCGAGCGAGAGCGGACCGGCGGGAGGCAGCACGAGGCGAGCGCCGTTGCCGAGCGCGCCCCAGATCTCGAGCGTCGAGGCGTCGAAGGCGACCGGCGCGAGCTGGACGAAGACCTCGTCCGCGGCGAGGCGCGCGAACGACGCCCCGCGCACCAGGCGGACGACCGCCCGGTGCGGCACCGCCACCCCCTTGGGCCGGCCGGTCGAGCCGGAGGTGAACATGACGTAGGCGAGAGTCTCGGCCGAGGCGCGCTCGGCGAGCGGCGCCGAGGGCGCGTTCTCGATCGCCCGCCGCTCGCGGCCGAGGTCGATCCGCTCGCAACCGGCGGGAATCGAGACCTCCTCGCCGCCGCCCGCGACGACCACGCGGGCGACTCCGGCGTCCGCCAGCATCCGGTCCCGGCGGGCCGGAGGCTCGGCCGGATCGACCGGCACGAAGGCGCAGCCGGCATGGAGGATCGCGAGCATCGCGACGATCAGCTCGGGCGAGCGCTCGAGAGCGAGCCCGATCGCCTCGCCCGGGCGCGCGCCGCGGTCGAGGAGGACGCGGGCCAGCCGCCGGGAGCGCGCGCGGAGATCGGCGTAGGTCATCGCGCCGCCGTCCCAGACGAGAGCCGGGGCCTCGGGCGTCCGGCGCGCCGACGCCTCGACGAGCGCGTGGACGGTCGCCTCCGCGGGGTCCGAAGGCTCCGTTCCCCATTCGACGAACAGCTGGTGCCGCTCCGCCGGCGCGAGCCGAGGCAGGGCCGCGACCGGCAGGTGAGGGGCCGCGACCGCCGTCTCGAGGAACTCCCGGTACCAACCGATCAGGCGGAGCGCCGCGGGCGGATCGAACAGATCGCGGTCGAATTCGAGCTGGAGGCCCCGCCCGCCGTCCGCCGCCTCGACGCCGTCTCCGGCGTCTTCGGCGAACAGGGTCAGGTCGAACTTCGCGCGGCCGCTCTCGACGGCGAGCGGCGCGATCTTGAGGCCCGGGAGCGAGAGCGCCGCGCGCGGCGCGCTCTGGAACGCCAGGACGGCCTGGAAGATCGGCGTCGCGGCGCCGCGCTCCGGATTGAGCTCCGCGACCAGGCGCTCGAACGGCAGCGCCGAGCGCTCGAAGTCCTCGATCGTCGTCCGCGCGACGCGCGCGACCAGCTCGGCGAAGGTCGGATCGCCCGAAAGGTCCGCGCGCAGGGCGACGCTCCGGACGAAGAAACCGATCAGCGGTTCGATCTCGACCCGCTCGCGCCCCGCGAGCGGCGTGCCGACGACCACGTCGTCGACCGCCGCGAGGCGCCCGAGGAGCGCCTGAAAGGCCGCGAGATGGACGACGAACGGCGTCGTGCCCGCCGCGTGCGCGAGCTCGGCCGCGGCGGCGACCACCGCTCCCGGCAAGCGCGCCTGGCACTGGCCAGCCGGCCGCCGGCGCGCGAGCGGCCGGGGCAGATCGGACGGCAGCTCGAGGACCGGAGGCGCGCCCGCGAGACGCTTCCGCCAGTACTCGAGCCAGGGCGACATCGCCTCGCCGGTGAGCGTCCGGCGCTGCCAGGCGGCGAAGTCGGCGTACTGGATCGGGAGCGCCGGGAGCCTCGCCGAGCCCCGCGCGCCGCGCGAAGCCGCGGCGTAGAGCGCCGTGATCTCGCGAACGAGCAACCCGTTCGACCAGCCGTCGGTCGCGATGTGATGGAGCGAGAGGAGCGTCGCATGCTCGAGCGCGCCGAGCCGGACGAGCGCGGCGCGCAAGAGCGGTCCACGGCCGAGGTCGAACGCCTCGTTCGCGCGCGCCGAGGCGACGCGGGCGAGCTCGCCCTCCCGCCGCGCCGCCCCGAGGGCCGCGAGATCGGCGAGCGGCAGCGCCTGCGGCGCCGCGGGGAGGATTCGCTGGCGCGGACCTCCGGCTCCAAAGGCCTCGATGACGGAACGGAGCACCGCGTGGCGGCGGACCACCCCGGTCAGGGCGGCCGAGAGAGCCGCGAGGTCGAGCGGCCCCGCGAGGCGGAGCCCGAGCGAGAGCGTGTAGGCGGGGTTCTCCGGGTCGAGCTCGGCGAGCAGCCAGAGGCGCTCCTGCGCGAACGAGAGGGGCGCGGGGGTCTCCTCGCCGCGCGGCGGGATGGCCTCCGAGCGCGCCTCGCTCCCGGCCTGCTCGCGGAGGAGGCCGAGCAGGCGCTCGCGCTGTTCCGGCGAGAGTCGGCGCAAGCGTTCCGCTCGGTCCAACGTCGCCATCGCCCTTTCCTCCTCCCGTCGGTTAGGGCGCGGGCGCACCGCGGCGAGCGGCGCCCGATCGACCCAGCGCATTCCTTCCTCCGCGGCGTCCCTCCTCCCCCTTTCGGTCAGGGACCCGCCTCTTCGCTTCAACCAGCGGCGACGCTCACCTCGGGCATCGCGGCGCCGGCGTCGATCGAGATCTGGCCGGCGAAGCTGCGGACCAAAAGGAGCGGCCCGCCGCCATGGACCGGGCCGCGGATCGCGCGCGAGCCCGAGTCGGGCAGCCCCGCGCCGGCGGCGACCCGCCCGGCGCGGGTCGCGGCATCCAGATCGACCCCGACGTCGCCCGCGATCTCCACTCGGACCGGACCGGCCATCGTCTCGATCCGGCTCTCGCCACGCGGCTGGCCGGTGAAGCGGACCGCGACCGGACCGGCAACGTGGCGGATCCGGACGGCGTCTCCGGCCGACGCGATCTCGACCGGTCCGGCCTTGGCCTCCACCGTCACCGGTCCGGACGCGTGCTCGAGGCGCAGCGCGCCGCTCTGGCAGGCCGCGCTCACCGTGCCGTCGATGGTGCCGAACGAAAGCGATCCGGAAGCGCTCTTCGCCTTGACGTCACCCCGCAGGCGATCGATCGCGATCGATCCGGCGGCGACGTCGAGCTCGAGGTCGGACCGGAAAGGCACGAGCGCGCGGATCTCGACGTCGCAGTCGGGAGCCTCGTCGTCGCGGTCGATCCGCACCTCGACCTCGCCCCACCCGCGGCGCCCGCGGCTCTCGATCCGGACCCGTTCGAGACTCCGCCGCGCTTCGGCCGAGCTCTCGGCCGAAGCCGCGACGACGATCTCGAAGCGGGCCGTCACGGCCGCTTCGACCGCCTCGACCCGGATCCGTCCGGTATCGGCGCGAAGAACGAGGCTCGCCCCCTCCCCGACGTCGAGCGCGATCTCCTCGCTGCGTTCCTCTCGATGGCGTTCGCTCACCGCTTCCTCCCGGTCGATCTCGTCGAGACCCGGCCCTTCGAGGCCCGCCTTCAATCTCTTGTAGTGAAGTCAGTGCGGACAAGCGAGACAAGGCCGGCCGGCCGGCCGGCGGCCTCTTCGAGCTGATCGAGCAAAGCGTCGAGGTTCTCGTCGCCGGCGCGAGCGAGCAGCTCCTCCTCGATGCGCGCGGCGAGGCGCTCGAGGGTCGGATAGGCGAACTGGTCGCGGAGAACGAGCTCGACGCCGAATTCCTCGCGCAGGCGCACCGCGACGCGCACCGCGAGGAGCGAATGGCCGCCGAGCTCGAAGAAACCATGGTCGAGGCCGATCCCGGAGACGCCGAGCACCTCGCTCCAGATCGCGGCGACCGCACGCTCGGTCGGCGTCCGCGGCGGGCGGTGCACGCGGAGCGCTCCCGGCGGCAGCGGATCGCCGCGCCGCTCCCGGCTGCCCGGCGGCAGCCTGCCGATCGCCGGCTCGCCGCCGCCCTCCCGCACCTGGCGCTCCTCCGCCTCGGTGAGCCAGGGGATGGCGTCGATCGGCGTCTCGGGGCTGGCCACCGCCGCGGCGAGCAGGCGCTGGTAGCGGGCCAACAGGCGCTCGACGGTCGGCGCGTCGAAGAGATCGGCGCTCCACTCGGCGAAACCGGTCATCCGAGGGCCGGCATCGAAAAGCGAGAGCGAGAAGTCGAACTTCGCGGTGCCCGTCGCGACTTCGGAGACGGTCGCGGCCAGCCCCGGCAGGACGAGAGGGGCGGGCGCCGGCTGCAGCGCGAACAGGACCTGGAAGAGGGGGCTCTGGTCGAGGCTGCGGTCGGGCGCGAGGGCGTCGACCAGCATCTCGAACGGGATCGCCTCGTGCGCGAAGGCGCCGGCCGCGGTCTCCCGCACGCGCTCGAGCAACCGGGAGAAGCTCGGCGCACCCTGAAGATCGGCGCGCAGCACGAGGGTATTGACGAAACAGCCGATCAGCCCCTCGACCTCGACCAGGCCACGGTTCGCGACCGGCGTGCCGACGGCCGTCTCCTCGCGGCCGGCGAGCCGGCCGAGGAGGAGCTGAAACGCCGCCAGGAGGACCATGAACCGGGTCGCTCCCGAGCGCCGCGCGAGAGCGTCGACGGCCGGAAGCAGGCCCTCCGGCAGGCGCACCGGGAGCGTCCCACCGCGGGGCGACCGCTCCGCCGGGCGCGGCCGGTCGGTGGGCAGCTCGAGCACCGGCGGCAGACCCGCGAGCGCGTCGCGCCACCAGGCGACCTCCGCCGCGCGGCGTTCGGCGGAGAGGCTCTCCCGCTGCCAGGCCGCGTAGTCGGAGTATTGGATCGGCGGCTCGGGGAGAAGCGGCGCGCGCCTCTCGGCGAGCGCCGGATAGGCGACCGCCAGCTCCTCGGCCAGAATCCCGAGCGACCAGCCGTCGGCGGCGACGTGATGGAGGGCGAAGAGCACCGCCGCCTCGCCCGGAGCGAGCCGGAACAGCGAGGTGCGAAGGAGCGGACCGCGCGCGAGGTCGAACGGCCGCCGGGCCGCGCGCGACGCGGCGCTCGCGACGGCCTGTCGGGCGCCCGCCCCGAGCGCCGAGAAGTCGGCGACGGGCAGCGGCACGGGGCGGGGCGGCGAGATCCGCTGGCGCGGCCCGTCCGCCGTCACCTGAAACGTCGCGCGCACCGCCTCGTGACGCGCGGCGATCCAGGAGAAGCTCGCGCCGAGCGCCGGAACGTCGAGCTCGCCCGCGAGATGCACCAGGGCCGGCAGGTTGTAGAGCGCGCTCGGCCCCTCGAGCTGCTCCAGGAACCAGATCCGCTCCTGGGCGAACGAGATCGGCCTCGGCTCGCCGGCCGCGGCGTCCGAAGCGATCGGAGAGATCGGAGCGGCCGGCTCGACCTCCGCGGCGCCGGCCCGCGCCAGCTCCTCGATCCGCGCCGCGAGAGCCCGGAGGGTCGGCCGCGCGAACAGCTCGCGCGCGGAGAGATCGACGCCGAAGGCCCGGCGCACTCGCGCCGCGACCTGCGCGGCGAGCAGCGAGTGCCCTCCGGCCGAGAAGAAATCGTCGTCGCGATCGATCCGCGCGCGATCGAGGACGGCGCACCAGATCCCCGCGAGCGCCCATTCGGCGACCGTCTCGGGCTCCGCCCGCTCGCCTCGCGCGCCCCGCCGGGCGTTCGCGGCCGGAGACCCGCGGCTCTCCTCGCGCTCGGCGCGCAGCTCCTCGATGCGCGCCGCGAGACCCGCGAGCGTCGGCCGCGCGAACAGGTCGCGCACCGAGAGGTCGAGCCCGAAGTCGCGCTTGACCCGGGTCGCGACGCGCGCCGCGAGCAGGGAATGGCCGCCGAGATCGAAGAAGCCGTCCTCGGCGCCGATCTCCGCGACGCCCAACACCTCGGCCCAGAGCGCGGCCAGCCTCCGCTCCGTCTCCGTGCGCGGCGCCCGCCGCGGTCGCACGACGGCATCCGGCGCCGGCAGCGCCTTCCTGTCGAGCTTGCCGTTGGGCGTGCGCGGCAGGGCCGCGAGCCCCACCCAGGCGCTCGGCACCAGATGCGCCGGCAGGCGCGCGGCGAGATCGGCGCGCACCGCGTCGAGGCTCGCTCCCCCCGCGACGTAGGCGACGAGCCGGTCGGGACGCTCGGCGCTCCGCTCGACCGCGACCGCCGCCTCGGAAACGCCCGGCGCCGCGGCGAGTGCCGCCTCGACCTCGCCCAGCTCGATCCGAAAGCCGCGGACCTTCACCTGATGATCGCGCCGGCCGAGGAAGTCGAGGCGGCCGTCCGGTCGCCGCCGCACGAGGTCGCGGGTGAGGTAGAGGCGCGCGCCCGGCGCTGTGCCGGACGGATCGGGACGGAAGCTCTCCGCCGTCTCGGCCGGCCGGCCCAGGTAGCCGCGCGCGAGGCTCGCGCTGCCGAGCGCCAGCTCGCCCGTGGCGCCCGGCCAGGCGAGGGTCGGGGCCGCGGCGCGAGGCTCGAAGACGGCGGCGCGCGTGTTCGGCAGCGGCCGTCCGATCGTGACCTTCGTTCCGACCTCGGCCCCGGCGTCGCCCCAGGTCGAGTAGGTCGTGTCCTCGCTCGGGCCGTAGAGGTTGAGCACCCGGCGCACCCCGCCGGTCGCGAGGGCGCGCGCGGCGAGGCTCTCGGGAAGCGGCTCGCCGGCCAGGCTGACCGTGACGACGGAGGGCGGCAGGAGATCCGCGCGCAGCACCTCGCCGAGCGCGGAGGGCACCGTGTTGACGAGCCGGAGCCGCGCCCGCGCCGAAGCGGCCAGGCCGGCGAGAGCGAGAGCGTTCTCCGCCAGCACGACAGCGCCGCCGTGCGAGAGCGGCCCGAACAGCTCGAAGACCGAGAGGTCGAAGCACATCGAAGTCGCGGCCAGCACGCCCGAAAGCTCCTCGGCGGAGAACCCCTCGGCGACCCAGTCGAGAAACTCCGAAACGCTCCGGTGCGGGATGCCCACGCCCTTCGGCCGGCCGGTCGAGCCCGAGGTATAGATCAGGTAGGCGAGCGACTCGAGGAGCGGCGGCGCCGGCCGTTCGGACCGCCCGCTCGCCGCGATCTCCTCGGCCGCGCCCGCGGCCGGAGCGTCCCAGGCGACCGCCACGAAACCGCCCTCCGGCAACCGCTCCCGCGCGCCCTCGGCGGTGACGACGAGCCGCGCGCCCGAGTCCTCGAGCAGGTAGCGCAGCCGCTCCGGCGGATAGGCCGGATCGAGCGGCACGTAGGCTCCCCCCGCCGCGAGGATGCCCAGCATGCCGGCGACCATCTCCGGCCCGCGTCCGGTGCAGAGTCCGACCCGCACCTCCGGGCCGACGCCGAGCGCGCGGAGCCTCGCCGCCAAGCGCCGGGCGCGCGCGGCGAGCTCGGCGTAGGTCATCTCCTCGCCGGTCGCGCCGGTCACGAGCGCCACCGCCTCGGGCCGGCGCGCCGCTTGGGCGAAGAAGCGCGCTTCGAGGCGGACCGGCGTCCGCTCGAGCCGCGGCCCCTGTCCGGCCGCGATCTCCCGCCGCTCCTCGTCCGACAGCAGATCGATCTCGAAGAGCGGCGCCTCCGGCTGCGCGGCGACCGCGGCGGCCAGACGTTCCCAGCGGCGCGCGAGGCGCTCGACGGTCGCGGCGTCGAAGAGGTCGCTGTCGTACTCGAAATGGCCGCGGGTGCCCCGATCGTCCGGCATCCCGAGCGCGAGCGCCAGATCGAACTTCGCGGTGCCGGTCTCGATCTCGCGCAGCGAGACGTCGAGGCCCGGCAGGCGGAGCGCCGGCAGCGGCTCGTCGAGGGCGAAGAAGGCTTCGAAGAGGGGCGACCGGCTCGCGCCCCGCTCCGGCTGGAGCGCTTCGACCAGCAGATCGAACGGCAGCTCGCGATGGGCGTAGGCGGCGAGGGAAGACTCGCGGACCCGCTTCAAGAACGCGTCGAATCCGGCGCTCGGATCGAGCCGCAGGCGCAGGGCCAGGGTGTTGACGAAGCAGCCGACGAGCGGCTCGAGCTCCGCGCGGTCGCGGTTCGCGACCGGCGTGCCGAGCGCGAAATCGATCTGCCCGGACCAGCGGGCCAGGAGAGCGCCCCAGACGGCGAGCTCGAGCATGAACGGCGTCGCGCTCGCGGACCGGGCGAGCGCTGCGAGCGCCTCGGCGAGAGTCGGCGCGAGGGCGACGCTCGCCCGCCCGCCGCGAAAGCGCGGCAGAGCGGGCCGCGGCCGGTCCGTCGCGAGGTCGAGCGAGGGTACCTCCTCGAGCTCCCGGCGCCAGAAGTCGAGATCGTCCGCGAGAACGCCCGCGGACTCCTCCCGGCGCTGCCAGACCGCGACGTCCGCGGCCTGGAGCGCCGGCTCGGCGAGGGGGCTTGGCCGTCCGGCCGCGACAGCGCCGTAGAGCGCCGCGATCTCGCGTGCCAGAACGCCGATCGACCCGCCGTCGGCCACGATGTGGTGGATCGCGAGCGCGAGGTCCGTCGTCTCCGCCCCGTGCGCGAGGAGCGCGAAGCGGACGGGAGGCCCCCGCTCGAGGTCGAAGCGCAGGCGGGCGAAGGCTGCCGCGAGCCGGCCGGCCTCGGCGCGGCCCCAGGCTTCCGAGCGACCGGTGAGACCGGAGAGATCGACCGCGGGGAGCCCACGGAGATCCCCGGAACCCCCGAGACCGGCGTCCGGCAGGAACGGCGCCGCGATCTGGAGCGGCTCGCCGCCGTCCGCGACCCGGTCGCTCGAGAACCGCGTCCGCAACGCCTCGTGCCGCCGCACCAGCTCGGCGAGGCTCGCCGCGAGAGCGCCGCGGTCGAGGGGCCCCGCGAAGGCGAGCACGCCGGCCAGGTTGTAGGCCGCCCCCTCCTCGTCCAGCCGATCGAGGAACCAGAGCCGCCGCTGCTCGAACGAGAGCGGAGCCGCTCCCCTCTCGCCGCGCGGAAGGATCGGGAGCCGTATGGCCCCCGCAGCCGGATCGGGCGCGGCTTCCCGCCGCCGATCGATCTCGGCGGCGAGCGCCGCGACGGTCGGGAGGCGGAGGAGGACCGGCAGCGGCAGGTCGACGCCGAGCCGCGTGCGGAGCTGCGACGCGACCCGGACCGCGAGCAGCGAGTGGCCGCCGATCCGGAAGAAATCGTCGTTGCGGTCGATGCTTCCGCGGCCGAGGACGTCGCCCCAGACCGCCGCCACCCGCCGTTCGGACGGCGTGCGCGGGGCCTCGCCGGCCGCCGGGCCGGTCGCTCCAGCCCCTTCGCGCATCGCCGCGCGCTCGTTCCTTGCGGTGAGCACCTGCTGGCGCCGGGCCGGGTCGAGCCGGTCGAGCGCCGCGACGGGAGCGTCCGGCCGGTGCACGAGGTCGGCGAGGAGCGCGTCCAGGTCTTCCGCCCAGCGCAAGGCGGTCGTCCGATCGAACAGATCGGCGGCGTAACCGAGCACGAGCGCCAGGCCCTCGCGGGTCGCCGCGGCCGTCAACGTCAGATCGAATTCCGACCGCCCCTCGGCGAGCGGCAAGGAGACCAGATCGAGGTTGCCGAGCGGCAGCCGGGCTCCGCCTGTGCCGAGCGCGATCTCCGCGAGCGGCTCCTCGCCCGGCCGTTCGCCTCGGTGGAGCGCCAGGAGCGCTTGAAAGAGCGGCGCGCGCCCCGGCTCGCGGCCTCCGCTCAGGTTCTCGACGAGGAGCGGGAAGGGGTAGGCCTGGTGATCGAGCGCCGCGCGGACGCGGGCGGCCTGATCGTCGAGATGCGCTCCGAAGGCTGGGTGGGAAGAAACATCGGCTTCGAGCACGATCGGGTTGACGAAGTAGCCGACGGCGTCGCGCGTTGCCGGGGCCGTCCGCCCGAGGGCGGGAGCGCCGACGCGGATCGAGGCCTGGCCGGAATGCCGGTGGAGGAGCGCCTGGAAGGCCGCGAGCAGGCCGGCGAAGAGGGTCGCGCCGCGACCGTGGAGAAAGCCTTCGAGCGCCCCGGTCCGAGCGCGATCGAGGCGCAGGAGGACGCTGCCCGCGCGGAAACTCCGCGCCTCCGGCCGCGGGCGATCGGCCGGTAGATCGAGGGCACCCTCGGATCGATCCGCCGCGAGGCGCTCGCGCCAGAACGCCTCCGCCCGCTCCCCCTCCGGGCTCGCGAGCCAGGAGGTCTGCCAGAGTACGAAGTCGCCGTAGGACGGGACCGGCTTCGAGGCCGCGGGAAGAAGACGTCCCTTCGCGGCTCCGCGACTCGTCCCCGTCGCATACGCCGCGGCGAGATCGCGCGTGAGGATCGCGATCGAGCGGAAGTCTGTCGCGAGGTGGTGGATCGTCAAAAGCAGGATCGGCGGCCCGGCGCCACGCCGGAACAGGTCGACGCGGAGGGGCGCTTCGCGTTCGAGGTCGAACGGCCGGTAGGCGGC
>DATMZM010000290.1:0-5465 GCA_035607445.1 Thermoanaerobaculia bacterium | reverse complement strand
CTCGACTTCTGGGCGAGCGATCTCGAACGTTGCGAAGCCCTCTGGCACGAGATCCTGGCCTCGATCCAGATCGCGGAGCAGGTCGAGGATTCGGCGTAAGGGCCGCGACTGGCCTGACGGGCGAACGGTGCTCCGCCCAGGTGCTGCCAAATCTCGATTGGAGCCGAAGAAAAAGCGCCGCGAGACCGGATCGCGGCGCTCGGGTCCAGCCGGAGGTTCGATCCCCCGGGCGTCAGAACTCGAACTTCACTCCGAGTTGGAAGCGCCTGGGATCGAAGAACGATCTCGGCTTGCCGAAGCCGGCCAGGCTCTTCTGGTTCTGGATGTTGTAGCCGGTCTGGTTGTTGGTGGCGTTGAACAGGTCGCCGCGGAGCTGGAAGCTGTAGCGGCCGAACCGGAAGTCCTGCGTGTAGTTCAAGTCGATCTGGTAGTGGCTGTCGGTCGTCCGCGAGCCCGCCGGCTCGGCGTTCCGGTCGACGTCGCTCGTGCTCGTCGTGAGCGCCCGGTAGACCTCAACGTCCCAGACCTCCCAGGGCTGGCCCGACTGGTAGACCGCGAACGCGCCGGCGCTCGCGTGCCAGGGCAGCTGGTACGAGCCGTAGAGCTTGAGCTGGTGGCGGCGGTCGCCGCGCAGGTTGCCGTACTTCTTGTCCCAGAGCTGGCGGCCCGCGCCGTCCGCGATGTTCGACGAGCCGACGAAGATCGCCTGGTCGTTCTCGGTCGTGGTGTTGTCCTGGTCGAAGTTGCCGTAGTAGTGGCTCCAGGTATAGGAGCCGCGGAAGTAGGCCTTGGCACTCCGCCACTCGGTCTCGGCGCTCACCTCGTAGTATTTCGAGAACGCGCCGTCGAGCTCGGCGATCACGTAGGAGGAGCCGCCGATCTCGCTCTGCACCTGGGCGAGGTTCGGCACGTAGAGCTCGCGCGGGATGCCGGCCGGCGGGTTGAAGGCGATCCGCGCGTTGTTGTTGGTGTCCTCCCAGAAGTTGTTGGCGTAGCGGTAGCGCGCGTGCGCGCGGCCGGTCCAGCGCGCCGAGAGCTGCCGGGAGGTGCCGAGCAGGTATTCGTCGACCCGGCGCGGATCGAGGCCGTCGTCGAAGAACTTGCCCGACGACGAGCCGAGAGGGTCGCTCCCGATGAACGAGCCGTCGGCCGCGAAGAAGACGCGGATCGTGCGCACAAGGTTCCGGTCCCAGGACGCGGCGCGGGGCAGCGAGCTCGCCGCCGGGTTGTAGCGCGCGAAGTTCGCGTAGATCGTGTCCTTGCCGTTGTAGGCCCAGGTCGCGCCCAGCCGCGGCTGGATCATGTCGCCGAAGTCGATGTCGTACATCTTGTACTTGTGGCCGGGGGCGAGAGCGAAGCCCGAGAGGTTGCCGCCGACGGCGCGCAGGCCCTGGCCGTAGAAGGTGTCCTTGCTCGCGACCACGCCGGCGTTGAACGTCCAGTTCGCGAGCCGGATCTGGTCGTTGATCTCGATGTTGTGCGAGACGAGCTCGGAATGGATGACCGGCACGCCGCCCGCGCCGGCCAGGCCCATCTGGTCGATCGCCGCCTCGAAGAACACGGGCCGGCCGCCGAAGGACGTCCGCCCGCCCGGCACCGTGATCGAGCCCCAGCCGTTGCTCGTCCGCTGCAGGTCCTCCTCGTCGCGCGACCACTGGTATCCGAGGTGGACCTCCTGGCTCACCTTCTGGCCGAAGAGGTAGTTCCAGCTGACCTGATAGCTCTTGCGGAAGAAGTCGTCGTTGGTGATCGAGCTGCCGCCCCCGACCTGACCGCCTCCCGTCCGGACGCCGTTCTGCGTGAAGCCGTAGCGCGCGATCAAGGGCCCGATGAACTGGTTGTAGGCCGTCTGCCCGGCGATCGGGAGCGGCACGTTGATGAACCCCTGCTGGTCGAGGTTCGCGATGTCGAGACGCTGGCCGAGCGCGGGCTGGAAGGAGAAGCGGGTGTCCGGCCGCGCCGAGGTCTTGTTCTCGAAGTCGGTGAGCTTGAAGCTCGCGAAGCTCCGGTCGGAGAGGATCCACGAGCCCTCGGCGATGGCGATGCCGAGCGTCGCCTTCTGGCCCTGCGCGGTCGAGGCCGCCGCGAAGCCGCCGACCGACGCCGTCTCGTCCTCGCGCGAGGAGTCGCGGAAGCTGCCCTGGATCGAGAGGTTCTCGAGCGGCGTGTAGGAGAGCTTGCCGAATCCCTCGTCCCGCGTGCTCTTGAAATCGGGCACCGGGCCATAGGCGTTCGCGCTGTTGTTCTTCTTGCTCGTCGGCCGGTAGTACGAGCCGTAGAAGAACAGGCGGTCGCGGACGACCGGGCCGCCGAGCGAAAGGACCGCCCAGTCCTTGTCCTCCTCGAAGGTCGAGAGGGTCGAGTCCTTCTGCTTGCTCGTGGCGCTCTCGGGCTGGATCTGGTAGCTCGCCTGGCCGTGGAAGCGGTTCGTCCCCGACTTGCTGACCGAGTTGATCGTGAAGCCGCCCGCGCGGTTGAAGTCGACGGCGTTCGCTCCCCCCGTGACGATCGCGATCTGGTCGATGTCGTGCGACGAGGGCTCGGCCGAGAGCGTGCCGAACAGCGGCAGCGCGACGTTGACGCCGTCGAACAGATAGGCGTTGTCCTGGCCGCTGCCGCCCGCGCTCGGGCCGCGCACCGTGTCTTCCGAATATTGGACGCCGGGGATCAGCTTGACCAGGTCGCGGTACTCCTGGCCGACCGGCAGGGCGTCGATGACCTCCTTCGCGATCGCGGTCTTGAGCTCGGACGAGGTGGGGTCGATCGCCGGCGCCTCCGCGGTGACCTGGATCTCCTCGGCGATCGCCTCGGGCGAGAGGGTGACGTCCTCGATCGCGGTCTGTTGGAGGAGGACCTGGACGCGCTCCGTCCGCGGCGCCAGATCGCCGAGCGTGAAGGTGATCTCGTAGTCGCCGGGCGGCAGAAGGGGAAGGCGGTACTCGCCGGTCGCGGTGGTCGTCGCCGTGCGCGGAAGCGGCAGGACGTCGGAGGTCGCCCGGACGGCGACCCCGGCGACGGGAGAGCCGTCCGGCAGGGTCACCTTGCCTTCGATCGATCCGGTCTGCTGGGCGCGCGCGGCGCCGGGGCTCAATCCCAGGACGGCGGCGAAAACGGCGAGAGCTGCGAGACGCTTCTTCATCGGACGAATCCCCCTGTGGCGCCCGCGTCGAAACGCATCGGGGCGCCCGCGGCAAGGTTCCCGCCGCGAAGAGAGAGCAGAGCCGGGGCAGGGGCCGAGCGCGGGAAGCCGGCGAGGAAGGCCGGCAGGCGCGAGATGTGACGTGAGCGAAATGCTGGTCGCGACGATAGCACGGAGCTTTTCGCGGCGACAACGAAAAGGATGCGATCCGCTCTCGATCAGACCACCGCGGCCTCGGGGATCTCGAGCGTCCCGGCGTCGGCGTCGAGGGTGGCTTCCAGGCCGAGCGGCAGGGTGAGCATCTTCTTGAGGTGCCCGAACGCGAGGCCGGAGAGGACCGGCACGCCGAGCGCCGCGAAGCGGTCGTTCAGGATTTCCTCGACGCTGAACGACGGGCCCTCCGCGGTGCATTCGGTGCAGTAGCCGAAGGCGACGCCCGCGACGCGCTCGAAAGCGCCGCCGAGCGCGAGCTGCGTGAGCATCCGGTCGATCCGGTAGGGCGCTTCGCGGATGTCCTCGAGAAGGAGGATCGCGCCCTGCGTATCGACCTGCCAGGGGGTTCCCATCAGCGAGGAGACGAGGGTCAGGTTGCCGCCGGCCAACCGGCCGCGCGCCTTGCCGCCGCGGATCGCGCGCGTGCGCCAGGTCCGGTTCACCAGCTCGTCGGGCTCCTTCTCCGGGTTCGCGAGGACTCCCAGCGGCTCGGTCGACATCACCGCGCGGCGCAGATGGTCGACCGTGTAGGGCTGCAGGTTCGAGGCCGCGACCGGACCGTGAAAGGTGACGAGGCCGGTCTCCTGGCGGATCGCGTTGAGCAGAGCCGTGACGTCGCTGTAGCCGACGAGCACCTTCGGGTTGCGGCGGACGAGATCGAAATCGAGCAGAGGCAGGAGCCGCGGCGTGCCCCAGCCGCCGGCGTAGCAGAGGATGCCGCGCACGTCCGGGTCGGCGAACATCGAGTGGATGTCGGCCGCGCGGTCGCGGTCGGTGCCGGCGAACGAGCCCACCTTGTCGCGCGCGTGCGCGCCGATCTTCACCTTCAAGCCGAGAGCCTCGAGCTGCTCGCGCCCGAGGTCGATCAGGCTCGGCTCGAATTCGAGCGTCGCCGGCAGGATCATCCCGACCGTGTCCCCCTCGGCGAGCCGGCGTGGCTTGACCGGGGCGGGCGGAAGCCTCGGCCGCACGGGCGGCGGCGCGGGCTTCTTCACCGCCGCTCCGGCCGCCGTGGCGCCGAGCCCGGTGAGCGCCAGCAGGCTCGCGAACTGTCGGCGATCGATCATTTGCCTCTCATGCTATGCCATGGCGGGCGGCCGGGCGCGCTGTCCTTATACTCCCGCGCCATGAGAGCCGCTCACAGCTCGGAGAAGCTCGTTTCGATCGGCTGGGCGTTGGCTCTCGCCGCCCTCGTCGCCTGCTCGCGGGACGAAGCTCCGGGAAACGCCAAGGCGCCCGCAGACCGCCCCTCCATCCTCCTGGTCACCCTCGACACCACGCGAGCCGACGCGGTCGGCGATGCCTCGCATCGGGTCGAGACGCCGAATCTGGACGCCCTGGCGGCGCGCGGACTTCGCTTCGATCAGGCGTACACGGTGGCTCCCCAGACGCTCACGGCGCACACTTCCATGCTCACCGGTCTCTATCCGAGCGAGCACGGAGTGCGCGAGAACGGAAGATACCTCGCGGCGGACCGGCCGCTCCTCCCGGAGCTTCTCGCCGCGGCGGGCTACCGGACGGCGGCGTTCGTTTCGGGCTTTCCCCTCACGCGCGCGTTCGGCCTCGCGCGCGGCTTCGCGGTCTACGACGACGACCTGGGGCCGCGAGGAATCGAGCGCCCCGCGCCGGCCACGACCGACAGGGCGCTCGCGTATCTGAAGACCTCGGGGGAGGGTCCCCTCTTCCTCTGGGTCCATTACTACGACGCGCACGATCCCTACGAGCCGCCCGAGCCGTTCCGCTCGCGCTACCGGGCCGATCCTTACCTCGGTGAGATCGCGGCCGTCGACCAACAGCTCGGCCGGCTCCTCGCCGGCTTCAGAGCGCGGGTCGGCCGCGGACCGTGGCAAGCGATCGTCGTCGGCGACCATGGCGAGGGGAGGGGCGATCACGGGGAGCAGTTCCACGGCCATCTGCTCTACCAGGGCGCGATGCGCGTGCCGCTCGCGATCGCTGGCAGCGGCATCTCCCCGGGAGTCCGCGAGGAGCCGGTTTCCACCCGGCGCGTCTACGACACCGTCCTCGCCTGGGCAGGCCGGAAGGCGCCGTGGAGCCTGCTCGACGCCCGCCCCGAGGTCGTGCTCGGCGAGGCGATGATGCCGTTCGTCGACTA
>DATMZM010000370.1:0-2386 GCA_035607445.1 Thermoanaerobaculia bacterium | reverse complement strand
CGCAGCGGCCGTCGTAGCCGCGCGGGCCCCAGAGGAAATAGCTGTTGTGGCCGGAGAGGGCGTCGGGCAGGCCGTAGCGGTCGCCGAGGACGTCGATCGCTCCCGCCTGGCCGTAATCCTGGCCGAAGATCGCGCAGCGGGGGCGCTCCGCTTCCGGGATCGTCCGCCAGACGTGGGCGACCGTCGCGGTCAAATCCTCCCAGCCGAACATGTCGGCGTAGTGCTGGGGTAGCCTGCCCATCGCATGGCGTTCGCCGGAGCTTCCGTGGAGCCCGAGGGCGGCCTCGTAGCGAATGAAGGTCTCGATCGGCAGGAGCGGCAGCGTGAGCGGAGCGGTCGCCGCGCCGCCCGCGGCGAGGAGCGCGAGAGCCGCGGGCTTCGGCCAGCTGAGGTTGCGCGCGGCCAGCAGCCCCTCGAAGGCGCGCGCGCCGGCGGCGAAAAGGAGCGGATAGATCGGCGCCAGGTAGTAGGGCTTGCCGCCCTGGGCGACGAGGAGAGCGAAGATCGCGACGTAGGCGATCGCGAGCGCCCGGTAGCGCCGCCCCTCCTTCGAGAAGGCGAACCAGGCGAGGCCGCCGAGCCAGAGCGGGAGCGTCATCGGGTGCATCTGCTTGATCTGCTCGCCGAGGAAAGCGAGCGGCGAATAGTGGATGTTCTTGTGCGCCGTCGCGTTCGCGACGAACTCCCGGGTCGGCCAGCCGTTCGCGATCTGCCAGGCGATGTGCGGCGCGAGAAGCGCGAGGGCGAGAGCGCCGCCGAGCCATGGCCAGCGGCTGGCGAAAAGGCGCCGCTCGGGCGTCAGCAGGAGGCCGACGACGACCCCCGCGCCCAGAAAGAGGACGCTCAGCTTGTTCTCGAGCCCGAGCCCCGTCACCAGCCCGAACGCGAGCCAGAGCCGCGGATCGCCGCCGTTGAGAATCTTGAGCAGGAGAAGGAGTGCGAGCGTCCAGAACAGAGCGTCGAGCACGTTCATCGAGAGATAGTGGAAGACGTACAAGAGGACGGGCGCCACGAGCACCGCGAGGCTCGCGAGAGCTTCCGCGAAGCGCCCTCCCCCGAGCTCGCGCGCGAGCCGGCCGGCGAGAAAGACGACGAGCGCGCCGGCGAGAATGGGCAGGATCCGCAAGCCCTGGGGGCTGGTGCCGAAGAGCGTCTCGGCGAGCCGCGCGAAGAGGGCGACCCCCGGTGGGTGATCGACGTACCCCCACGCCAGATGCCGGCCGCAGGCGATGTAGTAGAGCTCGTCGCGGAAGATGCCGTAGCGGCCGATCACCGCGGCGTGAAGCGCGACGCTCAGGGCCGCGATCCAGAACGAAGGGGATGTGGCGAGGGAACGGGAGGGAGCGCCGGTCGCGGGCATCGGCGAAGCATGCCACAACGGCCGAGCGAGCCGGCCTAGTGCCGGCGAGGCTCGATTCTACGGTTTGGAAGGGGTGGGTCGCCGGCGACCGCGCGCAGCGCGAACGGCCTTCGTCTCGGCGCCTCTTGCCGCCGGGCCGTCCGAAAGAAGCTGCAGGATGTTGCACAGCGATTCCGCGATCGGTTTGATGATGCTGTCGTCCGTCCAATAGGCCGTGTGGGAAGCCGGGTTCCAGGATTGCAGGATGTTTCCTACGTTGACCGGGACGTCGCGAGAAACGATGCGCTCGTACTTGGGGTCGAGCGTCCTGAGCGGATAACCGAGGACGTCGTCCGGATCGTAGTAGTTCGTCCACGTGGAGACTTTCGCGATCTCCTCCGGGCTGGTGCCGGCCGGGAAATATTTCTCGAGCCCTGAGGGCGGAAAGTCGATCGGTTCGATGGTGTTCAAGGCCAGGGTGAACAACGGGATGTTGCAGCCGAAGGTCGTGATGGAGGTCAGGGTTTCGCACCTCTCGAACGGATTCTCGCCGACCGGAAAGCTCAAGTTCTTCTTGTGCTGAATGTCCCAGATGTAGTCGGACATGATCTGGGCGCCCAGAGAGTGGGCGATGACCACGAGCGGAGCCTCGGGAGCCGTGTCCTCGACCCCTGAGCGAATGCGCTCCCGGAGGTACGCCGTCTTCTTGGCGACGACAGCGTGGATCTCTCGATAGACGTTGACTTGGCCGGGCGATACTTGGGTGTCCTGATAAGCCAAGGCATCGCCGAGCGAATTGATGACGAAGCCGCGAAGAGTCATCCAGTTGAGCTCGTTGCCGTCCGCCATGTGCCGCAAGAGGGTGGCTTCCTTGTCGCCCAGAACGTGAGCCCACCACACGATCTCGAAGGAGATGTCGCCGCTCCGCGACCCCATCCGATCGATCCGAGCCTTGATCTTTTCGATCGCCTCGTCCGCGAACTCCGGCTCCTGGTTGCCCATTCCATGGATGAGCAAGACGCCGAGCTTGAAAGGCATGCGCCCTCC
>DATMZM010000159.1:0-9063 GCA_035607445.1 Thermoanaerobaculia bacterium | reverse complement strand
CCAAGTCGGCGAGGAGGCGCCCGTCCGCGCCGCCTGGCTCCGCCTGCCCGAGCTCACCCTCGAGCCGCTCGAGCAGGTCTATCGCCGGACGGGGGATCGGACCTACCGCTACGAGAGCCGCGCCGGCCGGCCCGACGATCCCTTCGCCGTGGAGCTGGCGGTCGACGGCGAAGGCTTCGTCACCCACTATCCCGGGCTGTGGCAAGCGGAAGAGACCGCGATCGAGCCCGCCGTCGACCACGGCATGGCCGGACCGGGCCGGTCGCGCGGGCGGTAGGCGGCGGAGAAAGACCGGAAGGTCGGGGTAGGGGGCGGAGCTTGCCTCCGCCCGGGAGTAGACTTTCCGGGGCGGATACGAACAGGAGGTGCCGCCATGCTCGGTCCCCGTCGCGTTGTGGCCCTCGCTCTCCTCCTTCTCTCGGCCGTCGTCCTGTCGGGCTGCGGCTCCTCGCTCCCGCCGCGGGCTCTGACCGCCGCGCAGGCGGCCCAGGTGGCGGCGGTGCCCTCGTTCGGCGTCGTGGCGATCGCGAAGGCCGAGTACGGCAATGCCGGGATCCTCCGCTCTCAGCTCGAGGCGACAGGGCTCTTCCGCACGGCGGTCCTCGAGGGCGCGGAGGGTGCGGCGGCCGCGGACTGGACCGCGACCTTGACCGGCCGCTGCCAGAACCGCCGCGGCGGCTGGATCCCGTTCCTGCCGATCCTCACCCTCGGCGTCGTGCCCGAGTTCGCGCGCATGGAGCTCGGCTACTCCTTCACGCTGCGCGAAGCCGCGACCGGCCGGACGATCGACGTCCCGTGCGAGATCAAGTCGACGATCGGGGTCGGCTGGCTCCCGGCGCTGATGAACGTCCTCCCCGGCTGGAGCTTGAAAGAGCCCGAGGAGACGAAGAGCTTCCGGGAGCGGCTCGCCTACGCGATCGTCTCGCGCGCCGCGCCTTAGTCCTTCTTCGGATCCGGGGCGGACCCCGGCTTCGGATCCGAGCAGGGGCAGCCGGCGTCGAAGATGATCTTCCAGCCGCCGCTGGCGTCCTTCCTCCAGACCGAGTTGAAGGTGCCGCGGCGCTCGGTCTCCTGGCCGTCCTTGCCCTTGGAGCGGATCACCCAGGGTCCGCGGGTGATGCCGATCGCGCCGTCGCCCGAGAGCTCGACGATCTCCGGATGCCATTCAAAAGAGGGTGCCCCGGGCGCGAACAGGGGGGCCCACGCCTCGAGGATCGCCGCCTTGCCGCGGGTGACGCCGTCCGGACCGATGAACGCCGCGTTCTCGTCGAGCCTTGCGGCGAACGCGTCCTTGTCCTTGTGCAGCACCGAGCCGGCGAACGCGTTCTCGGTCGCCTCGAGCGACGTCCGGGCCGCGTCGTCGGGGACGGCGGAGGCGGGGGTCGAGGCGAGGAGCAGGGCGGCGGCGAGGGCGAGGGGCTGGCAGCGGGGCGCGATCATGGCGGTCTCCTCATCCGGTGGGGATGGGAAATCGTCTCACGGGGAGGGCGTTCCGGGGCGTTCGAGGGGGCGCCTGCGCGCCATGGCGCCCCGGTCACCTTGCCCGGTGCCCCGACGCCGTCCCCCCTGGCACCGGGGGCCGGTCTCGCTTAACATCGCGGGCGATCGAGCGAGCTTGGTTTTCCTCCTGGCGGTCTGCCGGCGCATCCGATGCGCGGCATGGACCGGCGGCAATCTGCCGGCGCACGGCTCGCGCGCGCCGGCCGCGCGGACGGAACCGATGAAACACATCTATCTCTGGGAGCCCATCACGGTCATCGTCCTGATCTTCGTCTGGTGGTACATGCGGCGGAAGAAGGCCGCCGGGGCCCCGCCGGGACCGGCGAAGTCGGATTCCGGAGCGATGGCGCGCGTGGCGGCCGAGAGGATGCTGGCGGAGACCGCACGGCCGCAGAAGCCTTCGGAGCCGCCCGAGGTCGTCTACATGAACCTGCGCCGGAAGGCGCTCGCGACGACCCCCGAGGAACTGGGCGTGGCCGGCCAGGTCCACAACGACGAGCCGTACGGCGCCCTGATGGAGATGGGCATCGCGGACTCGGCGATGACGCTCGCCTGCTTCGCGGACGGCGAGGCCGGCCTGTACTACCAGTCGGGCGGGGGTATCAAGGGAGGGGGGGCGCACGATGCCGTCCGCCGGGCGGCGAAGGAGCTCATCGCGCTCTCGGGCAAGCTCCTCCCGACGATGCGCCCGGCGCCCGAGCAACCGCTGCCCGGCCCGGGAAGGGTCCAGTTCTACGTCCTGACCCCACGGGGCATCTTCGGCGCCGAGATGGACCGCGAGGTGCTCGGCGAGTCCGGAGGCGGTTTCTCGAAGCTGTTTTTGAGCGCCCAGGAGGTCGCCACCCAGATGCGCCAGATCCAAGCCCAGCGCTCGTTGGGCACGTAGGGGGGCCGCCGCCCGCTACTTCTTCCGCACCTCGGACCATTTGTGCTCGACGTAGAGGGGCAGGCCTTCGCCCGTGCCGTAGAGCCAGAGGATGGAGGAGTCGGAGCGGAGCGAGCCGAGGCGCAGCTCGCCGGCCCGACTGCCGGCCAGGAGCATGGTGGCGGCGAGGAGCTGGGCGTCGACGGCCAGGTCGGCGACGGCGAGGACGACCGCGGAGCCGGAGGCCCCCTGGCCGGTGCGCTGGTCGAGGTGGGGCGGATCGTCGGAGGTCGCGGCGACCGCGAAGGCGCGGTCGCGCAAGGAGAAGCCGCGGAAGTCGGGGTCGAGCCGGCGGGCTTGCGGCGGCGGCGGAATCCAGAAGCCGGATCCGGGGCGCAGGCCCTCGCCGAAGACCCGGCGGACGTCGCCGATCCGCACCCAGCCGCGGTCGAGCCCGCGCGCCTTCAGGACCTCGGTCGCGCCGTCGACCGCGAAGCCGGCGGCGAATTCCCGCAGGTCCAGGCGGGCGCCGGGGGCGAGCGCCACGGTGCCGGCGGTCCGGTCGATGCGGGCGCGGTAGCACAGCGCCGGCCCCTCCGGGCGCGGACCCTTGGCCTCGAGCGCGGGGCCGCGGCCGAAGGGGGCGAGGAGGCCGTCCGACCAGAAGCAGGCGCCCTGGGCCTTGTCGAGGAGCTCGAGCACGCTCTTGTCGGCCGGGTGCGGCGCGCCGTCGCCGGGCGCGACCTCGGCCAGGTGCTTCTCGATCTCGGCGACCCGGTCGCGAGCGGCCTCGAGCGCGGCGTTCGCCGACTCGCCGCCGAGCGTGCCGATCTCCGCCTCGTGGCCGAAGGCCGAAAAGGGGATCGCCCGGGCCGGCTCGGCGGCGCCGGCCGCGGTCGCGCCCGCGAGCCCCAGGAGCCAGGGGAGCGCGGCCCGCAGGGCGAGGCGCGCGCCGGGCGCGATCACAGGAGGGCCTCCGGCCGCCGCGCCGGCACCGCGGGGTGCCGGGCGGCCTCGGCTTCGGCCTCCTCGGCGCGGCCGAGGGTCCTCAGGTCGCAGATCAGCTCGCGCCGGGCCTCGAGCACCTCGCGCGGCACCCTCTCGGTCTCGATCATCGAGAGCGCTTCGCGCGCCAGGGCGACCGCCTCCGGTCGGCGGTCCGCGGCCCGCAGGATGCTCGCCCGGCGCAGCATGGCGAGGCCGGCGAAGTGCTGGTCGTGGGCGGCGCGGAAGCCGCGGATCGAGCGGTCGATCGCGGCGAGCGCTTCGGAGAAGCGCCGCTGGCCGGTGCGGACGGTCGCCTCGAGATCGAGCAGCTGCGCTTTTTCGAGGACGTCGCCGGTGCCTTCGCCGAGGTGGTCCCAGGCGGTTTCGAGGGCCTCCTCGGCGCCCGCCAGGTCGCCGCGCCGGCACAAGGAGAGGCCGATCACGCCGAGGCAGCGAGCGCAGAGGTCCTCGACGCAGGAGGCGCCGTAGGTCTTGGGCGTGAGGCGCTCGGCGGTCGCGAACGCGAGGCGGGCGAGGCTCAGAGCGGCTTCGGGCTCGACCTCGGCCTCCTCGCGGCTTTCGGCGAGCAGGCTCTCGACCACGCCCCAGGTCCGGAAGCGCTCGTCCTGCTCGATCCTCTCGAGGCGGGCTTCGGCGTCGAGCGGCCGGAGCTCCTCGACGAGGAAGACCGCTTCGACCCGCTCCCTCTCGAGCATGGTGAGGCGGTCCCAGACCCCGGCGGCGAGCCGGCCCGGCGACAGGAAGTCGTCGTCGTCGGGGTCGGGCGCCCCCTTCTTGGGCCGGCCCAGGTCGCCGAGCGCCAGGCGCAGGAGGGCGCCGAGGTCGGGCTTGTCGTCGTCCCGGTCAGGCATCGCGCGCCTCGGGGGCCAGCGCGCCCTCGTTGACCATCCGCCGCGAGAGGGCGATCAGGCAGCGGAGCATCTCCGGGTCCAGCCGCTCTTCGGGCTCGCAGATCCCGTCGGCGTCCGCCAGGCCGTAGCGCCGCTCGATGCGCTGGCGGCAGGAGGCCGAGAGGCGGGAGCTCAGGGCGGCGATGCGGACCCGGGCGTCGGCCCGCTCGCTCGCCGGCACCTCGGGCGAGCTCAGCATGCTGAGCAATCCGAGGTCGAGGGCGCGGCAGAACTGCTCGCGCCGGCTGCGCCAGAAGATCAGGCAGCGGTTCTTGAGCGAGGAGAGCAGCCAGCGGTCGGGCTGGGTGATCGTCTCGCGCTTCAGGTGCAGGGTGAGGAACAGCTCCTCGAGGATCCGCTCGGCGTCCTCGACCGGGATCCGGTAGCGGGCGAGGATCTGGGCCATCTGGGGTTGCAGGTGCTGCATGGCGCTCGCTCTTTCGCTCCGACCGTTTCGCTGTTCCGGCCTCAGCGGAGCCGGATGCGCGCGAACCGCCGCTTGCCCACCTTGACGAGATAGGGCTCGCCGCGCGGCGGCAGCGTCCGGTGGGGATCCGCCGCGCGCTCCGAGTCGATCGAGACCGCCCCTTGCTGGATCAGCCGCCGCGCCTCGCCGTGGCTCTCGGCGAGACCGGCTTCGGCGAGCAGCTTCGGCAGCTGCCGGGCGCCGTCGAGCGTGAGCTCCGCGATCTCGTCCGGCACGCCGCCGCGGGCGAAGACCTGGTCGAACTCGGCGACCGCCGCGTCCGCCGCCGCCTCGCCGTGGAGCTCGGCGGCGAGGCGCCGGGCGAGATCCTGCTTCGCGGCCTTGGGATGGAGCTGCCCGGCCGCGACCTGGGCTCGGCGGGTGGCGATCTCGGCCTCGGGCAGGTCGGTCAGGAGCAGATACCAGTCCCACATCGGCGCGTCCGGCAGCGACATCGTCTTGCCGACGATCTCGCGCGCGGAGTCCTCGAGAGCGATCGCGTTGCCCAGGCTCTTCGACATCTTCTCGGCGCCGTCGGTGCCGACGAGCAGCGGCACGGTGAGCACGACCTGCGGCTCCATCCCCTCCTCCTTCATCAGGTCGCGGCCGACTAGGAGGTTGAAGATCTGGTCGTGGCCGCCGAGCTCGACGTCGGCCGCAAGGGCGATCGAGTCGTAGCCTTGCGTCAGCGGGTAGAGCAGCTCGTGGAGGTGGATCGGCTGGCCGGTCTGAAAGCGGGTGCGGAAGTCCTCCCGCTCCATCATCCGCGCGAGAGTGTAGCGGCCGGCGAGCTTGACCAGGCCGTCCGAGCCGAGAGCGTCGAGCCAGCGGCCGTTGCGGTCGATCACCGTCGAGCCGCGGTCGAGGATGCGGAAGACCTGCTCCTGGTAGGTCGTCGCGTTCGCCTCGACCTGCTCGCGCGTCAGCTGCGGCCGGGTCGCCTTCTTGCCGGTCGGGTCGCCGATCCGCGCGGTGAAGTCGCCGATCAGGAAGACCACCCGGTGGCCGAGCCGCTGGAAGTGGCGCATCTTGCGCAAGAGCACCGTGTGCCCGAGGTGGAGGTCGGGCGACGAGGGGTCGAAGCCGGCCTTGACCGTGAGCGGCCGGCCGGTCGCGCGCGAGCGCTCGAGCTTGCTCCGCAGCTGGGCTTCGTCGATCAGGTCGACGGCGCCGCGCAGGAGCAGCGCGATCTGCTCGTCGACCGGCGGAAAGGGGGCGGCGTCGCTCATCGCAGGGGCTGGAAGTTGATGTATTCGAGCTCGAGCGCCGTCTGATCGAGCAAGAACGGGCCGGGCCAGGGGAAGGTCTCCGGACGCGTCTGCCGGGTGTTGAGCGGCGGCGGATCGAGCCGCAGCGAGCCCCAGGCGAGAAAGACCGCCGCGAACATGTGCAGGCGCGCGATCGAGCCGGCGACGAGGCCCCGCTTCTTCTCCTTGACCAGGTGCTTCAAATCGTAGAGCAGGGTCGTCGTCAGGCGCAGGCCGAGCTGCCGGCAGGCCCAGTTGAGGCCGGTCTCGATCGCGAAGCCGCGCAGGTTGCGCTCGGGGACGGCCTCGAAGACCTCGCGCAGGAGGCAGCGGATCCCCGAGAGGTGGGGTCCCCACCTCTGGTGGACCGCGTCGGGCAGCCGCCCGCGGTGGCGCAGGCCGATGTTCATGCCCGAGCGGCCGTCGAGCACCGGAGCGACCAGCTCGACCAGGGGGCGGCTCGTCAGGTGCAGGATGTCGCCGTCGACGAACAGGAGCACCGGGGCGTCGGTGTGGGCGACGCCCACCGCCATCGCCGTCCCCTTGCCCTGGTTCTCGCGCAGGTGGATCGCCTTGACCCCGAGCCGGCGGGCGATCTCGACGGTGCCGTCGGTCGAGCCGTCGGAGACCACGATCACCTCGTCGATCCCGGGCGTCGCGTCGAGCGCCGCGAGGACGGCGGCCAGCGTCTCCTCCTCGTTGAACGCCGGCACGATCGCGGCGAGGCGCGGGCGCGGGCGGCGGCGGTCGTCCTCGAGGCCCGCGCCGCGCTCGAGGAGACCGGGATCGATCCCGGCGCTCGGCAGGTCGGGGGCGATCGGAGCCGTCACCGGCATCCCTTCCTCCTTCATCGGGCCGCCCAGGGCGGCGGCGCCGGCAGGGCGCCGGCCTCCGCGAGCAGCTCGCCGCGCGCGACGATCCGCGCGTCGCCGGCCAGGGTGAAGCGCCCGGAGCCGCGGTCGCCGCCGACCTCGAGCTCGAAGCCGCCTTGCGTCGCGACCGTCACCGGCAGCTCGGCGAGCCCGAGGTGGAGGCCGACGGCGGCCGCGGCGAGCACCCCCGTGCCGCACGAGAGGGTCTCGCCCTCGACGCCGCGCTCGAAGGTGCGGATCTCCATCCGGCGGCGCCCCGGAAAGCGGACGAAATCGACGTTGGCGCCCGCGGGTCCGAGGTCGGGATGGGCGCGCAGGGGCGCGCCGAGCGCGACGACCGGCGCTCGGGCCAGGCTCTCGGGCCAGAGCAGGACGAGGTGGGGCACGCCGACCGTGAGGAACCAGGCGCGGTGGCGCACGCCTTCGACCGCCAGGTCGAGGGCGCGCGGCGGCTCGGCCGGAAACGGCAGGGTCAGCTCGATCCGGGAGCCGGGCAGCTCGCGCGCCGCGTAGGTGCCGGCGGCGGTGCGGATCGACAGGCTCTCCTCGCCCCAGCCGAGCTCGAAGGCGAGCCGGGCGGCGCAGCGGGTGCCGTTCAGGCAGAGATCGGCCGGATGGCCGTCGGCGTTCCAGTAGTCCATCTCGACGCCCTGGCCGGCCGCGCCGCGCCGGAGCGCGATCAGGCCGTCGGCGCCGAGCGAGACCCCGCGGCGGCACCAGGCCCGGATCTCTTCGGGCGCCGGTGCCGCGGCCGGCTCTCTCAAGGCGACGAAGTCGTTGCCGCTGCCCGAGAGCTTCCAGAACGGGACCGCCGGGAGCGCCGGGTGTGCCTCGAGTGCCGGGGTGGCCGCCATCCGGGGCGCCTCAGCGGGTCGAGGCCTGGGTCTCCTGGGCCTCGCTCTCGTTGCCCTGAGCGTCCACGGCGACGACGCGATAGACGTAAGAGTGCCCGGAGGCGACGCCCGAATCGGTGTACTCGGTCTCGGCCACCGGCTTGTCGTTCAGGCGGCGGAGCTCGCCCCCCTCGCGATCGCGCCGGTAGATCCGGTAGCCGGCGAGGTCGGGAGCGTCGCTCGCGCTCCAGACCAGGCGCACCTGCCCGGCCTCGGCGAGCGCCACCAGGTCGCGCACGGGAGGCGGCGGGAAGCGGTCGGCGTAGCGCACCTCGCGCTCGCTCTGGATCGCGCTCTCGAGCAGAGGCGCCCGCTGCGCGACCGAGGTGACGGCGTAGATGTAGCTCGAGCCGAGCTTCGCGTCGGTATCGACGGCGCTCTCGGCGGGAGCCGGCACCGCCTTGACCGCGTTGCCGTAGGTCTTGACCGCGGCGTCGCGCCGGTAGATCAGGTAGCCGAGGGCGCCCGGCACCGGCTTCCAGCGCACCTCGATGCCGTCGGGCCGCGGGTTGAGCGCGATCTCGGCCGGCGCGGCGGGGGGAGCCTTGGGGACGATCCGGACGACGTTCGACCACTCCGAGCGGTCGCCGGTCGGCCCGAGAGTGCGGACCGCGAAGTGGTGCACCTCCCCGGGGCTGGCCGAGGTGGCCGAAGTGGCCGGGGCGGCGACCGCCGGAGCGGCCGGGATGACCGGAGCGAGCGGAACGAGCGGCGGAATCGGCGCCGGCAGGGCCACGACCAGCTTGTCGCCCTCGGTCGCGGCCGCGATGTCCGCTGTCGCGAGGGTGAGGATCTTCTTCGCGTTCGTGTTGAACTCGCGCGGGTCGAGCGCGGGCAGTTGATCGGCGGGCGCGGCGGGCGTCGCGCCCGGGGCTCCCGGTGTCCCCGGGGGTGTGGCGGCGGGAGGGGTGGTTCCCGGGGCCGGAGCGGTCGTGGCGGGCGGAACCGCTGCGGCCGGAGTCGTCGGAGCCGGAGCCGCCGGAGCCGCAGGAGCCGGTGCGGCGGGAACTGGAGCGGTCGGAGCCGTGGGCGTCGTCGCGGTCGCGGCGGTCGGCGTCGTCCCGGCGGCGGGAGGTGCCGGGGGCGGGGTCGGCGGGGTTGGAGGCAAGGGCCGGACGACCTCCCAGACCTCGACGCCCGAGATCCCCGCGAGCGCCTGGCCGCCGGGCGTCGCCTTCGGGTAGGTGAAGGAGAGCAGCAGCTGCGTCCCGCGCTGGCGGGCGGCCAGGTCCTGGGTGGGGGCGGGCACGTCGCGCAGCGGCGGCAGCGGGGGGCCCTTCTTGCCGCAGGCCGAGAGGACGAGGCAGGCGGCGAGGGCGAGG